>JAFXXN010000174.1 GCA_017542245.1 Lachnospiraceae bacterium
CAGAGATGGGAGCAAATGTGCATGCTTCAGCTATAGGGCATTTGTTTATGAATAAGGTAAAGAAGCTTCCGGCCATAGTACCATCTATGGATGAACAGGTTGAGTTTACGGACTTTGTTAAACAAGTCGACAAATCAAAATATTGCGTTAAAAATGATCTATTAAGATGCCTGCTACTGCAGGTATTAAACAAAAGTTACAGGAGGTAGGCTTATGACAGTGAGCGAGCTTAATTTCAAATTGAATGAGTCTGTAGCAGAGCAGTCTCATCCGGAGAGTGCGAAAAAATGCCGTGCTCTGCTTGAATCATGCGTTGATTACATCTTTGAAAAGGCGGATATCAAAAAGCCAAAGAATGCCTCCTTGTTGGAATTGATTGATAGCCCGACAGTAATGGCGTATATCGAAGATGCTGAGATCATCAGTACACTTCATTATGTCCGTATTTTGGGCATGAATGCACAGCATGGGCGGAGTGTCAGAAAGAAGGAAGCGAAGCTTGCACAGAGCAACATTTCATATTTTGTTGGACTTATAGAAGCCAAAGAGACTGGTAATGCGTTATCCTATCAGAAGCCTCCCTATATGAGTGAGGCTGCCACAAGACGCCTATACATTGATTTGTACCTGAAGGAAGCTGGATGGGATGTCCTTGATACAGAAAATGTTGTTATGCCTGCGAAAGCTGGAGTCGAGATTAAAGTTGAAGGTATGCCGAATGCTCAGGGCATAGGATTCTGCGATTATGTTCTGTACGGAAAAGATGGTAAGCCTCTGGCGATAGTTGAAGTAAAGAAGACATCGGTATCCCCGGAAAAGGGCAGGCATCAGGTGGATCTCTATGCCGAATGTATGAAAGCGGTATACGGATATCGCCCCGTGCTTTATTACACGAACGGCTACCGAACGAGAATTATTGACGGAATATATCCGGATAGGGATATTATGGCGTTCCATTCTCTTGAAGAATTGGAACTGATGGTTCAGCGCAGACAGCGCGGAGATATTACGGATCTGAAGATCAATGATGATATTACCAATCGTCCATATCAGAAGATTGCTATTACAAAAATATGTGAATGGCTGAACTCGAAACATCGCCGCGGGCTTCTGGTCATGGCCACAGGCACGGGCAAGACGAGAGTGGCTATATCATTGGTAGATATTCTTTCCAGAAACGGCTGGGTGAAGAATATGCTCTTCCTGGCTGACAGAACTGCCCTTGTTAACCAGGCAAAGAGAAACTTTGCGAAGCTCCTTCCGAATATGAGCATCTGCGAACTGTCAGCAGCAGGCGATAAGGATTTTAATGCCCGCCTGATGTTCTGTACATATCAAACAATGATCAATTATATTGATGCGGAAGACAAGCGGTTTACGACCGGTCGCTTCGATCTGATCATCATCGACGAGGCCCATCGTAGTATCTTCAATAGGTACGGAACAATCTTCAAATATTTCGATAGCTTCCTTGTGGGATTGACAGCAACGCCTAAGGATGAAGTGGATGCGAATACTTATCATATTTTCGGATGTGAAGCAGGAACCCCGAATTATGATTATTCTCTCGATGATGCGATACATGACAAGTATCTGGTGGGCTATACGGTGAGAAACCGTACCTCGGATATGATTGCAAACGGCATTGATCTGAAGAAGCTTTCGGACGAAGAGTTGGAGCAGTTAGAAGAGTATCTGGATGATGATCCACCGACACCGGACTTTAATATTCCGGGAAATGAGATTTTTAAGTATCTGTTCAATAAGGATACCTGCCGCAGGGTGCTTGAAGAACTGATGCAGTGGGGGCTTCGAGTTGATGGTGGAGAGACTATGGGAAAAACGATCATTTTTGCGTATAACCACAAGCACGCTCAGATGATCGTGGATTGCTTTCATGATATGTATCCTGAATATCCGGACAATACCTGTCAGCTAGTGGATTATTCCGTAAGCTATGGGGATGATCTTGTCATCAAGTTTGAGGAAGATCCTGAGTTCCGCATTGCAGTTTCAGTAGATATGCTGGATACCGGTGTGGATGTACCTGCGGTGCTGAATCTGGTGTTCTTCAAGAAAGTGCGCTCGAAGATAAAGTTCGTTCAGATGATAGGTCGTGGCACACGCCTTTGCGAAGATATATACGGCCCGGGACGGAATAAGAGCGGATTCCAGATTTTTGATTACTGTGGTAATTTTGAATACTTTGGTCAGAATCCTGAAGGCAAGCCGGGAAAGGAAATGCTGACGCTTTCACAGCGATTGTTTAATGTCCGTATTGATATGCTCTATGAATTGCAGCGACTGGAATATCAGCAGAATGCAAGGCTGCTGGCATATTATATGGCGATCAAGAATGAGCTTCACGGAAAGGTTGTCACGATAAAATCTCATGACAGCCGTATTCAAGTACGTGAGGCTATGCAATATGTGGACAAGTATTACAATCTGGACATATGGGTATCGCTGTCTCCGGTTATGGTAAAGGAGGCGAAGAGGCATATTGCTCCGTTGCTTGATAGTGGTTTGAGCGGAGATCATCTTGCAGTGGCGTTTGATATCAGAATCTATTATGTGGAGAATGACTTGTTAAAGACAGGCACGATAAATAATGTCACAACACATGTAAAAACTCTCCGCCTGATTGCGCAGTATCTGATAAATGAAAAAGCATCAGTTCCGCAGGTGAGAAATAAGGCAGATGATCTGAAGAAGCTTATGAGCGAGGAACTGTGGGCTGATCCGACGGTGGAAGAACTTGAAAAGCTGAGAATATCTCTGCGTGATCTGATGCAGTATCTGAAGGGGAGCGGAAGAAAACAGTTTGATATAGATATACCTGATGATATTGATGATGCGGAATATCAGCCTGAGGATACGACCATTGATATCCGTACTTATCGGGAGAAGGTCATTGACTATCTTGTGGAGCATAGCGATAATCCTGTAATCAAGAAGATTTACAACCTTGAACCGATTACAAATGAGGATCTCCAGGAACTGGAAAATGTCCTATGGCATGAGCTTGGATCACAGGAAGACTACTTGCAGACAACCAGTATCGAGAACCTGGCGGCGTTTGTACGCAGTCTGATTGGATTATCACAGGAAGCTGTGAATGAGAAGTTTGGCGAATACCTTGACGGCAACACCTTCAATTCACAGCAGCAGGAATTTATCATGACAATCATCAATTATGTCAGGGAAAATGGTGATGTTGAACTGTCAGATATGGTAAATACAGAACCGTTTAACAACTATGATCTTAATGAAATGTTTGGTGAGAATCTCAAAACTGTAGTAAACATAGTAAATGTTTTACATGGAAGCGTGGTTACGGAAGCTGCATGATATTATGTTTCTGGTGGATGCCGTCCTATTTTACTTACCTTTGAATAACTGATTGGAATAGAAAGCTTATAGGTGAAATGAACGGAGCAGAGGAGAATAATGCTGTCAGTAATAAAAATTGTTGGAATTACACTTCTTTTGGTCATAATAGGTGCGATAGTAATAGGAACAGTATTGGGAATTAGAGAGCGATTAAAAGATAATGAAATAATAAGAAACAACGAAAGAATGAAGATTTTAAAAAGTCAAGAAACTCTCGCTAATCTCAAGGCTGCCCAATTAGAATCTGCTGAAAACTATACTTATCAAAGAAGTAAGGCAGAACAAAAGAAATGGGATGAAAAAGTAAAAAAGTCCAAGGAAACACAGATTTATCGCAAAGATCTCAAACCTAATAACATGAATTGTGATAGATACAGGTTTTCAGGAAAATATTCTAAAACTGGGAAGATGCGTACTAAACGTGAGGCTTTTGTTTTTCAAGGCGAAAATCCACTGCAGGTTATTAAAGAAGCAGGTTATGAAGAACCTATTGAATATGTTTATGAAGAATGGCCGGAGATGAGTGATAAACAGAAGGAAGTTTTATTTGACAGATCTGGAGGAAAATATCAGAAAAATATGTCTGTTGGAGATGCTTCGGCCATGATAGAAAGATATTTAGATCACACATTTAACGCAGATCCTGGTCTTTTTGAGTACGCCAATACTATGAGAATACCTGTTTCATACTATTGTACTGCATCTCGTCTTTCGGGAATATTACTTCATGACCTTGAAGGAAAAGATAAGATAGCATTTCAGATATATTGTGTTTATTGCAAAATAAAGCATGATGAATTAAAGAATTTGCTTATTGATCCACTTAAAGATAAGTTTTACCAGTATGCAGAGGAAAGACTTGCTGACAAAGAATATGATATCTTGGATAGCATGTACCATGGGGCAAGCGGTATAAAACAGAAAACTAAAGAATGGAATGTGGCCAAAGAATTTCTTATTCGAGAAGGATTGATAGAAGATAAGAAAATACGAGGCAAATAATATCAGAAGATTGTAAGGAGTTGCTTATGCACGCAGAAGATAAACCGTTTTCATTTATTACAACACCGACTTATTATGATGTTCCTTTTTTTCAGAGAGCATATGTGTGGGATAAAGATAATTGGCAGGAGTTATTTGAAAATCTTTCAAATAAGAATAGAGGACATTTTCTAGGTTCGATTATATTAAAAAACGTTCCTGTATCTGCTGGGACTGTTCCTAGATACCTAATAATTGATGGACAGCAAAGATTGACAACTTTGAGTATTTTGCTTAGAGCATGCTATGACCATGCTGTAAAAAATGCTTTAAAATATGGGTATGATTCAGAAGTGATAAGTGAATGTAAACTACAAATGGAAAATTTCCTATTTGTTTCTGAAGGAGGATTAGGAAAGAAACAGAAAAATGTCAAAATTGTTCATTCTAGATTGGACAAAATTGCTTTTAATGAAGTGATACAGGGAATATATGATGTAAATGATAGGTGGGAAAAGATAGGAGAAGCAGATGACGAAGCAAGTAGTATTGTAAAGGCATATTCTTTTTTTAGGCTATCATTAAACGAAATAACACCGGATATGTTTAGTGATTTATGGGAGATATTAACTGGTTCAGCTTGTAAATTCCTTGTAAATATAAATCTTGCGGCCGATGATGACGAGCAGGCTATTTTTGATACTGTCAATTCTTCAGGAGTAAGGCTTTCCAGCGAAGATACAATAAAGAATTTATTATATCAACGTTATGTAGAATTGCTTAGAAAAGAAGGAAATCAGGATGTTGAAAAAATGGCGGTTGAAGAGTATGAAAAGACTTGGGAAGCCGCATTCTTAAAGGATGAACAAACGAAGTCTTTTTGGGATTTGCAAAAGCAGTATGGCCGTATGAAAAGAAGCAATTTAGAAACATTCTTGCATTCGTTTGCTGTTGTAGAAGGTTTCTTTAACCCATCAGATAATAACATGGATGAAATGCCTCGACAATATCGTGAGCATGTTTCTAAAATGGGAAAAGATGAAATAGAGGAATTCTTTAATATGATTCGCAATTACGCTTCTGTTTATGCAGAGTATTTTGCTGAAGGAGATGAGGCAATTTCGTTTGATAATTATATTGGGCGGATTATGAATATCTGTACTGAATTAGAAGTATCGACATTTTATCCTTATATTTTGCAACAGCTATATTTGTTTAAGAAAAAAGAGCTTAATGCAAGCGACTTATACCATAAATTGTTTGAACTGGAAAAGTATATAGTGATTACTGCTATCTGTAAGGGAAGTACAAAGAATTATAATAAGGAGTGCCTGCAGTTAGTTGAAAACAAGAAAAAACCGGAAGATATTTTTGCTGAAAGTATCTATATTTCGGAGGATAGTTTTAAAAGTGGCCTTCGTAAAATGACAATGAATAAGTTTCCAACATTATTGCTGTTCTGGGTTGAGCTTTATCTGAGAAGCAAAGCTGCTGACTATATGGATGTTAAAGAACTAAAATATGTTTATACATTAGAGCATATTATGCCTCAGAAGTGGGAAGAAAATTGGTCTTCTGTAAATGTTTACGGTGTTGATGGTCAGATGATAGAATCACCCGAGGAAGCTGAAAATGTTAGGCGTAAAGTTATATATGAAATTGGAAATATGACTTTGTTGAAATCAAAACTGAATAGTTCTGTCAGTAATGGTACCTTTAACGAGAAGAAGGAAGGAAAGAATGGCAAGAAAGGTCTCAAAGATATAGTTGACCTAAAAATCACAAAAGAAGTTATAGAAAAAGATTATTGGGATGAAAGAACTATCAGGGATAGAACGTCACTGATTGAAGATAGAATTAGAGAAATCTGGGCAGTTAAAGATCTTCCTGTTGATGTGGCACCTAAGTCGAAAGAAAAGACAGAGAGAAGTTTACCTGCTTTTAGATTAAATTTCTGGAAATATGTACTTCCGATCATTCAAGAAAAGAATAACTATGAATCATTTAATAATAATACTCCGGGAGAAATGAGATATGTCAATGGAGCCTTTGGAATAAGTGGATTTTCGGTTTCTTGT
Source organism: Lachnospiraceae bacterium (assembly GCA_017542245.1). Taxonomy (GTDB): domain Bacteria; phylum Bacillota; class Clostridia; order Lachnospirales; family Lachnospiraceae; genus RUG11977. Next base: position 6,453 of record JAFXXN010000174.1, read on the forward strand.
ACAGCATCATATGAAAAAGCCCAGGTGGATTTTTATATGGGTCATAGCGATGAGAATAAGAATAAAAAGGCTTTTGATATATTGTTCCAGAATAAAGCTGAGATTGAACAGAAACTAGAAAAACAACTTAATTGGGACAGAGGTGATGGTTTAAAGAGCTCATGGATTACTTGTGTTCTTGAGAATGTGAATATAGCGAATACTGGTGACTGGCCCAAGATAGCAGATTTTTTAGGAGAGTGGAGTGCAAAACTGCGAAGAGTTATGGTTCCTTATTTGGTATCCGAGTTTCCACCTGATTTGACTGGCAAAAAGACACCGGATGAGATAAGACGCCTTATGGAGATTGCAAGTATTTTGTTGGAGTGGACAAAACAGAATACAGAAATTATAGAGTGCCCAGATAGCTGTAATCGCAGTTATACAAGATTTATGACAAAGGCTATGTCAGATATTTTGCCAGATATTCAGAACGCTCGAAGTGGATGGAATACTGATAATCATTATTTTTATGAAATAGTAAATAATGACGGGAAAAGTGTTGAGATACAGTTGGGAGTGAGTTTCCAAAATACAAATGATGAGTTTAGGGCTAAATGCAGAAACATTGAAACCATTACCGGACGAAAGAAAAAAGAGAATTCAAACTGGTGGGTTGCATATAAAACTACTAAAGTATTCTTGACGGAAAATCTTGACAAAGAATTGATTTTTACTGAGCTGAATAAAAGATTTGACGAGATTAAGATTTTTGAAGATCAGGTCAAAATGGCAATTTAGCAGTTATAGGATTTGGGCTATTTGAAATTGCTGATCAAACTTTTGGAGATTACTATGAATAAAGATAATCTAAATCAAATATTTACAGAATACATAGATAAATTTGAGTTCGTGAACGATGCAGAACACATGGAGTATTATAAATGGCAGATATGTCGAGAATACCCAGTGCTTATGAAAAAGGCTCTTGAAGCAAGTGCGGAGGATTTGCCCATTGCCTTATATGAGGTTAAGAAGTGCACTAAGAACGTTATAGACAGCTATACTCAGCCTTTTATGGGATTGGTTGAGCTTGCAAAGAAAGAACCAGAAACTGTCCGCAAGATGCTTATTGATCTGTATGCTGACGATGGTGGAGATTTAAGTGTTCTGATGAAACTTATTTCGGATTTCTTTGAGCAACACAATGTGCTTTTAAACAAGTATTTTCCGGATAGTTTCCTGTACAAACAGAACTCTCATTCAGTCTCGGCTATGCTTTTCTTGAATGATCCTGAGCATCATTACATGTATAAGGCTGTACAATGCCAAAGTTTTGCTGAAAGCATCGAATATTATAATGACTGGGGTACTGGTGATAACATCAAATTGGATGTGTTTTATAAGATGTGTGATGAAGTGATTGAGGAGATTAAAAAATGTCCGGAATTGCTTGACACTGATAAACGGAGATTTGACGGAAGACTGGATATCCTTTACAAGGGAGAGATGCATCCTGATATGGAAAAGCATATCCTTTTGTTTGATATTATATATTGTTGTAATGTTTATGATTTGTTTAACAAGATATCTTATAACAAGCTGTCTTCAAAGGAAAAGAAGGAGCATCTTGTGAAGCAGTCTATAGCAGAAAGACTGAGACAGGCTTATGAAAGAGCTTTGGCTGACTCGCAGAAGCTAGAAGAAGCATATTCTTGTTTTGTAGGTTTGTTGTCTAATATCGGGAAGATTAAACATAAAAAGTACGGCGAGGGTAAAGTCTGCGGTGTTAGTAGAGATTATATCGTAGTGGAATTCCAAGAGAAGAAAACTCAGATAAGCTTGCCGATGTGTATTTCGAACGGAATTATTATGGTGGATAATCCGGAATACGATGAGAAGGCTGAACTGTACCGGGATGTTCTGAAGAGATATAACACTATCCCTCAAGCATTGGAATATGCTATGAGGGAATTAAAGCCATATGAGGAATTTCTTGATTAAAAGGAAGAGTATTATGCATAGAATTAAGGATTTTACTATTATTGGGGAAGATGCTTGGCATCATGTATATTTTTATACTCAGTTAGAAGAATCTATGGATGGCTTTTCGATAAATGTGTATACAACGAAGGACAGCTACAAAATACATTTGTCTCCTCATGAAGATGCATTTATTAGAGAACTGGAGAATATAAAGATAAAAAATATCGACAATAAGAGTTATGAATTAAAATGGGGATGTGAAGACGGATATCACTGGCTCTTGAGCATAAAATATGATGATGAAGAGATAATCTCACAGGGGGATAGTGTGAATCCCAAAGAGTTAATTAGTCTTTCACATATTCTCCGCTATAAAGATATATATAACACCTTCTCAAAAGATATCCGCTTCAAGCCTATGAATCCAGAGGAAAGAATGCTTTTGATGAGTGACAGAAGGATAATAGATCGGTTTAGACGGGATTTGTATGATGAAAAGGAATATCCAAGCAATTATCTTGTGTTTGAGGGAGACAAAAAAGGAAAATATAAGGTAGGTATAAAAAGCAAAGCTTTAAGGTAAATCAGCCCAAGAAGGATTTACAAGTTAGAAGGTGTGAAATGGGGAAAACACTTGAATATTTATGCTCAAGCTGTGGGTTTTGCAAGGATCTTATTATAGGAGTAGGATATGCATTCCCGGTTGAATATGACCGCATAAGGAAAAGAGCCTAAAATGGTGAATTTGGAGAAGAAATACGAGATTTTCTTAAGGCAAACCCGTACAGGGTGATAGATGCTTATCCTGATGTATTTGTATGCGAGAACTGTAGGGACATTTCGATACAGACAAATCTTGGAATGTATGTTCCTGTAGATGAAAACGAGGAAATCGTTAAGAAGATTGACAAATCCTCCATAAAAGCTCGCAATCCTGAGATGATTATGCAATGCGACTTGGATGGAAAATATAAAAAGTATAAGGATTATCTGCATATATGTGATAAGTGTGGCGGAAAGCTTAGGAGAATACCACCTAGAGAATATAATAATTTAAAGTGCCCGAAATGTGGACACCCTTTGGGAGTCGGAAAAGAGATTATGCTGTGGGATTGACATTGTTGTTATAATGAGGTGATGAATGCATAAACTAACGCCTTATGAAGTGTATCTTTTAGATGAAGATAGTAAATTTGGATGCGTTTATGGTATTAAAGATGAAACATGTCCTAAATGGCTCGAGATGGAGCATGAGACTTATAGATGGATATTTATGTTGAGCCGGACAATGGGAAAATATTATAATAATAGAACTATCTCAAATAAAATGATTGAAAGAATTAATCAAATACAAACAATAAGATTTTTACGATACAGAGATATTTCTCCAGTTCTAAAGAAAGCCATAGAGGTAATATCAAGAGAGTTTATATCCTTGAAAACTGACTTGGCAGTTCCGGTTATGTGGAAAAAAGAAAATATTCTTTCAAGAGAAGGACTAACCAGATGGAGAAAAGCCGGAGAGGTGGTTTCAGATTGCTGCCATGTGATACCGGATGTAGAATGGCGTGAAAAATGGTTAATACAACAGAAATGATTTTTTATAAGTTATTTATGGGCAGAAAATCGAAGAGAAAAGTAAATAAAGCAGTAAACGATTATGATGACAGATGAAGAGTTTTTCGATAGATATTGTAAAAAACTGAATACCCAGCAGTGTGAAGCGGTTCGGACGGTCAATGGTCCGGTGCTTCTTCTTGCTGTACCCGGGAGCGGAAAGACTACGGTTCTTGTTCACAGAGTCGGATATATGCTCATTTGCAAGAATATCAGCCCTGACAATCTTCTGGTGCTGACTTATACTGTTTCTGCAACCAGGGATATGAAAGAAAGATTTGCTTCGATTTTTGGTGAGGAGCTGGCTTCAAGGGTTGAGTTTAGGACTATAAACGGTATCTGTTCCAAAGTTATCACAAGATATGGAAAGAAGATAGGGAAACCGCCGTTCAGTCTACAAAGTGATGAAAAGGAACTGACGAAGATCCTGACGGGGATACTTGTAGATGCTCTTGACGAGTATCCTACCGAAAGTGATATCAAGGCGGTAAAGACCCTTATAACATATTGCAAGAATATGATGCTGCCGGATGACAGGATAGAAGCTGTCGGAAAACGGGAGAATATCCCTCTTCTTAAGATTTTTACGGATTATCAGAAAGCCCTCCGGGACAGGAAGATAATGGATTATGATGATCAGCTGACATATGCATACAGGCTCCTAGTGGCAGATAAGGATCTGCTTGAAGAATATAGGGCGTGTTACCGATATATCTGTGTCGATGAAGCACAGGATACCTCAAAGATACAGCATGAGATCATCAAACTTCTTGCAGGGC
>JAFXXN010000175.1 GCA_017542245.1 Lachnospiraceae bacterium
GAAGACGTACTAAACAGGATAATGCCGTGGTCAGAGGAACTTCCGGATTGTTGCAGAAAAACAAAAACAAGGTAATAACCTATGCCAGCCTTGAGGGCTGGCTTTATTTGAGGTCAGGACGGGTTATTTACCATTTACGAGCATTATACATACCTGACGCCATAGATTTTGATGCGAATATGATTATTGGAACTCCGATCAAAGAATTTATTGTTAGCGACTCTAATGAAAAGTATGTAGTAGATGATGGCGTATTATATTCTAAAGATGGCACAAAACTAATGGCTTGTCCTAGATCAAAGACAGGAGTATTGAAAATAGCAAATGGAACGATTGAAGTTGCAGATTATTCATGTCAAGATTGTAACGAGTTGACGGGTATTATATTTAATGACGATATTAAAAAAATTGGGGAAAGGGCATTTTTTACACTTTCTAATAGCAAATTAAGTGGAAATCTTATTTTGCCAGAAGGACTTGAATATATTGGAGATAGCGCATTTGATGGAGCAAATTTTATAGGCGATTTGAATATTCCTGATAGCGTAACATATATTGGAAATCATGCTTTTTGCGGTAATAGTTTTGGTGGAAAAATAAAAATATCATTAGGAGTTACTGAAATTTTAAATGGAACTTTTCTTTGGTGTAATTTTGTAGATGATTTGATTATTCCAGAAGGAATTACTCGAGTAGGTGACTATGCTTTTAGTAGTTGGTGCGATGGAGAAAGATTATTTAATAAAGGAGCAACTTTGTTGTTACCATCTACACTAAAAGAAATTGGTTCGCATGCTTTTTGGTATTCGGGATTAAGTGGTGACATAGATATATCAGAAATTACAGTAGGAGAAAAAGCATTAGAAGGTAACTATTTTAATACAATAGGATTGCTTATTGACGTTCAACCTACAGATGTTACAACAGATATCGGGACAACCATAACATTTGGAATAACGGCAAGTGGGGACGAACTTAAGTATCAGTGGCAAACCAGTATAGATGAAGGAAATACATGGTTTGATACCCAGATAAAAGGATATGATACAAATACACTTACGGTTTTGGCCAAGGCAGAGTTGAACGGAAATAAGTTCAGATGTATAGTAAGTGATATAAATGACGTTTCAGAAATTTCAGATGTAGTAACACTTACTGTAACTGCCAATATATTTATTAATGATACAAATTTCCCCGACGAAGTTTTCAGAAATTATGTTTCGGATAATTTTGATAATGATAGCGACGGAACTCTTTCACCGGAAGAGGTATCAAATGCTACTTTTGTTGATTTAAAAAATACGGGTTGTACCTCTCTTGACGGGATAAAGCTTTTATCGGCGGTGGAAATAATATATTGTAGTGAAAATTCTTTTGAAAGTATTGACGTAAGTGGCTGTCAGAACTTGATAAATCTGCAATGTTCTTATAATGAATTATCAAGATTGGATGTAAGCGGCTGCCAGGATCTTCAATTTCTTAATTGTTGTTGCAATTTATTGACAAGCATAGATGTAAGTGATTGTAAGTCGTTAAAATACCTCAATTGCGGAGATAATGCTTTGACAAGTTTGGATGTAACCAATTGTCAATCGTTGGAAGAACTTAGTTGTGGTGAAAATATTTTAACAAGTCTGTATATGAGTGAAAATCAGCCATTACGTCACTTAAGATGTACGGCAAACATATTGACAGAATTAAATGTAAGTGTATATCAGGCGTTAGAAGATTTAGACTGTAGCTGGAACAATATAACAAATCTTGATATAAGCGGCTGCAAATCATTAAAAATACTTAAATGTTTCAGGAATAATCTTTTAAGCCTGGATATAAGCGAATGTACAGAATTGATTGATCTCGATTGCAGCAATAACAAGCTATCACGTTTGGATATTTCAAATTGCGAGTCCTTATGTACTGCATATGTTGCAAAACCGACAGAACCCGGGCATTATGAATTTGAGACTGAGTATCTGGATGAAGAAGGCCAGAAGATATGGTATCGACTTGTGTTTGATCCGAACGTAAGAATTGTTTCTGGAAATCCTATTTCAATTGATACTCAGCCTGTTGATATAACTACAATAGCCGGGGCAACAGTGACTTTCGGAATTACCGCAACAGGCGATGAGCTGACATATCAGTGGCAGACTAGTAAGGACAATGGAGAAACCTGGATTGATTCCAAAATGACCGGTTACAACACTGATACTCTTACTGTATCAGCGGCAATCAGCAGAAATGGTTATCAATTCAGATGTGTAGTGACTGATAAGTATGGTGAAACAGCAATATCGGATGCTGCTACTCTTACCATTACAGCCCCGATAGAAATAACTGCTCAACCGCAGGATATCACAACTGAAGCCGGAAAAACAGTTAAATTCAGTATAACCGCTACCGGAATCGGTCTTAAATATCAGTGGCAGACAAGCAAGGATAAAGGAGCGACCTGGCTTGACTCCAAGATGACTGGTTATAATACCAATACACTTACAGTATCAGCCGCTATCAGCAGAAATGGATATCAGTTCAGATGTGTTGTAACTGATGCTTCAGGAAAGATAATAACATCAAATGCTGCAACTCTTACTATAAAGTCAGCTGTAGAACTTAAGATAACAGCTCATCCTGAAGACGTAACAACGCCTGCAGGAGCAAATGTAACATTTAAGATTACAGCACAGGGAGACGGTCTTAAGTACCAGTGGCAGGCAAGCAAGGATGGTGGAAAAAACTGGACAAATTCCAGCATGACCGGAAATAAAACAAATACTCTTACAGTGTCAGCGGTAGCAAGCAGGAACGGATACAAATTCAGGTGTATCGTTACAGACAGCACAGGAAAGACAGTGACCTCAAATGCTGCAACACTTATCATCGGTTCAGCAACAGAACTTAAGATAACAGCTCAGCCTGCGGACGTAACAACACCTGCAGGAAAAGATGTTACATTCAGTATCACAGTAACCGGAGTCGGACTTAAATATCAGTGGCAGACCAGTAAAGATGGCGGCAAGACATGGCTTAATTCCGGAATGAGCGGATATAATACTAATACTCTAACTGTATCGGCAATAGCAGACAGAAACGGCTATAAGTTTAGATGCGTAGTAACTGATAAGAGCGGAGGTTCGGTAACATCTGAAGCCGCAACACTTACAATCGGAGCATCAACCGATACAAAGATAACAAGTCAGCCACAGGATGTAACAACATCTGCCGGCACCATGGTTAAATTTAGTATAACAGCGACCGGAACAGGGTTAAAGTACCAGTGGCAGACCAGTAAAGATGGCGGCAAGAACTGGGTTAACTCAGGAATGAGCGGATACAATACAAACACTCTTACAGTATCAGCTATAGCAGATAGAAATGGCTATAAGTTCAGATGTGTAGTGACCGATAAGTGTGGTGGTTCAGTAACATCCGAAGCTGCAACACTTATAATCGGAGCCTCAACAGATACAAAGATAACAGGTCAGCCACAGGATGTAACAACAGCAGCCGGAACGACAGTAACCTTTAGTATAACAGCGACTGGAACAGGGCTCAAGTATCAGTGGCAGACAAGTAAGGATGGTGGAAATAATTGGATTAACTCAGGAATGAGCGGATACAACACCAACACTCTTACAGTATCAGCTATAGCGGACAGAAACGGTTACAAGTTTAGGTGTGTAGTAACCGATAAGAGTGGAGGCTCGATAATATCGGAAGCAGCAACGCTGATAATAGGTTCCGGAACAACCACAGAACTTAAGATCACATCCCAGCCTGATGATGTTACAACAGCAGACGGAACTACTGTTAAATTTAGTGTAACTGTAGAAGGAACAGGCCTTAAGTATCAGTGGCAGACCAGCAAAGACGGTGGAAGTTCATGGGTTGATTCTGGAATGACCGGATATAACACAAACACCCTTACGGTATCGGCTATAACTGCAAGGAACGGATATAAGTTCAGATGTGTAGTAACAGATAAGAACGGAACAAAAGTAATCTCAAATGCAGCAACTCTTATCATAGGTTCCGGTACAACAACAGAACTTAAGATTACATCCCAGCCTGCAGATATAACAACAGCAGACGGAACTACTGTTAAATTCAGCGTAACTGCAGAAGGAACAGGCCTTAAGTATCAGTGGCAGACCAGTAAGGACGGAGGCAAGACCTGGGTTAATTCGGGAATGACCGGATACAATACAAACACCCTTACAGTATCAGCCATAGCTGACAGAAACGGATATCAGTTCAGATGTATAGTAACAGATAAGAACGGAAATACGGCAACGTCTAACGGTGCAAAGCTTTCCGTAACAAAGTGACTAAAACAGAAGCATACAAAAAGCTGTTGTAAACAACAGCTTTTTTTGATATAATGACGTAAACAGGAACTGTTTGGGATGTTAATACCGAAGGAGTATTGAAGATGAAGAAAATAGGCATAGGATACGAATTTTATAAGAGAATGATAGATGATGGGTGTTACTATGTGGATAAGACTATGCTCATAAAGGATGTAGTGGAAAAAGGAGGTACGGTAACACTTTTTACACGCCCCCGACGCTTTGGAAAGACTCTGGCTCTCAGTACGCTGAAGACCTTTTTTGAGAAAGAATATGACTATAACGGAAATATAGTGGACAACAGGCGTTATTTTGAGGGGATGAAGATAATGGAAGCAGGGGAAGATATACTTTCCCGGCTTGGAAAATATCCGGTTTTATCTCTAACTCTCAAATCCACCAAACAGCCAACTTTTAAAGGGGCTTTTTATAAGCTTAAGACCAGTATTGTTGATGAGATAGCCAGACACTCTTATCTTTTGAATTCGGAAAAGCTTAATCCGGTAGAAAAGTCGAAAATACAAAATTGGCTAAGTACCGATTCAAAGGCATATATTGAAGATGCGGAAGGTGATAAAAAGCTGTATGAGGATCTAAACACCTTTTCTACATCATTTGGAGAATTTTCTAGGATGCTAAAAAAACACTATGGGGAAAATGTGATCATCCTAATGGACGAATATGATGTTCCTTTGGAAAATGCTTATTTTGCCGGATTTTATGATGAGATGATAGGATTTATACGCTCATTCTTTGAAAATGCGTTAAAGACTAACGATTCATTGGAGTTTGCGGTAATAACAGGCTGTTTGAGGATAAGTAAGGAAAGCATATTTACGGGTCTCAATAACCTATCAATAAATTCTGTCAGGAGTGAAAAGTTTGCAGAGTATTTTGGGTTCACTCAAGAAGAAACGGATTTGATGTTAAAGGAGTATAACCTAGCCGATAAAGTTGAAGAGGTAAAGAACTGGTATGACGGTTATCTTTTTGGAAACACTGCTGTATACAATCCATGGAGTGTTACCAAATATGTCGACGACCATGAGGTAAAGCATGATAAACTGCCGGAACCTTACTGGAGTAACACCTCATCCAATTCCATAATCAGGAATCTAATATATACAGCTGACAGCAACATGAAGGAGGAACTTGACAGGCTTGTAAATGGTGGAACCATAGAGAAGAAAATACATGAGGACATAACCTATGGTGATATATCCTTCAAAGATAACGAAAAAAATGATGAGAACCTTTGGAACTTCCTTTTCTTTACAGGATATCTCAAGAAGGTTTCTGAAAGAAGCATCAAAGAAGATATATATCTTACGATGTGTATCCCGAATGCTGAGATAAGAAGCATTTACAGAAATCAAATAACAGATTGGTTTGACATGGAGGTCAAAAAGAAAGCAGACTATAGCATACTGCATAAAGCAGTAATGTCAAAGGACACGGAGGCAATAAGCGAATTTGTGAATTCGATTCTGGAGCAGTGTATCAGTTACTTTGACAGTGATGAGTCCTTCTACCATGGGATATTTTTAAGTATGCTTTATGGGACTCCGGGTTATTCGGTACGTTCAAACAGGGAGGAAGGGAACGGCAGGGCTGATATTGTCATGTATCCCAATAGACCAAAAGACCCGGCAATTCTTTTTGAACTAAAGGTAAGAAAGAAATTCAATGAGATGGATGACGGCATAGAAGAGGCATTTACCCAGATTAGAGATAAAAAGTATGAAGAAGGAATCCTAGAAGAAGGATATGCAGGAGTGGTATCATTCGGAGTGTGTTTCTGCAAAAAGAGCTGCATAGTTTCTGTATATCGGTCATAATGCCTAAAATATCGGCATGATAATTCTAATTTGAAAATTTTTGGTATATTTATACAAATTTTACTTGACTTTTTTGGTAAAAACCTATAAAATAATATTTTGTATGATTGTGTGATAAGATTTTGTATCTTTTATGCATAAAATACAAATAATTTAATATTTGGAGGTGCTCCTGCGTGATTGAAGCAATAATCGGCGGTTTAGTCGGGCTGATCATAGGTGCACTTGTCGCAGGCTTAATAGTTTCCAAGATGGTCAATGCCAAACGTGATAAGCAAGATGAAGAAAACATTGACAATGCCAAGAACAAGGCAAAGGAAATTCTCGACAAGGCAAAGATAGAAGCCGAATCCGCCAAACGTGAAGCTTTAGTCGAAGTCAAGGAGGAATCTCTTCGTTCGAAAAAAGAACTGGAAAAAGAGACCAGGGACAGAAAGACCGAACTTCAGCACTATGAGAATCGTGTATTGAAGAAAGAAGAGAACCTTGACAGAAAAACTGAAGCCTTAGAACGCAAGGAAGCGAAAATGACTCTTAAGGAGCTTGAACTTGACAAACTGAAAGCTGAGCTGGAAGAAGCTCATGCTAAAGAGATTCAGGAACTTGAGAAGATTTCGGGACTTACCTCCGACCAGGCTAAGGAATATCTGCTTAAAACTGTTGAAGATGAAGTGAAACATGAAACTGCCGTACTTATCAAGGATCTCGAGGCTAAGGCCAGAGAAGAAGCTGATAAGAAAGCTAAGGATCTGATTATTACAGCTATTCAGAAAACTGCGGCAGACCACGTTGCGGAAGCTACAATTTCTGTTGTACAGCTTCCCAGCGATGAAATGAAAGGAAGAATCATCGGACGTGAGGGACGAAATATCAGAACTCTCGAAACGATGACCGGTGTAGACCTTATTATCGATGATACACCGGAAGCTGTTGTTTTATCCTGCTTTGACCCTGTAAGAAGGGAAGTTGCAAGGATTGCTCTTGAAAGACTGATATTTGACGGACGTATCCATCCTGCAAGAATCGAGGAAATGGTAGAAAAAGCTCAGAAGGAAGTAGAACAGATGATCCGCGATACCGGAGAAGCTGCTATGCTTGAAGCCGGTGTTCATAACCTTCATCCGGAGCTTGTAAGATTACTCGGCAGAATGAAATTCAGAACAAGCTACGGTCAGAATGCATTAAGACATTCTATAGAAGTAGCCATTCTTTCCGGACATTTGGCCGGAGAACTCGGATGCGACGTTAGACTTGCAAAACGTGCAGGTCTGCTCCATGATATCGGTAAATCGGTTGATCAGGAGATGGAAGGAACTCATGTACAGATAGGTGTTGATATTTGTAAGAAGTACAAAGAGTCAGCTATCGTTATTAATGCAGTCGAGGCACATCATGGCGATGTTGAATTCCAGTCGCTTATTGCATGCATAGTTCAGGCTGCAGATGCCATCTCGGCAGCACGTCCGGGTGCAAGACGAGAAACAGTTGAAACATACACCACAAGACTTAAACAGTTAGAAGATATTACCTCAAGCTTCAAGGGCGTTGAGAAGTCGTTCGCTATCCAGGCAGGTAGAGAAGTAAGAGTTATGGTTATTCCTGAGCAGATCAATGATGATGATATGGTACTTCTTGCTCGTGAAATCTCCAAGAAGATTGAAAATGAGCTTGAATATCCCGGTCAGATCAAAGTTAATGTCATCAGGGAATCAAGAACCACAGATTATGCAAAATAATCCTATGAGGAGGGAGAATAATCCCTCCTCTTTTTATGCCATAAATGAATGCCATCAGTGCAAGCTCGCTTACAAACTGAGGGCTGAGTGATAAACGAAATAATCAACAAAAAAATTAATCGAATAATAATATTTTTGTGCTTTACAAATCATATATTTTGTGAGAAAATAAAATTTGGGTTATAAGAAATGCTCAAAGTATTTATAACAACGAAAGGAGTTTTATAACATGACTTACACTCATGAAGTACAAACTATGTGTCCTGTAGCAAAGGGCGCTAAGCATGATCCGGCTCCTATTCCTCAGGAAGGACAGTGGACCAAGGTTAAGAAGGTTGAAGAAATCAACGGCTTTACACATGGTATCGGCTGGTGTGCACCTCAGCAGGGCGCTTGCAAGCTTACCCTTAATGTAAAGAACGGCGTTATCCAGGAAGCTCTTGTAGAGACTATCGGATGTTCAGGTATGACTCATTCAGCAGCTATGGCAGCTGAAATTCTTCCCGGCAAGACCGTTTTAGAGGCTATGAACTCTGACCTTGTATGTGACGCTATCAACACCGCTATGAGAGAGCTTGCTCTTCAGATCATCTACGGACGTACACAGTCTGCATTCTCAGATGACGGACTTGCTATCGGTGCAGGACTTGAGGATCTTGGAAAGGGCTTAAGAAGCCAGGTTGGTACCATGTACGGTACATTAGAGAAGGGACCTCGTTACTTAGAGATGGCAGAAGGTTATGTAACCGGTATCGCTCTTGATGAGAATGACGAGATCATCGGATATCAGTTTGTTTCACTTGGAAAGATGACTGACTTCATTAAGAAGGGTGATGACCCTACAACTGCTTGGGAAAAGGCTAAAGGTCAGTACGGACGTGTTGATGATGCAGTTAAGATCATCGATCCCAGAAAAGAATAATAACAGGAGGAGATTAAAATGGCATTATTTGAATCATATGAGAGAAGAATTGACCAGATTAACAAGGTCATTTCACAGTATGGCATCTCCTCTGTAGAGGAATGCGAAACAATCTGCAAGAATGCAGGTCTTGATGTTTATGCAATGGTAAAGAAAATCCAGCCTATCTGCTTTGAGAATGCTTGCTGGGCTTACACCGTTGGTGCTGCTATCGCTATCAAGAAGGGTGCTAAGCGTGCTGCTGATGCAGCTGCAGCTATAGGAGAGGGCCTTCAGGCTTTCTGTATCCCCGGTTCAGTTGCTGATCATCGTAAGGTTGGTCTTGGACATGGTAACCTTGGCAAGATGCTTCTTGAAGAAGAGACTGATTGTTTCTGCTTCTTAGCAGGTCATGAGTCATTCGCAGCAGCTGAGGGCGCTATCGGTATCGCTGAGAAAGCAAACCGTGTTCGTAAGAAGCCCCTTAGAGTTATCCTTAACGGTTTAGGAAAGGATGCTGCTCAGATCATCTCACGTATCAATGGATTTACTTTCGTAGAGACCGAGATGGATTACTTCAGCGGCGAAGTTAAAGAAATCAGCCGTAAGTCATATTCTAACGGACCTCGTAGTAAGGTTAACTGCTATGGTGCAGATGACGTTACTGAGGGTGTTGCTATCATGTGGAAGGAAGGCGTTGATGTTTCTATTACCGGTAACTCAACCAATCCTACCCGTTTCCAGCATCCCGTTGCTGGCACCTACAAGAAGGAGTGCAATGAGAAGGGTAAGAAGTACTTCTCAGTAGCTTCAGGCGGTGGTACAGGCCGTACACTTCATCCCGATAACATGGCTGCAGGTCCTGCTTCATACGGTATGACGGATACTATGGGACGTATGCATTCAGATGCTCAGTTTGCTGGTTCTTCATCAGTTCCCGCTCACGTTGAGATGATGGGTCTTATCGGTATGGGTAACAACCCTATGGTTGGTGCTACTGTTTCTGTAGCTGTTGCAGTTCAGGAAGCTTTCGATAACGGAAAGTGCTGATTGCGCTGATCACATATCCACAAATAAGATAAATTTTTTGAGGCATGTAAGCGAGCTTACATGCCTTTTTAATAAAAATACGGGATATTGAATCACAGCCTTTCTCTTGGCCAGGAAACGGGCAGAGAAAGGCTGTGATTCCAACATCCCTTAGCATCCAACAAAAATGGATAAGGTATGTATGTTTCAAATTTTCGTTATTACCGGTAAATTTAGTAAAATATTCTTTCTAAATTTGCAACCATATGTTAAATAAACGTACTTAATAAGTAAGGAACTTTTTGAATCTTTTGTGAAGGGAGGTGAACAGTGTGGATGATCAGAAGATCATTGAGCTTTATTTTGAAAGGAATGAACAGGCTATAAAAGAAACGGAGATTAGGTTTGGTAAGCTGTGTTTCAGTATTGCCAGAAATATTCTTGGAAATGAAGAGGATGCAGAAGAGTGTGTCAATGATACTTTTATGGGCGTTTGGAATGCAATACCGCCGGCTAAGCCAAATAATCTCACAGCTTTTGTATGTAAAATAGCAAGAAATCAAGCGCTTAAGAGAGTTGAGTTTCTGAATCGTGATAAAAGATCAGCTGCTTTGACAGTTTCTTTAGATGAGCTTGAGGATATTCTACCCGATGACAGATATGTTCCGGGTATGGATGATGAAGATCTTGGCAGGTTAATTAGTTTGTTCCTTAGAAAACAGAAAGAAGATGTCAGAAATGTTTTTATCAGAAAGTATTATTTTTTCGATAGCATTGAAGCAATAGCTAAAAGATATTCTTTTTCTGAAAGTAAAGTGAAGAGCATGCTGTTCAACATTCGCAAAAAGCTAAAAGCTTATTTACTTAAGGAGGGCGTTTTGATATGAAGGAAAATAGTATTGTCAGCGCAATTGGGAATATAGATGATGATCTTGTTTTAGGAGCATTGAATGAAAAAAAAGATAGAAAATCATTACATTTTATTAAGTGGGGAGCTATTGCTGCTTGTTTATGCCTGCCTGTAGTTTTAGTGATTGTTATAGGTATTAATAAAGGATGGTTTAACAAAGAAGATGTTAAAACAGAAATTTATTCAATTAATTCCGATAAATCAATATACAATTCAGGTGATAAAAATGAGACAAATGATTTAGATTATCCGATTGATTATGATATAATATATGATTCTGCTTCAAGTGAAGATATCATTACAAATCTTACTGCTCGTTATGCTTCATTTTTTCCGGAGAACAATGATAAGATCGTATATTATGAACTTAAAGGTTTTGACAGTTTAAAGAATTGGGGTCTGATTACTGATAACAGTCAAGGGCTGACACCGGATAATACATATAAGATTACAAAGAAGGATATTGGATCAGCCATGGGTATTGTTGGTAAATGTGAAAATGCTGATCTTGTTGGAAAAACAATTTATCACTTTGCTTCATACCCTGAAAATGATGTTATCTGTATATTGGATAACAATGGGGAATATACGTTTTACCAGGGATATTTTTATGGCCTAGAATTTATAAATTCTGAATATACTTCCGAAATTATATTTAATAAGTATATCCTGCCGGAAGAGTGTGTTGAGATTGAAATAACGAATGATGCTGGCGTTAAACAGCGTTCCATAACAGATAAAGAAACCATTCAGGAAGTTTGCGGATTGCTTTCGGGGTGTAAGAATATAGGGATGGAAGGTTCGGCAAGAAGACTTGCTGAAAAATGGTATGAAACTTACGGTAACGACAATGTTTACTATGTTGAAGGCAGTCAAAGTGTAGTTTATAAAAAAATACCGAAATCGGAGAGTTCTAACGATGATATTAATGGGTCAGATGGAAATGTTGCTGAACATGACGACACTGAAATGGAAGCAGCGCATAATCTGTGGTTTAATGGAGAGAGATGTTTTACTATTAGAACCGCAAACGGTTTTGGAGTTTTCTTTGATTTCTTTCCTGTAGGAAACGGATTTCAGTGTGTGGATGGTTTCTTTGATTTATCTGAAGAATCAGTAAAGAGACTAAGTGAAATTTTGAAGTAAATCAATCATAGGGACGGTTCTTTGATTGAAAATTGAGCAATAGAGAAGCCGCATTAATTCAGTATTTGTGGGATGAACAAAATCAATCACAGAACCGTCCCACTGATCGGTCTAAAACAAACCCATGACTTATGCTAAGATATAGATAAGTCATGGGTTTTTAATATTGCTATATTATTTTATATAAATAAGAAATTCAGTTGATTAGTTTACCATAATTTTTCTTTCAAGATTTTTATAAATGTATTTCCATCTATTTCTAAGTTATATACCTGCTTTACACAATCAAGATATATAGCCGCGTCTTCAGCGCCCATAGCTGTATCACCGGCAAGAACACATTTATCATCGGGCCAAACAATATCACGAACAGCATTTAGCAGGCTGTTTAGCGTACCAGAATCATACCCTGAAGACCAGGTAGGAAGACCTGAACCATAATAATATGAGTATTTACTTATGGTTTTTCCTAATTCAACAGCATATTCAGCAACTTTGTTGACATATTGTGATGAAGATGAAACTGCTAAAGCATCGGTAGAACCACCGATAAATTGGCCATCCAAAGGTGAGTTACCAAAACCATGTCCTTCCTCATCAAATATCCATGGGAATCTATTTATTGTTATTGACTCTAAAGCTTCTTCAGAGAATGTGCCGCAATTCCATGTGCCGCTGAAATAGAAGGCATAGTCACCTGATTCAAAATTAGATCTTACATCTTCACTTCCTAACTCATTTCCTTCTGAGTTAAAATATCCCTTGCGAATCATATCTTGTAGCATATCTACAGCTTGAGCAATTCCTTTATTATCCCAACTTGATTTACCGGAGTAAATATTCTGCAATTCTTCAGCACCAATTAGTTTCAGAATAAGTGGCTCAAGATATTCGGTTATGCACCATGTTTCATCTCCGGAACATCCCATAGGTGTTATACCTTCATATTTAAGCTTTTCGCAATATTCCAAAAACATATCCATTGTAAAAGGAAAAGGAATCTTATCATATCCGGCTTTTTTTAATACGTCCATATTAGCAAAGAGAAGTATTACATCACGGCTGTAAGGAATGCCATAGTGTTTTCCGTTATAAGTAGTGCTTTCCAATGCAGATTCTGATATTTCTTTATTTTTGATATTTGTTTTCAAAATTTTATCAAGACAATATACTTGTTCGGCATTCACAAAATCACCTAAGAAACCACCTGTCCAAGAAAAGAATATATCGGGAAGTTCATCATTTTTGGATGCATTTCTTATTACTTCTTTATATTCTTCATTTTCATATGAAGTTACTTCAACTGTGATATTTGGATATTTTTCCTTCATTTCTTCGAGTGCACTGTTATATACGGAATTGCCATTCTTGGATCCATCAGATAGACACCACAATTTTAAAGTAAAACTATCAGATTCACTAAGATGTGGATCAGTAACTTTGATTTTACACTCATAAGTTTTGTTCTTATATTTTGCCTTTATTATGGCAGAGCCTACTTTTCTTGCAGTGACACGTCCATTTTTGTTAACGGTAGCCACTTTTTTATTTGAAGAAGACCATTTTACAGTACCTTTTGCATTTTTTAACTTCAGTTTAACTTTTTCACCAACATCCAGAGAACAACTAGTCTTATTCAGCTTAGGTGAAGCTGCCTGAACTACAAATCCTGGAAGCATAAAAACCAAAGAAAGCAAAAGTGCTACAAATATAGATTTTTTTGATAGTTTCATTTTTCCCTCCTATATATTAATTTAAAATCAAAGCAATTATATATCTTTGGTTTATTAAATGTCAAGCTTTTTCATAGTGTTTTTGCTTGACGCCCTACAAAATAGGGGGTATAATAAAAAATTATTGAATCATTTTTATATATGGTTAGAACAATGAATCAAATATTTGAAGAAGTATAAACTTATGGAGGATTACATATGTCTTCTGAATATAAACTGGAACTGCGGGGCGTTTCAAAGTCCTTTCCGGGTGTAAAGGCATTGGACAAAGTGCAGTTGGCAGTAAGACCTGGTACGGTTCATGCTTTAATGGGTGAAAACGGTGCCGGAAAATCAACACTTATGAAATGCCTTTTTGGAATTTATAAGATGGATGAAGGTGAAATATATATCGATGGCGAGAAAACCACTATAGATAATCCTGATGAAGCCATGAAAAAAGGTATAGCTATGGTGCATCAGGAATTACAGCCGGTTTTGGCCAGAAGTGTTGGCGAAAATATGTTCCTGGGAAGATTTCCTGTCAAAAAATTTGGTCCTCTTAAGATAATAGACCATAAAAAGATGTATGCAGAGACCGAAAAATGGCTTAAAGAAGTTGATATGGATTTTAATCCAAAGGCACAGTTGGATACCCTTTCCATAGGACAGATGCAGTCTGTCGAGATAGCAAAGGCTGTTTCACATGATGCAAAGGTTATCATATTTGATGAACCGACATCTTCACTATCGAACAGCGAAGTTGAAGCATTGTTTAAAATAATGGAATCTCTTAGAGCCAAAGGGGTTGCCATGATATACATCTCTCATAAGATGGATGAAATTAAGCGTATTGCTGATGATGTAACTATCATGAGAGATGGCACTTATATCGGAACATGGCCTGCTGAGCAACTTACAATAGATCAGATTATCACCAAGATGGTAGGACATGAACTTACGGCTATCTATCCTGAAAAGGATAGATCTCCCGGTGAAGTGGTTCTGGAGGTGGATGGGCTTTCATCCATACATCATAAGTCATTCCAGAATATTACTTTTAAACTAAGAAAAGGTGAAATACTTGGATTCGGAGGTTTGGTAGGTGCACAGAGAACCGAACTTATGGAAGGACTTTTTGGAATCAGAAATCTTTCATCCGGGAAAATAAAGATTCATGGTAATGAAGTTAAGATTAAAAATCCTAAAGATGCTATGGATGCAGGAATCGGTATGATTACTGAAGACAGAAGAGGAAACGGCATATTTGGCTGTCTTTCCATAAAAGATAATGTCGGTGTTTCTGTATACAAAAAATTCCTGCTCGGCGGATTAGTGTTAGATCATAAAAAGATTAACCGTATAGTACAGAATAGTATTGACAAGCTTAAGATCAAAACTCCTAATATGCAACAGCACATAGCAAATCTTTCCGGCGGTAATCAACAAAAAGTTATCGTGTCGAGATGGCTTGCCAACGATCCTGATATTTTGATAATGGATGAGCCGACTAGGGGGATTGACGTAGGATCCAAGCATGAGATTTACGAAATAATGAATAATCTTGCAAAACAGGGGAAAGCCATTATAATGGTTTCATCTGAGATGGCAGAACTTCTTGGCATGTCTGATAGAATTTATGTGATGTGCAACGGTAAACTCCGCGGAGAAATTACCGAAGAAAAGGATATGACACAGGAAAATGTAATGAAGTACGCAACACAATTCTGAGTGTAATAAATAGGATACACAGAGAGTTAAACGTGTTTTTCTATTAAAGGAGAATAGAAATGGTTAAATCAAAAAGAAAGAAAGCATTAGATTTTCTGATAAATAACGGTGTTATAATCGTTATGTTTATTTTGGTAATTTATACCGGATTTACTAATGACAGATTTATTACCACGGATAATCTGTTCAACATTCTTATGAATATGAGTGCGAGAGTTGTAATTGCATTAGGTATTGCCGGTTGTGTTATTACATCCGGATGTGACCTGTCAGCCGGACGTATGGTCGGTTTCGCAGCATGCATTGCAGGAACGCTACTGCAAAAAATGGATTATTCCGGAAAGTTCTTCCCGGATATGGAACCTTTAAACATTCTTGTTGCTCTATTAGTCGTAGTGGTGATTACCGGAGCATTTGGATCCATTACAGGATTTTGCATCGCATTTCTACATATTCCTCCTTTCATAGCTACACTTGCAATGATGGAGGTGGTATACGGAATAGCTCTTATCTACACAGGAGCAAAACCTCTTGGCGGATACACTTTAGATTATACCAGTATTGCAACAGGTAAGTTTCTAGGAGTAAGTTATCTAATATGGATAGCAATTATTGTTGCCGGTGTCACGTGGTTCATTTTTAATATGACAAGACACGGTAAATATATGTATGCTATAGGCGGGAATCCTCAGGCTGCTGAGGCTGCAGGTGTTCCGGTACGTTTGACTATAGTACTCGTCTATATGAAAGCTGCTATGATGTACGGGCTTGCAGGATTTATGCTTGGAGCTAAAGCCGGCGGTGCATCTGTAAATCTCGGTCTTGGTTATGAAATGGAGGCTATAGCGGCATGTACTATAGGCGGTGTATCTGTTACCGGCGGACGTGGTAAGGTTTCTTCTGCTATCATCGGTGTTGCTGTTTTCGAACTTCTGAAGGCATCTCTGCAGTATCTCGGTGTTGATGCCAATTCACAATACATATTTATCGGAGTAGTAATCTTCGTTGCTATTTCTTTGGATATAAGAAAATATGTAGCTAAGAAATGATTTAGTTGTTTATAATCATAAGCCTAAATGAGTTTAAAAAGTCCAAATAAAAGAACGCTTTCAGGCATATCTTAAACCTGGCGGCGTTCTTTTTAATATTTTTGATCCTATTTTTTTAGTCCAATCATGATATTTCCAATGAAGATAACGAAGAAACTTCAAAAAATTATTTCAAGGTATCAAGAATTGATTGAGCATTTGTGGTAGTAACCTTAACGTAGTCACAGCCGAAATAATATTCATTCTTTGTACCGGAAATATATTTTATGGCAGCATCAACAGCACCATGAGACTGTGCGATATGGTCATTAAATACTGTACCGGTCATTTTACCGGAAATAACATTCTCTAATGCTTCTGTAAGAGCATCAACACCTACCAGATAGATGTCTGTGCCGACTTTACGGCCAACTGCTTCGATTGACTGGAGAGCACCAAGCGCCATAGCATCATTATTACAGAAAACCACTTCAATTTCAGGATGTGCTGATAATGAATTTGCTACTAACTGCTGAGCTGTAGCCTGATCCCAGTTTCCAACCTGATCATCAAGACATTCCATATCCCAACCGGCATCCTTAAGAGCCTTTACTGAAAACTCCGTACGGTACTGTGCATCAATATTTTCAGGATCTCCTTCAATCATAATATACTGAATTTTTCCGTCTTTATTCAGATCAACTTTATCTTTTCCAAGGTCTTTAATGATTTCACCCTGCATAGTTCCTGACTGGCGGGCATCACATCCTACATATGTCACATTCCAGTTATTTGCGCTCCATCTTGCTTCCTCATCCTTATCAGGCTCGCGGTTGATATAAACAAGAGGGATATTAGCGTTTACAACTAAATCTGTAATAGTTGAAGCGGAAGAAGAGTTAACCGGGTTGATGATCAGAACATCAACACCCTGGGTTATGAAGTTCTGAATCTGATTTGTCTGTGTAGCCTGGTCATTTGCACCGTCAACTATTGTAATGTTTTCCTTTGAAAATCCCTTTGAAACGAGATAATTCTCAAGTTCGGTACGGAACAAAGTCATAAAGTTGTCAGCGAACTGATAGATACAGACGCCGACCTTTTTGTTTGCATAAGCAGAATCACTGCTTGTTCCTGATGACTGTTGGTCAGTGCTTCCGGATTTTTTACTACATCCTGCAAGCATAGCAGCCACCATCGTCAAAGTCAAAAAAATAACAACTAATCTTTTTTTCATATTAGCCTCCCAAAATTAAATTGAATGAATTATATCATAGGACATAAGATATTTCAATTTATTTCGTATAAATACTTGGTAAAATCTCAAAAAAAGATTGTGTTTACTTATAGCTTATGTTAATATAATAATAGTGTTCTAATAACCGGAGAAACAGTTTTCGGTTTGTTTTTGTGTAACAACTCAATACTGTAAAATATAAGCAGGACATAAGGACTTTTACCAAATGAGTCAATATTCTGCCCGTTTTTTTATAAAAAATAATGGGAGGTTTTACTAATGAAAACAGAAAGAAAACTATTGGGGCTGCTTTTAGTGGCGATTATGTTTGTCAGCGTATTTGCGGTGCTTACGCCGAATGTAGGCGTAAGTGCGGCAGAGGGGCTCGGAACACCGAAGATTACGCTGAAGAGGATAAACAGTGGAACGGGTGTGAAAATCACCATAAGCAAGACAAAGGGAGCGGCAGGGTATTTCATCTATATCACAAATACTGACAACACTTATTCGAAGTATATGCACAGTGATGGGAAAGATGAACGTCTTGTGGGACAGCTTGAAAAAGACGGGACAAAAAAGCGCACATATAAAATAAAAGGTCTACCAAAGGGAAAATATACTTTCAAGGTTATGGCTTATGATTCAAATTGGGAATACAATAATTACAGTGCGGAAAAAACCATAAAGA
This sequence comes from Lachnospiraceae bacterium, assembly GCA_017542245.1. Taxonomy (GTDB): domain Bacteria; phylum Bacillota; class Clostridia; order Lachnospirales; family Lachnospiraceae; genus RUG11977. The sequence goes on from JAFXXN010000175.1 coordinate 18,306, forward strand.
TAAAAGCAGCCAAGGTTAAGGATACAAAGGAAAAGAGCTATGATTTCTCAAAAGTAAAGGTTGGAGAGGTCGTTGAATTTGGCTCTTATGAGCAGGATGCTAACATGAATAACGGAAAGGAAGCCATTGAATGGATAGTGCTTTCAAAGGATAAGAACCAGATGCTCTTGATAAGCAAGTATGCGCTTGACACGCTTCCTTACAATAAGGAATACAAGGGTATCACATGGGAGAATTGTACTCTTCGTGAATGGCTGAATAAGAGTTTTTACAAGACAGCTTTCACTGACAAAGAAAGAAAAATGATAAAGAACACGAAGCTTACCAATGCGGATAATACAGTTTACGGCACACCGGGCGGAAGTGACACGAAGGATAATGTATTCCTGCTTTCATTTGATGACATAAAGAACACGGAATATGGCTTCAGTTCGGAATATCGTGAAAATGATATAGCGCGTAGATGCGCTCCGACAGCTTATGCTGTTGCACAGGGTGCATATACTGATTACATGTACATGACTAAGGATGGCGAGAATACTTGTTGTTGGTGGCTTCGTTCTCCTGGCGACGGCGCTATCTTCGCTGCCGCGGTTGTGGGCTACGGTGGCGGCGCGGGCGGCGTCGGCAGCTATGTCATCAGCGAAGGTGACTCCGTTCGCCCAGCAATATATGTTAGTCTGAAATAATCCGAGGCGTATGTGGATAGTATTATATAGGCTAATCTCTACCCAAAAATCTATTTACAATTCACAGATTTATAGTATAATATAAGTACTTGCAGCTAACCGGGTTTACTTCTCTGGCCAGGCAGGAACGGGAATACCGCCTGCCTATAATAATTCGGTGATATTCGCAAGAATAGCCACAGCTAGTAATGCTTACTTCTTTGGGCAGATAGTATTATAATATCGTGGCTTGTTGGCCGGCAGAAATGCCGGCTTGTTTTTCGTTATCAATCAGAGCCTAAAGTTCTCTTATTGATAATAGAACAGCATAAAAGTCTTGGTAATCCAGTAATCAACAAATGGTCAAAATCATCGAATAAGCGTCCGTGTGATTGAAAGAATAGGAGCAATATGGAGAAGATATTTAAAGATTTTTTGTTTTCAAAACATATATTAGTAGCTGAAAAGTATGGGGATTCCAATACATTTGAAACTTTATTCAGTATCGCAAATCTGTTTAACATCAGGATAAAAGAGGGGCAAGATCTGGTCGAAAGGGAAATGATAGAATATATTTCCGGTATGATAGGAAAAGTAGTTCCTGAGCCGTTTTATAAAGGTTTTCCGGATAGTGTTAGGAAACTAACAAGTGATGAGCTTCTCTTTGACCAGATGGTGCATTACTCAATAACATACGGATTTGGCAAATTCGATGAAGCCGGGCACTCCGTTCTTGAAGAATATATGGAGAGAACGGTTTTCAGCGAGAAAACAGAAACTAAGGATTTTATTGTGGTACCTGAACTGGAGGCTTTAAAAAGGATTCAGGCTGCAGTAGATGATATGGCCTTAAGCACCAGACCGCTCAGCCAGCAGCAATATGATGTAGTTCGTGAATTTGCTGATAAAATACATTATTATCCGGTAAAGATAGCTTCAAAAAATCTGGCTATAAGACTGCTTAATGATGTTCGTGACCAGTATTTTATCAATTTCATAAAGCTGTCGGATGTATTAAAACTGGTCGAAGAGATAAACTATCGTAGGTACGGTAATACTAATATTCGTAAATTGAACCTAAAAAATCAGGACAGAAGGTTTATTACTTTTGTGATTGATTTTCTGCTTAAGAAACCTACATATGATATTATAAATTGTTACGAGAGAAAAGCCGAATGGTGCGGACTACTGCATCATATTCATTATGAAATCAAGGATATGTATGGCAGAGATTTTGTATTCAAGATGCGTGGCCGTGTAAACCACTCTGTTTATTCAGATTTTGAAGAAGCAATAAATAAAGGGAAAATAGAAGATGCAGTAAGGGTCCTGGAAAAAGGTAAAGGCTCCGGAGCAATTCTTCGAAATCTTGATTATCTTATAAGCCGTTGCGAGAATGAAGATGATATAAAAGTAGTAATAGATAATATTTCATCAACAAACGTTATGATTCTGATACAGCTGTTGATTAAATATTCATCTAAAAACAAAATACAAACCAAGAGAACCTTCACTTTCACAAAGTTTGAGAAGATGAAAGTACATTCTGAGACAGATGCTGAAGCAAAGCGAAGAAGAACATATTTGTCAGATGCTCAGACGGAGGTTTTGCGAACCTTCATTAAAAAAGAACTTGAATTTGCATTAAAAAAACGCTTGGGTAAAGTCTATGTGGATGATGATATGGCATATCATGCTCTGCCTGTGCAGGAGACGGCATCTTCGGGTGGATACGGCGTACTTACAAAAGGTACCAGGCTTCATATAGATGATTTCAAAAAATTAAGAGCATTTACTTATTGGGAAAAAGTTGATGATATTGATCTGTCCTGCTTTGGTATAACTGAAGACGGTAAGAAAATCGAGTTTTCGTGGCGTACCATGGCAGAAAAACAGTCGGATGCCATTGTTTATTCTGGAGATCAGACAAGCGGATATAAGGGAGGCTCTGAATATTTTGATATCAATCTGGAGAATTTTAAAAAAGAGTATCCGAATGTAAAGTACATTATATTCTGTGATAATGTATTTTCACCTGTGAGATTCTGTGATTGTTTCTGCAAAGCAGGATATATGCTGCGTGACACAGAGGATTCAGGTAAAGTATTTGAGCCGAAGAGTGTTGAGTCTTCGTTTATTATTAACTCAGACAGTACTTTCGCATATCTTTTCGGACTTGACTTGGAAAAAAATGATTTTATCTGGCTAAATGTAAACAGAAACAGTTATGCGGCTGTGGCAGGAGAATCTCCATTGGCATTCTTGATTGATTATTTCTTTGTGACGGATGTTATAAATGTAAAAAGCTTCTTTGAAATGATGGCTACAGAAATAGTATCAGATCCTAAAAAGGCTGATATTGTCGTATCGGATAAGATTGATGAGTCTGAAGTAAAAGAAGGGGCTAAACTGATACATAGCTATGATTTCGAAAAGATGACGGCACTTATGGGGTAATGGCTATATTAAGTATCCGTTATATTAGTTTTAAATCGTTTTATATATTAGTTGTAAAAAATTTAGTTATATGGTATTATATTTCTATCTGAAATTATTAAATGTATTTGGATAATATGCAAAGGAGAAAGAGTATGAAGAAATTATCTAAGCTATTTGGGGTATTGGCTGTACTTGTAAAACTTTAAAGGTATCACAGGATATACCCGGAGCTGAAGCATTTAAGGGTTCAACAATTTATGTTCGTGTAAGAGTATACTTCGCATATGGTGAAGTAACTACTTACAGTACATGGAGCAAGATCAAGAGTATAAATGTAAAATAACATTATTTCATAGGCTTAAGAGAAATCTTAAGCCTATTTTAAGAGGTGAAGGTTATGATAAAGTTTAAAAAGATTTTTGCTATACTTTTAGTTTTTACCATAGTTATTGGTGCATTTATTTGGACCAAAAACGAAGTACCCGCAAGCGCCGCATCAGAAAACAACTATGTACTTGCCTGTAATGTCAAGCAATTAAAAAAAGCCATGAAAGCTAAGCAGGCAGCCACAATTATATTTAGGACTGAAACATATAATAATATAACTATACCTTCTGTAAAAGCAGCTAAGAATAAACAAATATTTATTGTTACTCCCAATTCTAACGTAACGAATAAAGCAAGGTTTAGCACAGTTACAGTTAATGCCGTTAAGACGTATACTGAGGACGCAAAAGGAAATACTATATTTTGGGATGTTGACGAAACCGAACGTCTGACTGTTGCCAAAGGGAAAACTATCAGTAAACTGGTTTTATCAAACTGGCTGGGATATGATCCGTATTTTAATGTAAGAGAAGATGCAAAAGTTAAGAATATAGAGATAGATACCGAAGGATATGAAAGCACATCTAATAAAAAGAAACGAACTGTGACTGCTTCATGGGAAGATGATGGGCTTTCTGTAAAAGTAACATTTAAGTTTAATAAAAACGGCCGTATAACTAAAATGTCCGGAACAAATCTGATCCGGGAAGGCGAGTATACTACCACATATGAATATGACAAGAGTGGAAATCTTATAAGACAGGATATTTCCAAACCGGTTAGAAGAAATACCGTAATGACATATGAATATGATTCGGATAATAATCTTATTAAGGTTATCGAATCAAAAAACGGAGAAAAAGAATATATAACCTATTATGAATATGATTCGTATGGTAATTGCACCTATGTTTCAGGAGTTATTCCCGTAGATGAGGTGGATTATGCTTTAAGGCCTGATTATGATGATAATGGAAAAATCATTTCGGCAAATAATGTTTCGTACACTTATGATTCAGAAGGAAGATTAACAGAATATATTAATACAAACAGTTACGATGGGTATTCTTTAAAATATTATTATGACAAAAACGGTTTCCTTACAAAAACAGTAGGTGATTTTGGATATGGTAATAATTCCGTAAATGAATATTCAAATGACTTTCTTGGTAACAAAATTTTCGAGGTAGACAGATATGAAGATGAACAAGGTTATTCTGATAACGCAACTAGAACGCTACATGAAAAAAATGAATATTTAGGTGATTATAAGGTTTATGAGGATGGGTTTGTTTCACCTGTAAAAAGATTTCAGAATACAAAGGAAGAATATGAAAAAGCCGGCTATTGTGTTGTTACAAATACTGAAGAATTTCTTGATGCTATAGCTCCAAATGCTAAAATAATTCTTGCGTGTACTGTGGAATTGGGTTTTTACACCGATTATTATAGGTTTGGGGCAGAAGATTTTAATAAATCTCATAAGTATGTAAGTTTTGAAAAAAATGGAGATGGATATGATTTAGTTATAACCGGTGTGGACAATTTGTTGATAAGCGGTGGAAATATTAAAGGCACTTCTTCAGCTATCTATACCGGCCCGGGAAGTGCTAAAGCTTTGAAGTTTGTTGATTGTAATGGCGTTAAACTGAATTCATTATACTGCAGTCATATAAGTTATGTAGATGTTTCGGCAAATCTCTTAGAGTTCTATAACTGTCATGATGTCGGACTGTATGACTTAATTATACGCGATAGCCTTTACGGTGTGGCTGCTTATGAAAGAAGCGGTAATATAAGAGTATATAATAGTAAGATTCAGTCATGTGAAGGTGTATGCTATTTTTCTGAAATTGATAATAGCGTTTTATTTGCCAACTGCATTTTTGCACGTTCAAATTCAGGCGGAGAGATCAATAAATCAGCAAATTATAATCCTGATGTTACGTTCAGGAGATGTTCGTTTGGAGTTGAAGAAAGTAAAGCAAATGCCTTTTTAGGAAAGATTAACTTCGATGAATGCCTATGGAGTAGTGGGACATAATAAATTATATATTGATATCATACTGTTAAAGAGTATAATGAATATAAAGAAGTGAAATTAACTTTGAATTTAAACATAAGGAGGAACAGAAAAGATGGATTATGTATTTGAAATGCCTTCTACAATGCTTAAGGAATGCAGCAAGAAGGGAACAGTCGAAAGATTTGAATATGACACATTTACTTATGAAGACGAAAACAAGCCCCTGCATAAAGGTGCATGGGTATATCTGCCTTACGGATATGATAAAGAGAAAAAATATAATATTCTTTATCTTATGCATGGCGGTGCAGTGACAGAGGATTGGTGGTTTAAGATGTTCCCTGATACTGTTACTATACTTGATAACATGATGGCTGACGGTATCTGTGATCCTTGCATCATAGTAACTCCAACGTATTACAGAGGTGATGAAAAGGTAGACAAGAACGGAGACTACATAACAGAGCAGTTTAGATATGAACTCCGTAAGGATCTGATTCCTGCAGTAGAGAGCCATTATCTTACATACGCTGAACGTGACGTAACAGAACAGAATCTTGTAAAGTCCAGGGATCACAGGGCATTTGCAGGATTATCGCTTGGATCAATGGCTACATACCGTGCTGCTTTCTATAATAATTTTGATTTATTTGCATGGTACGGACCGTTCTCAGGATGCGGCGGCCCGTTTGGTAATCATGATAATGAGGCAAAGCGGATATGCGAGACTTTAAAAAATGGTGTAGAAAAAGGACTTGAACTTAAATATATGTTCTGTTGTAACGGGGATAAGGACATAGCTTACGCTGAGCATACTGATATCATGGGAAAGGTAATTGCTGATTGTCCTCAGCTGAAGAAAGGCGAGAACTATGATTTCTTTGTTATCCCGGGCAGGGTACACGATATGAAAGCATGGCAGCTTGATCTTTATCATGCTTTACAGATTTTCTTTAAATGAAATCTTCAAATATTATATTAAAAGGTTAACATAAAATATAACAATATGATATGCCGAGTATTATTTTGTTACCAAGGAAACGCTGAAGGCCTTTTCGAAGTGACAATTGACAAAAACAGAAAAGGACGTTTAAATATGGATAAAAAATCGCTGGAAGCATTATTAAATGATATGTCAACTGAAGAAAAGGTTATGCAGCTGGTACAGATTCCCGGTTCTGAGTATGAGGCCAGTGCGGAGATCACAGGAATCGAAAGAGGCCAGGTAAAAGATAATGTAAAAAGGCTTGCCGGAAGTACTTTAGGAATATGGGGCAGCCAAAGGCTTAGGAAAATTCAAAAGCAGTATATTGAAAATCATCCTCATCATATCCCGCTCATGTTCATGCTTGATGTTATACACGGACATAAGACGATTTTGCCATGTCCTTTGGGTCAGGGAGCGACATTTGATCCGGATATGGTAAGGAAAGGAGCTGAAATGCAGGCACAGGAAGCATCTGCTGACGGTGTTCATGCTACATTTTCTCCTATGGCAGATCTTTGCAGAGATGCGAGATGGGGCAGGATCATGGAATCTACCGGTGAAGACAAAATCTTGAATTCACGTATGGCTTCAGCTATGGTTGAAGGATATCAGGGGAATGATTTAAAAGACAGTGATCACATAGCCGCCTGTGTAAAGCATTATGCTGCTTACGGTGCTGCTGAAGCCGGAAGGGATTACAACAATACTGAACTTTCGGAACATACTTTGAGGGAGCATTATCTTCGGGCATACAGCGAGGCTATAAAGAAAAATCCGGTTATGGTTATGACTTCATTTAACAGCATAAATGGAATTCCTGCTACCGGAAACAAATTTCTGATGAAAAAGATATTAAGAGAAGAGTTTGGTTTTAAGGGAGTCCTTATCTCTGACTGGGGTGCTGTAGGAGAAATGATAAATCATGGTTTTGCTGAGGATCAGAAAGATGCTGCATTTAAGGCTATGATGGCAGGAGTGGATATTGACATGTGTTCGGGCTGCTATAGCTCCTGCCTCGTGGATTTGGTAAACACAGATGCTGTGTCTATGGAGATGCTCGATGAGGCGGTTCTGAGAGTTCTCAACATGAAGAATGACCTTGGTCTTTTTGAGGATCCTTTCAGGGGTATTGATATGGATGCCGGTCCTGTGTTAACCGATGAAAGCAGGAACATGGCCAGAGCTGCTGTTGCAGCGAGCCTTGTGCTTCTTGAAAACAAGAATGACACATTACCGCTTAGGAAGGAAAAGTATGCTTTTATCGGTCCCTATGCCGATAATAAAAAGCTTCAGAGTTCATGGGCTTTTTCCGGAGATGACAAGAATACAGTAACCGTATTGGAAGCAGCTTTAGAAGTATATAATCCTGAGAGTATTAAAGTTGCTGCCGGCTGTACCATGTTGGATCAGGATACCATGACTGCCAGAGGAAAGCGGCACGTGGATAACTGGGAGGAAGAGAACCGCAAACTCCTTACTGAGGCTGTTAAAGCTGCTGAGTGGGCAGATACGGTAATTCTGTGTCTTGGTGAAGATTTTGCTCAATCCGGAGAAGCTACAAGTAAGGTGAGTCTAAAGCTTTCGGATATACAGTTTAAACTTTTAAATGAAATCAAAAAAAACGGAAAAAAGATAGTAACGCTTGTATTTACCGGAAGACCGCTTGAACTTAGTGAAGTAAGAGAACTGTCGGATGCATTGATGATCTGCTGGCTGCCCGGTACCGAAGGAGGACACGGTATACTTGATGTTCTTACCGGAAAGATTTCTCCTTCCGGAAGACTGCCGGTAAGTTTCCCTTATACCGTTGGGCAGGAACCCCTGCATTATGACATGTATCCTACAGGACGTCCCAGGCCGGAAAACGGACCTTCTGCATTCACATCAAGTTATCTTGACTGTGAAAATGGTGCACTCTATCCTTTCGGATATGGATTGTCATATACTTCATTTGAATTCATTAATCCGAAACTGAGTTCACAAAAGATGTCAGCCTTTGAAAATATCACTGCTTCCGTAACCGTCAGAAACACCGGTAATATGAAAGGAAGTGTGACGGTTCAGCTTTATATAAGAGATGTTACATCAAGCCGTGTACGTCCCGTTAGGGAACTCGCAGATTTTAAAAAGATTTTCTTAGATAAGGGAGAAGAAGAGGAAGTGAGCTTCGTCATAAATGAAGAAATGCTGCGCTTTTGGACTGCGGAAGAAAAATGGGAAAGCGAAGCAGGAAAGTTCCTGGTATGGATCTGTAACAGCAGCAGTGATGGGCAACCGCTTGAATTCCGATTGATGATTTAAAAAATACTAAAATGGATAAATTAGATTTTTTGAGAAACGGTGGAGAACTAAGCCGTAAAAATCAGATATCACTGGTTCTGATGCTTAGTTTTCCGGCAATTATGTCCATGATTTCTACTATAATCATGGAATATATAGATGCCTCCATGGTGGGCAGTCTGGGGTCGGATTGTTCTGCAGCCATAGGTGTAGTTTCTACTACAACATGGCTTATCTCAGGATTATGCTCTAGTGTTGGCACAGGCTTTACTGTAGGATTGGCTCACAGGATAGGAGCCGGAGAAGAAGCAGAAGCCAGAAAGTATGTTAAAACCGGTTTTATAATTGTTGTTTTATTTTCTATGGCACTAATGGGGTTATCTTTGCTTATACATAGGCAGTTACCTGCATGGATGGGTGCGGAAGAAAAAATATTAGATGATGCAGCGGATTACTTTTTTATATTTGCGCTTTCTCTGCCTTTGATGCAGATAAATCATACAGGGGCAGGAATGTTAGAATGCAGCGGAAACATGAAGTTACCGGCTATACTTAATGTTGGTCTTTGTTTTCTTGATGTTCTTTTCAACTCATTTTTCATCTATGAAGCAGGTTTAGGCGTAAAAGGAGCCGCACTGGGTACATTCTGTGCAAATGCAGTTGGTACAATATGTATCTTACTTGCTGTTCTTGTTTTTTCAAAGAAACTTCATATCAGGAAAAATGAGCGTGGATTTCTAACGCGTGAAAAAGTTATAAATGCGGTTAAGATTTCTCTGCCTGTAATGCTAAGTTCTCTTATCATGGGTTTTGCTTATGTACTTTCAACTAAAATAGTAGCTCCGCTTGGCAATGTTGCTATAACTGCGAATTCATTTTCAATAACTGCAGAAAGTCTTTGCTATATGCCAGGATACGGCATCTCACATGCGGCGGTTACTCTGGTTGGTCAGATGAAAGGTGCCGGAAATAAGAAACAGGAAAAGAACTTTGCATATATGACCGTAATAATAGGTATGATGTTTATGGCATTGTCTGCAATTCTGTTATATATATTTGCACCGCAAATGATAGGTATAATGTCTGCTGAAGAAGAAGTACGGTTACTTGGTACAAAGATACTGAGAATAGAAGCATTTGCGGAGCCAATGTTTGGCGCCTCAATTGTGGTTGAAGGTGTATTCAGGGGTATAGGAAAAACCAGAATTCCTACAATTCTTAATCTTATAAGTATGTGGTGTATAAGACTTCCGGCATCTTTCTTCGCTGCCGAAAAATTTGGACTAGTCGGAGTCTGGGTTGTCATGTGCCTTGAGTTATGTTTTAGAGGTATAATATTTCTTTTTTCTATGTGGAAAGAATATAACAAAACTGAAGATGCGAAGCACCGTTTTGTTACCTAGGAAACGCAGAAAGCGTTTTCGGGGTTACATTGACAAAAAATGAAAATACTCTTGATAAATATTTTAATTGAGGTAATCGGATGACGAAAAAAGATGATTATAATAATCATTTAAAAAATGATTCACGAAATAGAGAATATACACAGGAAGAATATGAACTATTGCTTCAGGATGCTAATAATCTTCTGAATGATACAGAAAGAATGATAGCCAGGACAGAAGCGAAAATGACTGTAAGCAAAAAGAAAAAATATATGTTTATGATATCTTTCCAAATGATGGTATTTCTAATGATCATAGGTGGATTTATTCTTCTGTTTGCTGTTGTTTATGCAAGTGACTGTATTTCTTTAAGACATAATACAAAAGCTGCGGTCATAGCAGTTGGGTTTGCAGTTGCTGTTGAAGGACTATTCATTTTCTGGATTCTTAAATCATTAAAGCTTAAGAAAGAATTTGACAGTGATGTTGAGAGAACATTAATATCCGGTGATTATGAACATATCATATCATCGCATACTCAAAAAAAGTCAAAGAATGTTGAACTTAAATATAGAATTGAACTCTTAGAAAAATTATCAAAAAATGAGCTTTTTGAGGCCGAAGATGAATGGGATTCTTTATATAATACTATAACAGACTCATTTTACAGATTTTCATCGGATTATTATACCTGTATAAAAAATAATAAACTATATAAATATTTTATAGAAATACGATATGAAAACGGATACCCGGACAGTGAAAAAATAAAACTTCTCGAAGAAAAAGTAAGTAAAGAAATTGAATCTATAGAGGATTTTGATCTTTCAAGGCAGATGTATCCATTCAAAGAAAAGATAAAGGAAATAGTTTCGCGGTATTATTCACAGTATGTTTCAGATATCAAACTTAAGGAAGTTTGTGTAGCTGTAGTGCCTGTCAACTGAATTTGGAGGCATGATTAGGTTTTTAAAAAATTTAATAATATAAAACAGGAGGTGTTCTATGAAACGTATTCTTTCTTTCATTCTCTGTATTGCTTTAATGCTTAGCATTGCACCAGTCAATGCCAATGCCGCTGCTAAGTCTGGCAACAAGGGAAAAATTATTGTTCTTGCTACGGGAGGAACAATAGCAGGTGTTGGTGATGTCGGAAAAACAGCCGGATATAAGCCCGGTTCATTGACTGCCGATGAGCTGCTTTCTGCAGTACCTCAGCTTGCCGATATTGCAGAAATAGAGGCAGTACAGATATGTAATGTTAATTCTGATGATATTACTGCAGAAACGTGGCTTACAATTGTAAATACCATTAATGAAAAAGCTGCAGATCCTGAAGTAAAAGGTTTTGTTATTACTCATGGAACAGATACTTTGGAAGAAACCGCATATTTTCTAAATCTTACTGTAAAAACAGACAAGCCCGTTGTTCTTACCGGTTCAATGAGACCTTCTACATCAATTTCAGCCGACGGGCCTATGAACCTTTATGAGGCTGTTTGTGTTGCTGCTTCAGAAGAAGCTGTCGGGCAGGGAGTTCTTGTAGTCTTTTCAGACAGAATATTTGCTGCAAGAACGGTTACTAAAACAAGTACTTATCATGTAACTGCAATCAGTTCCGGTGAAACAGGAGCAATCGGCATAGTACGTGACGGTGAAGTATTTTTGTATGAGAGTCCGGTTAAGAAACATACGACTGAGACGGAATTTGATGTAAGCGGTTTAAAAAATCTTCCTAAAGTTTCAATCCTTTATTTTTCTGTTGATGCAAGTCCTAAGCTTGTTAAATACGCAGCAAAATATTCGGACGGATTGGTTATTGCCGGGGCCGGGGCAGGAGAGTTCAGTAAGAAATGGATAAAAGCCATTAAGAAACTTAAAATTCCTGTAGTTATCAGTTCAAGAATTGATGACGGTATTATAACAAAGGAAAATCTGCTTTGCAAGAATACTGTTGCAGCCAATAATCTTTCACCTCAAAAGGCAGCAATACTTTTAAGGCTTGCATTAATAAATAATGCTGATCAAAAGACTCTTGAAAAAATGTTCCTTGAATATTGACAAATGATAACTGACGACAGGGGACGGTTCGAACCGTCCCCTGTCTTTACATTATTTCAAAAACATTTTGAGCATCATACCATATAGTTTTTTGTAAGGCTGGTATCTCATAGGAAGATCGATCCAGCGTTTCTTGTCAAGAATGCTCTTTTTATGAGAGAAAGTTTCAAAGCCTGCTTTACCATGGTAAGCGCCCATGCCTGACTCACCGAATCCGCCAAAGCCCATATTGTTTGTAGCCAGATGTACAACACAATCATTAATACATCCACCGCCAAATGCAAGTTCAGTGGTTACATATTTTATCTTCTGTTTGTTTTTGCCAAAGTAGTAACCGGCGAGAGGATGAGGCTTTGTATTAAGAAAGCTTACTAACTCACGTAAGTTCGTGAATGTGAGTATCGGCATTATAGGGCCGAATATTTCTTCACCCATGATTTTATCATCCCAAGTAACATTATCCATAACAGTGGGCTCTATTTGGAGCTTTTTGATGTCATGATATCCACCGTATACAATCTTTTCTTCATCAAGAAGACCTATAAGACGATTGAAATGTTTTTCATTTATGATTTTGCCGTAACTAGGATTACTTAATGCAGAATCGGTATACTGTCTGGATATCTCATGTTTTACAGCTTTGATAAACAGGTCTTTTATGCTTTCTTCAACATATATATAGTCTGGAGCAACACATGTCTGACCGCAATTTAAGAATTTACCGAATACTATACGTCTTGCTGCCAGTTTTATATTTGCCTCTTTGTCAACTATGCAGGGACTTTTGCCGCCGAGTTCCAGCGTTACAGGAGTAAGGTTGGGTGCAGCGGATTTCAATACTTCTCGGCCTACATTTTTGCTACCTGTAAAGAAAATATAGTCAAAATTTTGAGCGAGCAGACTCTTGTTTTCTTCGCGTCCACCTGTAATACATGTTACATATTCAGGTGCAAAAACAGCTTCTATCATTTTGCGAATAGCTTCAGAGGTGTTAGGAGAGTATGCACTGGGTTTAACTATACAGGTATTTCCCGCAGCGATAGCATCTACTAAAGGTTCGATCGTTAGAAGAAAAGGATAGTTCCAGGGGCTCATAATGAGTACTGTACCGTAGGGGACAGATTTTATAAAGCTTGAACTGTGAAACTGAACAAGAGCAGTCAACACATGTTTGTCTCGGGCAAAGCGGGGAGTGTTTTTGATCATATATGAAATCTCCGAAAGTGTGAGTCCTGTCTCGCACATATAACTTTCAAATTCACTCTTGCCTAAGTCTGCCTTTATGGCAGCATTTAACTCATCCATATGCTCATGGATATAGCGTCGTAATCTTTTTAATGCGGTTATTCTATATGAAACATCATATGTATGCCCTTCTGCAAAGAATTTGCGCTGGGCATCTATTTTTTTTCTGATTTCTGATTCTGTCATTTAAATGTGCCTTTCTGTATTTTTGTGGGGAATAGCTATTATCAAGCAAGTTTGAATGGCTTTTAGACATTTGTCCTAAGTATCATATAGTAGAACTTTTCAAGTTCTTTCGCTGTCATTAGCTTCGGTACAGGATATATTGGATTTCCTTCTTTTGCTGCAGTTTTTGCAAGTTCGGGGATGTCTTCTTCCTTGATACCTTCTATAGTATCCGGTATATTAAAATCACGTTTCATTTGCTTTACAGCTTCAATGAACTTTTTAGCACCTGCTTCGTGTGAGTCATTTATATCTGAGATACCGATGACACAAGCTAATTGATGGAGTTTTTTATAAGCATTTTTTCCATATTCTTCAAGTACAAAAGGAAGAAGAACGGCATTGGCAAGTCCGTGAGGTGTATTGTATTTACCTCCAAGGGAATGCGCAACACAATGTACATATCCTACATATGAAGTTGTAAATGCACTGCCTGCCAGGTATGAAGCATGGAGCATTTTCCTACGTGCACGAAGATTAGTAGGATTATTGTATGCCTCATATATATTTTCAAAAATGAGTCTTACCGCATGCCTAGCATCACGCTTTGAACTTTTAACCAAAGAACGGCCAATATATGCCTCTACGGCATGAGTTAAGGCATCCATGCCCGTTGTAGCAGTGAGATGTTTAGGCAGACTCACTGTGATCTTAGGATCGAGAACAGCATATCTCGGAATAAGAGGAAAATCGCTTATCTGGTATTTAAGTCTGGTTTCAGCATCAGTTACTATGGCAGCAACGGTTACCTCGCTACCTGTACCGGCAGTAGTAGGTATAGCGATAATTAAGGGTAATTTCTTAAGTACCTTAAGTATACCCTTCATCTTTATAAAAGGAGTATGCGGTCTTGCTATCCTGACTGCTGCGGCTTTTGCACAGTCCATGGAAGAGCCTCCGCCAAATCCGATAAAGGCTTCACATTCGTTTTCAAGATAAGCGGTAGCACATTCTTCAATGATGTCTGTAGTTGGATTAGGTACAGTTTTATCAAATATTATGCAGTTTATACCAGCTTTCTTGAGAGCTTTCTCAAGTTCTAAGGTAAGTCCGTGTGAACGGATATCCTTATCGGTAACTAAAAGTACGTTTTTAGCTTCTTTGTTTTTTAGCATTGCGGCCAATTCACGCATATTATCCAGAATGGTAGGCTTCCTGTAAGGGAGCAGCGGTATAGCAGCATGCATAGCCTGCTGAAATGTTCTGCAATAAGCAGTTTTGATGATATTCATGATCTTTTCCTTTGTGTTAAATATTTGGGATTATGCCCAAAGCACTATTTTATCAGTATTTTATAAAATGTCAAGCATGTATTAATGAAAACTACATTATGTGATTATTAAAACTATATAAATAATAAAAAGGGGACGGTTTTGTCAACGTAAATCCGTCCCCTTTCGCCATTTTAGCCCCCAATTATGGACAGGTGAAGATCATATTTTACAAAATTATAGCAATATAAAACAGTCCATTATATACATATGAAGTTCATCCTTGAAAAAACAATAACTGTATCCTCAACCAATAATTGCATCAGTTACAACTTTCAGAATGGAATCTTTCATGTCCTGAGTGAGCGGAGTCTCTGAGTCATCCATTCCCAAAACCAAGATCATATATGTGTCATCAACAACTTTTAACGCAATATAACTATATGCAATATCTATCGTGACATAATAAGATCCCTTGCCATCAGAAATCATCTGAAATGCATTTTCAAGATCGACCTTGGCTGCAGCTTCTTTATTAATTGACATAAGTTCATATAAAGTATTTTTTAGCTTCTTGGCGTTTTTCTCTTTTTTGAGAAGAGAAGCTACTTTTTTTGTATCTTCATCTGCATCAATATAATCAGCACGGATATTTATGAATATATCTTCGCCAGCTTGGCAAAGAACATCATTAGCCTCATAATCGGATATGATTTTCCAGCTGCTGTCATAGGGTACTATAAGATCCTTGACCATTGTAAGAGTCATACCCATTTCGTCTGCAGCCATTTTTTTTGCATATCCGAGGATTAGCTTTTTCATACTTTTTTTGAGTGTACCGGGGTCTTCATTTTTAACACCGTATATCGCAAGGAATTTATCATCTATATTTCTGACTACAATATAATAAGCCTCTTTGTATTCAGAAAGAGTAAAGTCAAGGATTGCCATATACTTGCCACTTGAATCCTTCTGCAATTTAAGATTCTTTGAGTCAAAATCTGTATCCGGGGCAAGATTACTTGCTACAAGTGCCTTCAGCACTATAGATTTCTTACTCTTTTTAGATAGAAGTTTAATTATTTTGTCGATTCCTTTATTTTCTCCGGCCGACTTAGCGCCTATAATGAAGACTGTATCCTGATCTTCAATATCGTAGAAAAGCGTTGTGCCATTATTTTCCAAATCCTTAGCCCAATTTTCACTAATGGGTACAATTATACCGCCTGTCCTAAAATAAACTTCTGTCTGTTTTTTCTTTGCACTGGCAGGTGTCCAAACACTGCCGATGACCATAACAAGTACCATTAGAAATATTGATATTCTCTTCATAGTTCCCCTTTCCTTATATATCCCAAGGTATCAAAACAGAAGATATTACCTACCTCTTAGCGGAGTATCATTTTGTTACCTTGACATATAGTAAAAAATATGGACATTTATGTGTAACATCTGTTATCAAAATAAAATTATACCATAATTTGCTAAGATTTGCTACAAATATATGAGACTTAAAAAAATATTTTAAAGTGTCTTAAAACATTGACTTTTTTAGGATTTTTTATTGACAAATATGTTGCAAAAAAATATAATATATTATAATTAATACAGAGAGAATAATACTGTGTTAATGCTTTTAATATTTTTAAGGAGGAAAATGTAATGAGGTATTCTATTGAAGGAACTCCCATGCCTGTTGTTATCTGTGAGCTTAACAGCGGTGAAACCATGATAACTGAGAAGGGTGCTATGGCATGGATGTCTCCTAATATGAAGATGGAAACTGTCGGAGGCGGTATAGGAAAGATGTTTGGACGTGCTTTTTCAGGTGAAGCTATGTTCCAGAACCGTTATACTGCTGAAGGTGACGGCATGATCGCTTTTGCATCAAGTATGCCCGGTGAAATAAGAGCTTTTGAGATTGCTCCCGGAAAAGATATGATCTGTCAGAAGTCAGCATTCTTAGCATCAACATCAGATGTTGAACTTTCTATTTTTGTTAATAAGAAAGTAACATCCGGTCTTTTCGGTGGTGAAGGTTTCATCATGCAGCGTCTTTCGGGTAATGGTGTTGCATTTGTAGAGCTTGACGGATATATCAAAGAGTATGATCTTCAGGCAGGTCAGTCTATGGTTATCGATACCGGTTATTTGGCAGCTATGGAACCCACAGTTAATATTGAAATCCAGACTGTAGCCGGAATAAAGAATAAGCTTTTCGGTGGTGAAGGATTCTTTAATACAGTTCTTACAGGCCCCGGAAAGATTTGGATCCAGTCTATGCCTGTTTCTTCACTTGCTGGTTCACTTATCCCGTTCTTACCCGGCCGTGGCTGATATGTAACTCAACAATAAAGCACTATTTATCAAAGGCTTGCCATATATGGCAGGCTCTTTTTTATTTTTCTTTTTCAAAACAACATAATCAGTGACAAAATATAAAATATATGGTAATATAACAAAATAGAAGATATCCCCCACCTCTTAGCAAAGCATCATTTTGTTAACGTGGAAACGTAGAAGGCGTTTTTGTGGTGACATTGACTAAAGATTATTAACGACAGGAGAAAAGATTTATGCTTCCATGTATTCCTTACGATCAAAATGTGATAACAGATTTTGAAAAGAATAGCGATTATGTTATTCTTAAGCTGAAAGAAGGAAAGATCAAGTTAACGCCTGTTAATGAGAGAAGTATACGTATTATGTATACTAAAAAGGACTTCTTTTCTAATGAAGACTTGAATCCTGATAAGCAGGCAAAGCCCGGTCTCATAGACCTTGTTCCATATACAGACTTTGAGATTAATGATGGTACCGAAAAAGATCTGATAGAATTTTCTTTACCTAAGCTTATCATAGAAATAGACAAAAAAACGAATTCATTTAATTACTATGACAGAAATGAAGATGGTTCTAAAGGAAAGCTTTTGCTTAAGGAAGGCAAAAGATCTAAAGAAATTGAAGAATTTCCTATTTACCGAATAGCTGAAAATTCGGGTAAAAAGGAATATATAGAAACAGCTGACGGAAAGAAAGAAGTGTTTAGAGATGCCGGGAAGATACAGACCGGCTCTGCATACCATACCTGGTTAAGACTTAAATTTGATGAGGATGAAGCTTTATATGGATTAGGTCAACATGAAGAAGGCTTTGGAAACTTAAGGGGTAAAAGGGTTTATCTTCATCAGGGTAACAGAAAGATAGCCATTCCGGTCCTTGTTTCATTAAAAGGCTATGGAATCATGATTAATTCTTATAGTCCGTCAATCTTTAATGATACCGAAGAAGGAACATACTATTATACAGAAGCTGATGAAGAAATGGACTTCTTCTTCATGAATGGCAACAGTCCTGACGGAGTAATAAAAGAATACAGAAAAATCACAGGAAAAGCTGCTATGCTTCCTAAGTGGGCATATGGATATATTCAGTCCCAGGAAAGATATGAAACTCAGGAAGAAATACTGAATGTTGCAGAACAATATCGAAAAAGGAATATTGGCTTAGATTGTATAGTCCTTGACTGGATTTCATGGGAAGATAACTGCTGGGGGCAGAAAAGTTTTGATCCGGCAAGATTTCCGAACACCGATATGATGACAAAAACACTGCATGACAACCATGTTCATTTTATGATTTCTATCTGGCCCAACATGGCTGAGATTACAGAAAATCATAAAGAGATGAAAGCTGCCGGATTAATGCTTCCGGGATACAGTTTGTATGATCCTTTTAAAGCGGAAGCACGAAAGCTGTACTGGAAACAGGCAAATGAAGGTTTGTTTAAACATGGGATTGATGCTTGGTGGTGTGATAACAGTGAACCCATAGCTCCGGAATGGATGAGACAGGTTAGGCCTGACAGTGCCAAAATGTTTGCAGATTATATTTCTGAAACATCATATATCATGCCTGCGACAAAAACTAATGCTTACGGTCTTTATCATGCGCAAGGTATATATGAAGGCCAAAGATCCGTAACAGATGAAAAGAGAGTAATAAATCTTACACGAAGCGGATATATAGGTCAGCAAAAATATGGAACAATTCTCTGGTCAGGAGATATCTCTGCTTCATGGGATACATTAAGAAAACAGGTTTCTGCCGGTACAGGCTTCTGTGCATCAGGTATGCCTTACTGGACTGTTGATATAGGTGCTTTTTTCGTAAAGAACGGAATAAACTGGTACTGGGACGGAGAATATGATGAAGGTCCTAAGGATCCGGCATATTGTGAACTTTTTACAAGATGGTATCAATGGGCAGCATTTCTTCCGATTTTCCGAGGACACGGAACTGATTTCAGAAGGGAACTGTGGGAGTTTGACAATTCCGACGCTCCTTTCTATAAAGCATTATTAAAAGCAAACAGAGTAAGATATGAACTTATGCCGTATATTTACTCTTTAGCCGGTATGGTATGGCTTGAAGATAGTTTGATCATCAAACCTCTGGCATATTCTTTCGGTGATGACAAAAATACGTGGAACATAAAGAATCAATATATGTTCGGAGATTCCATGATGGTCTGTCCTGTGACAGAACCGATGTATTTTAATACAGAAGTTGTTTCACACACGCGAAAGGTATACCTGCCTAAAGGCTGTGGGTGGTATGAATATTTTACCTCACGGTTCTATGAAGGCGGTCAGTGGATTGATGCAGATGCTGAACTTGATCATATTCCGGTATTTGTCCGCGAAGGGTCGATAATCCCTGTAACTGAGTTTGCGCTTTCTACGGAAGAACAGTCTAACGATATAGTATTTATTGTTTATCCCGGAAAAGATGCTTCATTTAAGCTTTATCAGGACAGTGGTGACGGATATGCTTATGAAAAGGGAGCATTTACGGTAACGGATATTGTCTGGGATGATAAAGAGCAGAAGCTTACTCCTGATGATATTAACTATAGAGTGATTAGTAATATAACAAAATAGAAGATGCAGAGCATCGTTTTGTTACCGAGGAAACGCTGAAGGCGTTTTAGAGGTGACATTGACAATACGGAATATTTATAAAAAAATCCAATATACGTCAGTAATTTGAGGAATAATATGAAATCAAAGAAGATAACAGGAGCTGAAATACTTGTAAGAGTATTGATTGAACAGGGTACAGATATAGTTTTCGGATATCCGGGCGGACAGGTCATGGATATATATGAAAGCCTGTTCCATCATCGAAAAGAAATAAAGCATATTTTAACTGCACATGAACAAGGAGCTGCACATGCTGCTGACGGATATGCCAGGGCTACCGGAAAAACCGGTGTAGTTATAGCAACATCCGGTCCGGGTGCAACCAATCTTGTTACAGGAATAGCTGCAGCATATATGGATTCAATACCCGTAGTGGCAATAACCGGAAATGTTCCTACATCACAGATAGGAACTGACAGCTTTCAGGAAGTTGATATTACAGGCATAACAATTCCTATAACAAAACATAACTTTTTCGTCGATGATGTGGCAAAACTTGCCGGTGTTCTCAGAAAAGCTTTTTTACTTGCCGCGTCAGGAAGACCCGGACCTGTTCTGGTAGATATCCCAAAAGATGTTCAGGAAGCTTTGTTCCCTTATGAGCCCCAAGGTCCTGTAATGAAGGAAAGTCCTTTTGCCGCAAAAGATATACGGATAAAAGAAGCGGCGGCTATCATTAATCAGGCCAAAAGGCCATATATTTATTTTGGCGGTGGAATCATTTCATCGGATGCGGAAGAAGAGCTGCTTAAATTGTCGGAATTAACCGATGCACCAATGGGATGTTCAATGATGGGGATATCAGCAATACCGTCCGATTATCCACGTTTTCTTGGAATGCAGGGTATGCACGGACATTACTCAAGTACGGTTGCCATGAACAAAGCCGATGTAATAATTGCTTTAGGGGTTCGTTTTAATGACAGATCTACAAATGACAGGCTGAAATTTGAGCCAAACGCCAAAGTTGTCCATATAGATATTGATGGGTCCGAACTTTCTAAAACCGTTGAAGCATACTGTGGTTTGAGAGGAGAGCTTAAACAGACTCTTCAAAGTCTTCTTCCTCTGATAGAAAAAAGAGAAAATGAAATCTGGTGGAAAAATATTAAAAGTTTAAAGAATTCGGAAGCAGCCATGGCTGATAAGCGTGAAGGATTTACGCCGGCGAATCTTTATTCGATACTTAACAAATTCAAAAACGAGAATACACCGGTTGTAACTGATGTGGGGCAGCATCAGGTTTGGGCTTCTCAATATATGAATTTTTACAAAAAAAGAAAGTTTATTTCAAATTGCGGCTTAGGAGCAATGGGTTATGGTATGGGAGCCGCGATAGGTGCTTCCTTTGGACTTAACAGAAAAGAAAAAGTCTTGCTTATAACAGGTGACGGAAGTTTCGGAATGAATCTGAATGAACTTGCGACTGCTGTAACCTACAATATCCCGATGACTATAGTTATCCTAAACAATCATACTCTGGGTATGGTTAGGCAGCTGCAGACCATGTTTTATCATAAGCATTATTCTGCAACAGATATTGACAGAAAGACTGATTTTGTACTTTTGGCAAATTCGTTTGGTCTCAAAGCAAGAAAAACTGAAAATTTAAGCGAACTTGAAAAGGCTCTTAAAGAAGCGGATAATTGTAAGGGTCCGTTCCTTATAGAGTGTGTAATTGATAAAGACGAATCTGTACTCCCTATGTTTAAACCAGGAGGAAGTACAGAAGATATAATCACAGAAATATAAAATCCAGATTGTCTTTTGAATGATCAAGAAGAATATAATACGACAGTTTTTTTAATCTGTCTTCATCAAAATGCAGAAGATCGTTTACGGGAAGATAAAAGTCAGGTGACTCGTAATTTTCTTTATAACGGTTTTCTGCAGCTTTTTTATCGAATGTTATGAAACTTGACGGGATTTTTAAAAAACTTCCTTTTACTTTTATATAAGCTGTCTGAGGAGTGGCTTTTTTTCTGGAATCAGAAGAAGTAAAAGAAGCCACGGATTTATGAACGGCAGAATCTTCTTCAGGAAAATAAAAATAGTCTCTGTAGTTTGAGAAGAAGAGTTTCAAAGAAGCATCTTTAACGTCAAGTGATATTTTTAGAGTATATTTGCCTATACAGCCTATATCATAATTAAATACGATACTTGATATTTCGCCATTTTCCTCCTGCTTATTTACAAAACAGGAAAAATCCCCTTTCTGCACAGAAAACAGAAGTCCCAGCCTGCATAAATAAATAACTGCCTCAAGATTATCCTGATTGCTTGAGAGCATATCCTGTAAAAAGCTGTCATTACTGATAGGGTAAAGATGAGCCAAATCGTCACTTAAGGTTTTGGGTTCATAGTCAGGTATAAGCCCAACATTCTCAGAGAGACAGTTTATAGCCTTTAATCTGTTTATTTTATTTTCAGCAAGGAATTTTACATAAAAATGACAGATGTTTTCTCCGGAAATCTTTTCTGTAAATTCCTGTCCCATAAGTTTTCTTAAATAGTTCAATTTAGTCGAAACAAAGCCTAACGGAGCTTTGATCGGCTTAATGAAGCTAAATATATCAGATGATTTTATCCTTAAGTGCTGTATTTTTTGAAATATTTCCGAAAACTCCGGACCGATATTGTTCTGTATTTGACCGTTTTTCCTTATTTGTTCAATCCTGCCTGAAATATAAGGTATATCAAAGTTTTCACCCTTATAACTAAGTACTTTTTCATAATTTTCAGCCATATCAAGGAAAGATTTAATCACTAAAAGCTCCTCTGTTATATCTTCTGAAAAAAACTGTCTCACTTTAAGCCTGCCACCTGACAGAAAGGCTGTCCCAATAAGAAAGATACATCCGTTTGCAGCCTCAAATGAAGTAGTTTCAATATCGAAGATAAGAAGCTTATCTATTGAAATGTCCTTATAGATCACATTGGCTGTTTTTATATATAATTTCGTCTTATCCGAATCACGCTCATATATTTTCATGTTTTGCTCCGATAAATATAATCTATTATTCGGGTGTGTTTCTAAATCACCTACATTATCTGCTTAAGTTTATGTATTATTATATCATATTCCTATTTATTGTAAATATACTTGGTTGATTTGATTCTATTATCTTTGGCATCTTAAATAATGCTTTTTTATTTGGGGGATGCTTTCACCTCATCCGGCTGCTTCGCAGCCATCTTCACTTCGCCAGTGAGGCATCTCAACCATTTCGTGGTAGAGATAATATTTACTTGATTTTATAATTGAAATGTTGTAAAATATATGTTTATGAAAGAAAATAAGAGCAGACACAAAAGAAAAGGTTATATAAAGACGTATGTGAGCGGTTTCATTCGTGCATTTGTAATCGCCCTTCTTCTTTTATTTCAGTTTGGGATTATATTTCTTTTATCTTATTATCTTATTTTTGGTGTATATATCTATTTCGCAGTTGAAATTGTAAGTGTTTTTGTTGTTATCGGACTTGTTAATAAACGAACAAATGCTTCATTTAAAATCGGATGGCTTGTTACAATAACTCTGGTTCCTTTAGCAGGACTTGTAATGTATTTGTTATGGGGCGCAAACAGAAGTAACAGGATTAAAAGACGTAATCTGTATTACATCCGTTACGGAGAACAATTTTTAAAGTCGGATAAGACGGTACTCAGCAATTACATAGAACGTTATCAAAGAAGTTCAAATGCGGTAACATATCTTGAAAACTGCAATTTCCCTTTATTTGGGAATAACAGTTTTACGTATTATCCTATGGGCGAGGATGCTTTTGAAGCAATCATAGAAGATCTTGAAAAGGCAGAGAAGTTTATTTTCATTGATTTCTTTATCGTCGCAGACGGAATATTATGGAATAAGATAAAAGAGATACTGCTTGAAAAAGCAAAGATGAATGTTGAGATTAAATTTCTTTATGACGATTACGGCTCAATGTTCAGAACCAGCAAACAGTTATGGAATGAATTGAAGGAAAATGGTATTGAGGTCGCAGAGTTTAATTCAATAGGTAAATACATTGACAAACTTTATCTTAACTACAGAAGCCATCAGAAAATAGTTGTAATCGATGGCAAAGTAGGTTATACGGGCGGATTTAATCTTGCGGATGAATATGTAAATGCGGTTTCACGTTTCGGTATATGGAAGGACACCGGTGTGAGGATTGAAGGGGACGGTGTATTCGGATTGACCGCAACATTTCTTCAGATGTGGACCATGACAACCGAAAAGTTGATAGAGGATTATAATATTTATAAATATAATCCCAAAGACGATATCATAGATAAATCTGAATATGAAGAAGCATGCCAATCTGAAGATAAGAATATAGACCAATATGAAACCGTGACGTCAGAAATAAACGACAAAAATAAGCTTTCAAGCAAATCCGGAAAAGGTTTCTGTCAGATTATTTCAGACGGCCCTGCAAACAATCCGGAGAATCCTATTGCCGATACGTTGCTTCAGATAATATACAGTTCATCAGATTATATTTATATTACTACTCCGTATCTTATCCTTGATGATGATATTATGGAAGCACTTGCAATATCAGCCAAAAGAGGTACTGATGTCAGAATAATAACTCCCGGTATTCCGGATAAAAAAATAATCTATCAGTTAACAAAATACAGTTATGGATATCTTTTAGAAAACGGTGTAAGGATATTCGAGTATACCCCCGGATTTATGCATGCCAAGACGATACTTACCGATGAATGCGCACTTGTGGGAACGATAAATCTTGATTTCAGAAGCCTGTATATACATTATGAATGCGGTGCACTGATGTGGGACAAAAATATGAACACTGATATTATGAACGATTTTAAAGAAACAATGGATGCCTCTAAGGAAATCACTTTGGAGGAATGGAAGAAGAGACCTGTCCCAATAAAGATTATCCAGAACTTTTTCAATCTTTTCTCAAGCCTGATGTAACATTTAACTAAATTAATTTAAGTACTTTATTCAATATTCAAGAGGTGGATTGTCTTATGAAAAAAAGATATAAGGAACTCTGCACGTGCAAACATTGCGGTAAAACGTATGAAGGATATAAAAATACAAGTACCTGTGATGACTGCAAAGATATTGACAACATGATCTTCACACAGATACGAGTTTATCTTAGAAAATATCCAAACAGTAATGCAATCCAGATATCGGAAGCCCTTGGCATAAGTACAAACCTTATCATGAAATATATAGATGAGGGAAGGCTTTTCTTTGGAAAGGGAACATTTTCAAAATTATAACAAAACATAAGATAAAGCATCATTTTTTTTACATGGAAACGCTAAGGATGTTTCCGGAGCAATATTGATAATAAAAAACGGAGACCATCATGATTTCATATTTACGAGGAAAATATCTGGACCGAACTGAAGACGGAAATATTATCATTCTGGTTAACGGTATCGGTTTTGAAGTTACTGTGACAACTGAAGTCCTTGGAATGATAGAACACAGAAAAGATGAAGAAATAGAAATATATACTTATATGCAGGTAAAAGAGGACGGTATGGCTCTTTTCGGATTCAGTTCTCTTGATGAAATGTCTGTATTTAAGAAAATAATTGGAGTAAGCGGAATAGGACCCAAAGGCGGAATAAGCATACTTTCTACTTTGTCAAGGGAACAACTTATTCTTGCTGTTATTGAAGAAAACAGCGACCTGATTTCCAAAGCACCGGGAATTGGTAAAAAAACTGCCGCAAAACTTGTACTTGAGTTAAAAGACAAATTTAAGCTTTCGGATGCATTAAACGGTAATTCCGGTGTCGAAAATACAAATGTTCTGTCTGATGCTTCTACAGACAATTCTATAGTAAACGATGCTATAGCCGCTCTTGTTTCTTTGGGATACAGTTCGCAGGAAAGCACAAAAGCTGTACGTGCAGTTGAGATTACCGAAGATATGACTGTTGATAAGCTCTTAAGCTTAAGTTTGAGAAATATTTGATTCCCGGAGGTTAAAATTGGCAAAAAGAATGATAACCACCGAGTTTACCGTTGAGGACAGTGCAGTCGAAGGAACACTTCGTCCGCAGCTTCTCAAGGATTACATCGGTCAGGAAAAAGTCAAAGATAATTTAAAAATATATATAGATGCAGCAAAACAAAGAAATGAATCATTAGATCATGTGCTTCTTTTCGGGCCTCCCGGACTCGGTAAAACGACTCTCGCAGGCATTATTGCAAATGAGATGGGGGTCAATATAAAGACAACTACTGGGCCTGCAATAGAAAAAGCAGGAGATATGGCAGCAATTCTAAACGGACTAAAAGAAGGAGATGTTCTTTTTATTGATGAGATCCACCGGCTTAACCGTCAGGTTGAAGAGCTTCTGTATCCTGCGATGGAAGATTTTTGTATTGATATTGTTATCGGACGCGGCGCAGCAGCCAAATCCATAAGACTTGACCTTCCAAAGTTTACACTTGTCGGTGCTACAACAAGAGCAGGCATGCTTACGGCTCCGTTAAGAGACAGATTTGGAGTTGTAAGCAGACTGGAGTTTTATACTATTTCTGAATTAAAGGATATAATTACCAGATCTGCAAATGTATTAAATGTTGAGATTGATTCCGAAGGAGCTGTTGAACTTGCCAGACGTTCCAGAGGAACTCCAAGACTTGCAAACAGGTTTTTAAAAAGAATCAGGGATTTTGCCCAGGTAAAATATGACGGCAAAATCACTCTTGAGGTTGCAAATTTTGCGCTCGATCTGATGGAAGTTGATAAACTTGGTCTGGACAATATTGACAGAGCTATCCTTAACACTATGATCAGTAAGTTTGACGGCGGTCCTGTAGGTATTGATGCAATAGCTACCACAATAGGCGAGGATTCCGGTACAGTAGAAGATGTTTATGAGCCGTATCTTGTTCAATCGGGACTGATTGCAAGAACTCCACGTGGTAGAATAGTTACAAGAGAAGGCTATTTGCATTTGGGACTTGATAAGCCCGAAAAAAAGTGATATTCAAAAAGGTATTATATTTATGGTTGATTTAAAAGAACTTCGTAAGGATATAGATATAGTTGATGCCGAACTTCTCACCGCTTTCAGGAAAAGATTCGAAATTACGGAAAAAATCGGTGAATATAAAGCTGAAACAAATGCAGAATTATTCTGCCCGGAAAGAGAAGAAGAAAAGCTGGATGATTTGAGAAAAAAACTTAATGATTCTGAATATGCGCCATATATAGTCGATCTTTACAAATGTATTATGGATTACTCTAAATATCAACAGAGTAACAATATTTTCGGTACTAAAGATATATTTCTCATAGGAATGCCCGGATGTGGAAAGACAACTATCGGGAGATTGCTTGCTGATAAAATGCAGAGGAATTTTATTGATATGGATATCCTCTTTGAAAATACGTATAAGATATCACCTGCGAAAATGATTGAGGATAAAGGTGAGGCTTTTTTCAGAGACAGTGAAACTGAACTTTTAAAGAAAATTGTTTTAAAACCTCACAGCCAAAAGGATGGTGATACCATACATGCAAGGATTATCTCATGTGGTGGAGGAATTGTCTGCCGCGATGATAACAAAGAGCTTTTAAAAACTAATTCCATCGTCTGTTATATCAAAAGAGATTTAGCGAAACTTACCGTAAAGGGAAGACCTCTTTCTCAGAAAAACGGTATTGCAGCATTGTATGATCAAAGAAAAGAAAAATATGAGAGTTGGTGTGATCATATTATTGAAAATGACCGAACACCGAATGAATGTGCTGACAGGATCATCAGTCATATAAAAGAAGATAATAAATAAAACCGGTTGTTTACGGTTTCGGAGGAAAAATGAAAATCATTGTTGTTGGATGCGGTAAAGTAGGTATTGCCATTGTTGAACAGCTTGTTGCCGAAGGACATACGGTTACCGTTGTGGATAATAATAAAGAAAGGCTTGGAGCAAGACTCGGAGGTCTCGATGTTCTTACATACTGTGGTGACGGTTGCAGTTCAGCAACTCTTGACGGCGCAGGAATAAAGGATACGGATCTATTTATTGCCGCAATGGATACGGATGAGACCAATCTTCTAAGCTGCGTTATAGCAAAAAAGAAAAGCAGTAACCGCTGCAAAACCATAGCAAGAGTAAGAAATCCCATCTACAGTATGGAAACAAATTTCCTTAAGCAGGAACTTGATATAGATATTGTTGTCAATCCTGAGCTTGCAACTGCTGACGAATTTGCACGTATTTTTAAATTCCCATATGCAACACAGATAGATACATTTTATATTCAGCGTGCAGAACTTGTTCATTTTAAGATCAAATCGGATTCAAAGCTAAAAGATGTCAGTCTTATGGACATCAGAATGAAGTATAACTGCAAAGTTCTTATATGTATGGTTGAAAGAGGCGATGAAGTATTCATTCCGGATGGTCATTTTGTCCTAAAAGAAGGCGATATGGTCGGAGCCATGGGTAACCAGAAGGATATCTATTCATTTTTCCAGAAATTCGGATTCGCTACAAAAAAAGCCTCTAACGTTATCATTGTAGGCGGGGGTAAAACCGGTTATTATGTGGCAAGGAACCTTATAAATTCCGGCATCACTGTTAAGATAATAGAAATAGACAGGAAAAGATGTGATTTTCTTTCGGAAAATCTTGAAGGTATTGATGTAATATGTGGTGACGGAACAACTAAAGATCTTTTAATAGAAGAAGGAATCCAAAATGCTGCCGGACTGGCCGCACTTACCGATATTGACGAAGAAAACCTGCTCCTTTCGCTTAACGCCAA
The DNA here is from genome assembly GCA_017542245.1 of Lachnospiraceae bacterium. Lineage (GTDB taxonomy): Bacteria > Bacillota > Clostridia > Lachnospirales > Lachnospiraceae > RUG11977. The sequence continues at coordinate 46,938 of JAFXXN010000175.1, forward strand.
GTCAATTACTGATGTAAAAACAGCTACTAAAGTAAGCAGGACCAATTTTGAAGATGTTATAGGAAAACTTAATCTTGATACAATAATATTCCCAAATAAAATAGTATCAGACAGGGTTTTACAGTTTGTAAGGTCACTTCAATATACATTGGGAAGTAATATAGAGTCTTTCAGACGTCTTGGCGGAGGAAAAGCCGAAGCTCTCGGTTTTAAAGTTACAGATCAGTCAAATATCACGGGAAAAGCTCTTATGGATATTAAGATTAAGAAGAATGTACTGATCTGCCTGATTTCAAGAAACGGAAAAAATATTATCCCTTCAGGTTCAGATACCATAGAAGTAGATGACAGAGTTGTAATAGTTCATTCAAATGCCGATATCAAAAATATTGATGACATTCTTGAAAATTAAAATATTTTTAATTTATGGGAGGAATTGCTTCTCTTATGAGAAGTAGGGAATAATGAATTACGGAGTTGTTATTTATGTACTTGGCATGATCCTTAAGGCAGAGGCCGCTTTTATGTTTTTTCCGTTTATAGTTGGTATTATTTATGGTGAAAACAGTGGCTTCAGCTATCTGATCACTGCCGGAATATGTCTTGCCTGCGGGCTTCTTATGAATATCAAAAAGCCTAAAAAAGGCGGACTTTTCCTAAAAGAAGGCTTCTTTGTTGTTGCATTGGGCTGGATAGTTATGTCTTTATTCGGAGCACTTCCGTTTGTTCTGTCAGGTGATATTGAAAGATATATAGATGCAGTTTTTGAGACTGCCTCAGGTTTTTCTACAACAGGATCAACAATCCTTTCCGATGTTGAAGCAATGAGTCATGCAGGATTATTCTGGAGAAGCTTTACTCACCTTTTAGGCGGAATGGGAGTATTTGTGTTCCTATCGGCATTGCTTCCCATGCTTGGAGGTAATCCGATAAATCTGATGAAAGCAGAGAGTACCGGTCCTTCTGTAGACAAACTTGTTCCGAGAATGAAAGATACGGTTAAGATATTGTATTCGATATATCTTATAATGGCTGCTGTCGAATGCATAATTCTTCTTATCTGCGGGCTGGATCTTTTTGAAAGTTTATGTACAACATTCGGTACTGTCGGAACCGGCGGATTCGGTATAAGAAATGACAGTCTTGCTTCACTTTCACCTTCAGTACAGTGGGTAGTAACAATCTTTATGATACTGAGCGGTGTTAACTACAGTATGTATTTCCTAATACTCAGGAAAAAGCTTAAACAGGCTATTACATTAGAAGAAGTAAGGTTATATCTTATAGTAATCATACTTGCCGTTGCTGCGATTTCAATAAATATTTATTCATTGTATCCGTCTTTATCTGAAACGGTAAGGGCAGCATCATTCCAGGTAGGTACGCTTATTACTTCTACAGGATTTGCTACAGCGGATTTTGATATGTGGCCCGAATTCTCAAAGGCTGTGCTTATATTATGCATGTTCATGGGTGCCTGTGCGGGAAGTACCGGCGGCGGTCTTAAAATGAGCCGTGTACTGATCATGGTCAAGAGTATGAAGAAACAGATAAAGACTCTTATACATCCGAGAGCAGTCGCAAAGATACGTATGGACGGCAGTGTGCTTGATGATGAAACGGTACATTCTACTGCAGTTTATGTTTTCATATTTGTTGCTGTGTTTGCAGTTTCAACCCTTATAGTTTCTTTGGACGGACATGATTTTACAACTAACTTTACGGCAGTTCTGGCAACTTTAAACAATATGGGACCGGGTCTTAATAAGGTAGGCCCAACATGTAATTTTGGATTCTTCTCAGATGTATCAAAGCTCGTATTGATTTTTGACATGCTTGCGGGACGTTTGGAACTGTTACCTATGCTTCTTATAATTACACCGAAGAGTTGGAGACGTAATTTATAAGCTTAAAAATTTTTAAGTAAAAGATATATGTTAATCAGCATAAAAAGACCCGGAATCAGAGATTCCATAACGGAATTTCTTCTTCCGGGATTTTTTTATCTTAAAGAATTTACAAATAACGAAATCTTACATCATTATTTCTGACCGTAATATGCATTTGCACCGTGCTTGCGGAAATAATGCTTATCTAACAAACTCTGGGGCACGGGTGATATAGTGCAGCCCGAAAGAGAAAGATTATGCCAGGCCATAAATGAAACTTCTTCAAGAACGATGGCATTTTCCACAGCTTTTGCAGGATTCTTTCCCCATGTGAAAGGTCCGTGAGACTTAAGAAGAACAGCCGGAACATCCATGGGTTTAATCCCGCGTGTCATAAATGTTTCTATGATAAGTTTTCCAGTATTTCCCTCATAATCTTCATCAATCTCTTCCTGTGAAAGACACCTTGCGCAGGGAACAGGACCATAAAAATAATCAGCATGGGTTGTTCCTAAAGCAGGTACATCCATACCTTGCTGAGCCATAACCGTAGCCCATCTTGAATGAGTATGGACTATGCCACCTAAATCTTTATATTCTCTGTAAAGAGCAAGATGAGTGGGCGTATCGGACGAAGGACGAAGATTGCCTTCAACAATTTTACCTTCAAGGTCAAGAACAACCATATCATCCGGCTTCATAGTGTCATATGAAACTCCTGAAGGTTTGATGACAACAAGACCCTTTTCGCGGTCAATTCCAGAAACATTACCCCAGGTAAGAGTTATCAGATTGTGTTTCGGGAGAAGCAGATTGGCCTCACAGACTTCTTTTTTTAATTCTTCTAACATGTTTCCACCTTTTCCGTTTTGACGGATTACCTTTCTGTATTTTTCAATAATTTTTTCAGCTCTTCATGAGCCTGATCTTTTTCTTTATATTGAATCCCGTGTATGCCAAGTTTAACGGCTGCATCGATATTCTTTTTTGTATCATCAATAAAGACCGTTTCTTCAGCTTTTAATCCGTACTTTGAGAGGAGCAGAAGATAAATCTCGGGATCCGGTTTTGTCATTTTTACTGTATATGAAAGAATCCCGCCATCAAGATAAGGAATAAAAGATGTTGCATCTTTACACTGATCTAAAGCTTTTTGGGAATAGTTTGAAAGATAATAAAGCTTATAACCCCGGCTGTGAAGATCATTAATCCATTCCATAGTTTCAGGCTTAAGAATGACCATGCCTGAAACATTATCAAAACCTTTGTGTATCTCAGAAGCTATTTCAGGATCGTTCTTAACAAAAAAATCAATGACTTCTTCGTCACTGTATACTCCTCTGTCAAATTCAACCCATGCATCGGAAAGAACAGAAGCACGGCCGATACGTTCTACCATTTCATCACTAAATCCCTTTTCTGAAAGAAATTTTCTCCAACAGAAATCAGCCAGTACATTTCCTATGTCAAAAATAATATTTTTAATCATATATTTAACCCTTTTGCTTTCTATTCCTACATTCGGAATACGATAGAAATATTACCACATACTATATATTTGTGTCAAGTACTGACTATAGTGACAATTGACATATCAGTATTCTGATGTTAAAATATTAAATTGGGTTATTATAAAAAATGATGCAGAGCATCGTTTTGTTACTGAGGTAATGCTGAAGGCATTTTCGATGTAACATTGATGTTTTTTAGGAACTTTAAGGAGTTTTATAATGAAACAGAATGAAGACAGTAATGAGTTGTTTCAGGCAGCTCATTTAACCATACTTTTAACATATTCGGTGTTTTCAATAGTACTGATATTTGAATCACTGCTCATGAATTGGGAGATATGGCCGCTTTTTGTCATAGCCGGAGGAGTTGTATTTAGCTGGGTACTCCATATAAGCAATTCCATAAATGAGAAAAACAGAATCTGGATATATTCCTGCCTGACCATGTTCGCTTTTTTCTTCTATGGAAGTCATATTACCAGTGTTTTTGATACTGTTGCGGTTATGTCGGTCATTCTTATACTTTACACCATGACCGGTATGAAAAATCTGATCACATTTCTTCAGATCATATATTATATCACTCTTGCTTATGGTTTAGGCTTATTATGGCAGGAAGGTACTGCATTTGACAGTCTTATAATAAGCCGTTCCATCCTTCACTTTATAGTTGTAACCTTTATAAGCTGTATATCAAGGATAATAATAGACAAATGGACATTTGTTCTTAACCGTTCAAAGAATGAGATAGAAAATCTTACCGATGCCACAGACAGATTAAACGATTTTCTGGCTAATGTTTCTCATGAAATCCGTACTCCGGTAAATGCCGTAATAGGTCTGACAAGTATCTGTATCGATGAAGAAAACGATGCCGAAAAGCTTGCAAACCTTAGTGCTGTCAGAGATGCCGGACGCCGTGTGGCTGAACAGATAGGCGATATACTTGATTATTCTGAGATTGACAGAAATAAACTTACCAATAACATGGAGGATTATATCCTTTCTTCAGTTCTTAATGACCTTGTTTCAGAACTTAAGCCATACAGAACAGAAAATATTGAGCTCATAATCGATGTGGATCCGACCATTCCGTCCGTTCTTCATTCAGACGTTACAAAGATTAAAAAAATCTTAAGACACCTTATAATGAACGGTATAAAATATACCCGAGAGGGCGGAGTATACGTAAGGATATCCATGGAAAAGGAACCTTATGGCATAAATCTTCTGATAGAGGTTACCGATACCGGTATCGGTATGACTGAAGCAGAGATAGAAAAAGTATTTGTCAGATTCTTCCAGGCTGATTCGGGAAGAACGAGGCAGGGCAGCGGGCTTGGAATCGGTATGTCTATTGTTTACGGATTTGTATCATCGCTTGGCGGTTTTATGATGGTAAACAGTAAAATAAATGAAGGTACTACCGTAAAAGTAAGCATACCTCATAAGGTTATTGACCCTGCAAGCTGTATGTCTGTAAATTACAGGAATTCCTTATGTCTGGGCGCATACCTTCATTTTGACAAATTCGAGAATCCTTCTGTCAGGGAGTATTACAATAATGTGGTCCATAATATTGTAAACGGACTCGGCGTACAGATGCACCGTGTAGACAATGTAGAAAATCTGAAGAAATTAACAGAGACCGTTAGGCTTACACATCTTTTTGTTGGCGAAGAAGAGTACCTTGCTGCGAAAGACTATCTTGAGAACCTTTTATCAAACACAGTTATAATAGTCGTTGCGGGAAGTGATTTTGTTCTTCCTTCGAATTCCAGGGCAAGAATTATGGAAAAACCTTTCTATTGCTTCCCTGTCGTAACTATTTTAAATTCGGATGCTGACAGTGACGATACGATCGAGACTTCGATGTACTGCAGAGGTGTCAGGGCGCTTGTTGTAGATGATGAGCCTATGAATCTGACCGTTGCCAGAAATATCTTTAACAGGTACGGAATGATAGTAACTACTGCAACATCAGGTCAGGAAGCGATCGATCTTTGCCGCGAAAAAGATTTTGATATAGTTTTCATGGATCATATGATGCCCGGTATGGACGGTGTTGAGGCAATGAAGAGAATAAGTGTTGAAAGGGCTAAAATGAGGAGTTATATTCCTATGGTAGCTCTTACTGCCAATGCCGTAAGTACAGCAAAAGAAATGTTTCTTTCCGAAGGCTTCGACGGTTTTGTAAGCAAGCCAATAGAACTTGTTGAACTTGAAAGAGTTATAAAGAAAGTTCTTCCTCATAATATGATTACATATGAAACGAACGAAATTGTAAGTGACGGTGATATAGGAACTGATATAACCACAGTTAATGATACAGTCAAAAACACTGCTGAAAACTCTTCAGAAAACAATACATATGTCGTTGATTTCGAACCTGTTGATAAGCAAGGAGGAAAAGTACCTTGCGATCAGTATCAATCTTCAGATATGATAACGAATCTTAAAAAGATTGGGATAGATACCGAAACAGGATTGAAATACTGTATGAATGAGGAAGACTTTTATAAAACTGTTATACTTGAATATGTTGCAGACTCAGATAACAAGAGAAACAGTTTAAATAAATTCTTTAAAGAAGAAGATTTTAACAATTACAGGATTGTTATTCACGCGTTAAAGAGTACTTCTCAAATGATCGGAGCACTTGATCTGTACAGTGAAGCAAAGATGCTGGAAGGTGCCGCAAAAGAGGGAAATTCGGATTATATAAAGAAAAATCATTTACGAGTTTACGATATGTATGAAAAATTGACTTCTAATCTGTCAATATTACTTAAAGAGTGATTATCGAGGGACAAAGTATGACGCTGAAAAAAATAAAAGATTTCATATTTAACAATGAAACAGATCTGAAAGACAGATTATTTGTCCTGATAATGAGCAGTCTGGTTTTATCATGGGGTATCGCTCTTATCGAGATAATTATAACAGGAGCTGAATGGTTTACTATTGCTGCTCTTTCCGGCGGTGTAGTATCTGTCATTTTAATTGCAATCATCTCAATTAGAAAAAACAAGATAAAAATAGGATCGCTCTTAATTACAATCGGATACTGCTTTATATACGTTCCTTTGACATTTATTTGTGGCGGAGGAATATACGGTGATGCTCCCTTATGGTTTCTGTTTGGAATAATCCTTATTAACCTATGCCTTGGAAGGCGTGTCAAAATTGCACTTCTTTTGCTGTATTGGGTTGAACTTAAAGCACTCTGGCACCTTGATTTAAGAAGACCGGATATAATTTTACAAAATGATGAAATGATGGCTCATGTTTATTCATTTATTGCCATGATCCTCATTGGACTCGCCTTAAGTATCATCATAAGCTTTTGGATCATTCTTTATGATAAAGAAGTTGAACGTTCCAAAAAGCAAAAATCGGAAATTGAAATTCTTAACAAAGCTCAGAATACTTTCTTTTCAACTATGAGCCATGAAATCCGTACTCCGATAAATACTATAATCGGTTTGAACGAGATGATATTAAAGGAGAATATCTCTGATGAAGTTGCAGAAGATGCCATAAATATTCAGTCGGCAAGCAAACTGTTGCTGAATCTTATAAATGATATTCTTGATATGTCTAAATTTGCATCGGGACAAATGGAACTTACTCCGGCAAATTACCAGACCGGAAATATGCTGTCGGAAATAGTGGGAATGCTTTGGCTAAAAGCTAAGGAAAAAGGGCTGGAATTCAAAGTGGATGTTTCTCCCGAAATACCTGCTGAATTATTTGGCGATGAAATAAGAATAAAACAGATATTGATCAATATACTTAATAACGCTATTAAATACACAAAAGAAGGAAGTGTCTCACTGCATATTGAATGCGGTGACGCTCAAGACGGCATAACCAATATAATATATACCGTCACCGATACAGGTATAGGAATCAAAAAAGAAAGCCTTCCGTATCTGTTTGATGCTTTTAAGCGTGTTGATATTGATAAGAACAGATATATTGAAGGTACCGGACTCGGTCTTTCGATTGTTAAACAGTTTCTTGATCTAATGGGTGGAAAAATAACCGTCAACAGTGTTTATACCAAAGGATCGACTTTTATAGTAGAAATACCTCAAAAAATCATTAGCGATAAAAAAATCGGAGATGTAAATATTGACAACAGATCATCCATCAGAAAGCAGATGACCAGAATGTCTAAATTTGTGGCTCCGGATGCACGTATTCTTGTTGTAGATGATAATGCTTCAAATCTTCTTGTTATTTCAAAGCTTTTAAGAGAAACAAACGTAAAAGTAGACACTGTATCTTCGGGTGAAGAAGCCTTAAAGAAAACTCTTAATTCTTTTTATCATGTTATTCTTATGGATCATCTTATGCCTGAAATGGATGGTATTGAATGCTTTAAAAATATTAAAAACCAGACAGGCGGAAAATGTAAGGAATCAAAGATTGTTGCACTTACAGCAAATGCCGGGTCCGATAACCGTGAATTATATATGTCAGAAGGATTTGACGGATATCTTTCAAAGCCTGTTATGGGAGAAGACCTTGAACGCGAACTGTACCGTCTTCTTCCAAGCGATCTCACTTTTGTTCAGGGAACCGATCAGCAGATATATGAAGAAACTATCTCTTGGATGAAAAATGAAAGGAAGAAAAAAGCGGTTATAATATCCACAGAAAGTGTAGCAGATCTTTCTCAGGAAATAATCGACAAATACCAGATAGCCGTTCTTCCTCATCTGGTATGTACAGCTGAAGGTAATTTCCTTGATGGTGTTGAGATAGAAGCAAACGGTCTGTTGGATTATATGTCGGATGTTTCACATAAAGTTACTACTAAAGCACCTGATGTTTCATATATAGAAGCTTTCTTTGCTAAACAGCTTTCAACAGCAAATAATGTTATCCATCTATCCATTTCAAAAACGCTTGCAAACAGCGGGTGCATGGCCGCGATGGAGGCTGCAAAAGCATTTGATAATGTAACGGTTATAGATACCGGACATCTTTCAAGCGCCCAGGGACTTGTTGTTATAGAAGCATGCAGACTTGCTGAGCAGGGCAAAAGCCCTCAGGAAATCCTTAAACATATTGAAAAGGTTAAAAACAAGATACATTCAAGCTTTATAGTTGATAATATGGAATTTCTTGCGAGATATAATCAAGTAAGCAGCCGTCTTGCAAACACAGCCAGATCTTTAATGGCACGACCGGTACTTATACTAAAAAAAGGAAAGATGAGAGTTGGAAAATTCTATTTCGGGTCCAGAGAACATGCCTGGAAAAAGTATATTGAATCAATTCTAAAGTTCCCTTCCGGTATTGATAAGAGGATACTTTTTGTTACTTATGTCGGGCTCACGGGAAAGGATATGGAATGGATAAAGGAGCAGATAGAAAAAAATATGTCATTTGATAAGATTTATTTCCAGAAAGCTTCCCCTGTCATTGCAGTAAACTGTGGCCCCGGTACTTTCGGATTACTTACAAGAGATGCCGAAACAAAAGACAGACTAATTTAGAAGGAGCATATATTATGAGTGAAATTGATTTTAAAAAACTTACAGAATTTCTTGACAGTATGGTTGAGGCAGGAATCCCTTCGGTAGACTGTATTGTTTGCCGGGATCATAAGGAAATTTACAGGCATATGTCAGGAACTGTAGATATTGAGAAAAAGAAACCCGTATCCTCAGATCAGAGATATCTTATGTTCTCCATGACAAAAGTTATGACTATGACGGCTGTACTTCAGCTTGTAGAGAAAGGACTTCTGTCTTTGGATGATGAAGTCGGACGATTTCTTCCGGCGTACAAAAATGTCAAAGTTAAAGTAAAACAAAACGATCCTTCTGATGGGACAGTCAAGTCGGACGTTTTAGTCACGGATCTTAAAAGGCCAATGCTGATCAAACATCTGCTTTCTATGCAGTCAGGACTTGACTATAATCTTGAACGCGGCGGCATAAACAGGATTCTTAAAGAAAAAGGGAAAAACGCGACCACTCGTGAACTTGTTGATTCATTTGTCGAATCTCCCCTTGATTTTCAGCCGGGAGAACATTTTGCATACAGCCTAAGCCACGATGTTGTCGGAGCTGTTATAGAAGTTGTATCCGGAATCAGTTTTGGTGAATATCTGAAGAAAAACATTTGGGAACCACTGGGACTAAAAGATACCTTCTTTGCCAAACCTATGAATGACGGCGTTGAAAGACTGGCTCAGCAGTTTACCAGTAACGAAAAAGGAGAGATTTCTCCCATGGATCAGTCATGCTGCTATCAGCTTTCCGATTCTTATGAGAGCGGAGGAGCCGGGCTTATAAGTACTACGGAAGATTATATGCTGTTAGGTGACGCTTTGGCATGCAAAGGCATGGGAAAGACCGGAGTTCGCATTCTTAATCCTGAAACAGTTGAAATTATGAAAACAAATCTTCTATGCGAAAACTCCATGAAGGAAATTGCAACGAATATGGGACGTACCGGTTTTGGATATGGCTGCGGAGTACAGGTTCTCCTTGATCCGAAACTTATAGGAAGTAAGGCTCATGTAGGTGTTTTTGGCTGGGACGGTGCAGCCGGCAGTCTTGTACAAATGGATACTTCGACCGGAACAAGCGTTGTTTACACAATGCATGTCAGAAGCTGCGGCATGGCATACGGTACAATTCATCCTACAATACGCGAGATTGTTTTTATATAAAAAAGAATTTACTTTTTGGGTCTGTAAGAGTATAATGAAGGAAACACTAAAAGTGTTTCGATGTGACATTGACTTCGAAGATTTAGATGACATTTGAATTCTCATATCTTGTTTATCAGGAGAAGAAAATATGGAATCAAACATTATGGAAGGAAAGCGTAAAACAGGTTTGCTCAGGGCTTTTTTACTTGTTCTGACAGGCCTTGTCATAAATTTATTATTCTCAAATATTGTAAAATTACTCGAATTGCCGCTATATATTGATACTGTGGGTATCATATTTACCTCGGCCATGGGAGGATATATTCCCGGAGTTGCTGTAGGATATATCACTAACATTATTAATGGTATAAGCGATTTAGAGAGTTATTATTACGGAACTTTAAGTGTATTTATTGCCGTTATTGCCGCCTATGGCTCCAGAAGAGGCTGGTTCAGAAAAATTACCGGTATTATCAAATCCATAATTCTTTTTACTATTGCAGGCGGTGTACTCGGTTCGATTCTTACATGGATGCTCTATGGTTTTGATCCCGATTCCGCAAAACCTATCGCAGCCTCATTTTATGATAACGGAAACGGATTGAGTCCTTTCTGGGCACAGTTCTGGTCTGACGTAATATATGATCTGATAGATAAAACAATTACAGTTATTATAGTTCTAGGCATTCTGATCGTTGTACGAAAACTTTTAAAAATACGAAAGGTGGATTTTTCCTTCTGGCATCAGAATGTACTTAGTGAAGAGAACCTGAAACATGTAAAAAAGAGCAAGACAAGAAGTACGCCTCTAAGGACGAAAATACTTATTATTCTTGGTACCGTTATGGTCATCATAGCTTGTGCTACAACACTTATCGGATTTATGATATTCCATTATAAACTGATAGATGATAACGAAGCAATGGGAACAGGTATCACCAATATTACAGCGTCACTTCTTGCAAGAGAAGAGAAATATATTACTCCTGAAAGTATAATTGTAGAGTCTGACCGGATAGATGAGATTATTGCCAAAGGAGAGGATGATCCTGAATTTAAAGCTATACAGGATCAAATGGAACGTATCGCTAAGAGTCACCCTGATATACAGAACATTTATGTTGTAAGAATGACCGAAAAAGGATACGAATGTATTATTGATGCAAATATAAATGATGATTACTGGCATCCGGGACAGATCATTCCATATGAGGAACAGCCGGATTTTATACAATATAAAGAAGCAGCACTTAATGGCGAAGATATTCCTGCCATTATCATGGATGATAAATACGGGTGGTTTCTTACAAAGTTCAGAGCTGTAAGAAATTCAGCCGGAGAGACAGTATGCTATTCATGTGTCGATATTCTTATGAGCCATATACAGGAGGATGAGAATACATTCCTTGCGAAAATCATTTCGCTCTGTATCGGATTCTTTATACTTATAATGGTTATAGTCCTGTGGCTTACTGACTATTGTGTAGTTTATCCTCTTAATGCTTTGGCCTTATCGGCAAAGGATATGGCTTTCCATATTGAAGGAACTGAAAAAGACGAGGCTGCTAAGATAAAAAGTCTTGGTATTACAACAGGCGACGAGATAGAAACACTTTATGACGCTCTTGTAAAAACAAGCGATGATATAGTAAAGCATGTAAATGATATAGAAGAGCAGAAAGATACTATAAGCGAGATGCAGACCGCCTTGATCACTGTTCTCGCCAATATGGTTGAAAGCCGTGACAAGTTTACCGGAAACCATGTTAAAAATACTGCTAGTTACGCTAAGATCATACTTGATCGATTAAGAGAAGATGAAAATTACAAAGATATCATTACAGAGGATTATGAAAAGACAATAATCAATTCCGCTCCTTTGCATGATGTCGGTAAGATTCAGATTCCTGACTCTTTATTGAATAAAAACGGCCGATTAACCGATGAAGAGTTTTTAAAGATGCAGCATCATACTCTTGCAGGTCAAAAGATTATTGATGAAGCTGCAAGCATGGTAAAGGATTCTTTATACTTATCTGAAGCAAGAAATCTTGCAGCGTATCATCATGAAAAATGGAACGGAACAGGTTATCCTTATGGCCTAAAAGGAGAAGATATTCCTCTTTCTGCAAGGATTATGGCTGTAGCAGATGTATTTGATGCTCTTGTTTCAAAGCGAAGTTACAAACCCGGATTTCCTGTTGAAAAAGCTCTTGATATAATAAAAGAAGGGGCCGGAACACATTTCGATCCCGAGATAGCAAAAATATTCCTAGATGCAGAAGATGAAGTAAGAAAAGTTGCTGAAATAAATTATAAGCGTGATAATCCTGAAGAGAAAAAAGGAGATTTAAATGTCTGATTACAGAAAAATCATAGCTGTATGCGGTGTATGGTTATATGAAGAAAAAGAATATGGATTTATTAAAGAATTGAATAAAATGTGCAGTGAAAAAGGCTATGTTGTAATGGCATTTAACTTTTCAATCGACACTATGACTTTGGAAGATGACATCATAAGGGAAAAGAAGCTTCTTGAACTTATGAGTTATCTTGATTGTTCTGCCGTGATTATCATGGGTGAAACAATCAAGAGCGAAAGAATGTTTGACTGCATCAAAAAAAATATAAAGAGCATGAATGTCCCGACATTTACTCTGGAATGCCCCATTGAGGGATGTATTAATATCTCTATGTGTTTCGGAGATGGATTCAGAAATATTGTTAATCATATTATTAAAGATCATGGCTGCCGCAAAGTAAACATGATCGCAGGAGTTAAGGATAATTCTTTTTCTGAAGACAGAATACAAGTCTATAAAGAAGTGCTTCAGGAAAACGGTATTCCTTTTGAAGAAAAAAGACTCGGATATGGTAACTTTTGGGACAGACCGGCAAGGCAGGTTACCGAACAATTTCTTGAAGAAGGAGATATCCCTGAAGCTATAATATGTGCGAATGATGTTATGGCAGTGGCAGCATGTAAAGTACTTGATGAAAGAGGTATACACGTTCCTGAAGACATTATTGTAACAGGCTTCGACGGAATTGAAAGCGCTAAGATCAACTATCCCTCAATCTCTACGGTTGCACCTGACTATGAAGAAGAAGTTAATCTGATTTTCCAAATGCTTGAAAAAATTGAAAAATGTGAAAAAGTTGATCTTGATAAAACATATAAAATAAGTTTTAAAGTATTAAAAAATCAATCCTGCGGCTGCGGTAAAATTGATGAACGGGAAGCACGTGACCGGATAAGCACTTTTTCAGTTCTTGCAAATGATCAGAAGTGGCATATGATGGCTCTTAATAAAATGCTTCTTTATTCAAGCGAAAAAGATAAACTGTCCGATATGACTTCATTACTTGAAGAAAGTATAGGATTATGGGTAAATAATTTATATTTTGTCGCTGTTTATGAACAGTTTTATAATGGTTCAGATGAATTAGCCATTCAGGAAAAACCCGGGTATGCAAAAGAAGATTCCTGCGTGACATTACTAAATGAACAAAATTATGATATTAACAGGGACAGAACACCTTTTAAAGAAGAAATCCTCATGCCGGATATGAAGGAAATCTTTAGAACCGATAACGGCTATGATATGTTCATGGTCAGACTTATAAATACCAAGTCAGATCTTTATGGATATATTATCGAGGGATTCAGGGATGTTGATGCCCGTTCCATGAGAAGATGCGAGGAATTCGGTCTATTCCTTTCAACTGCTATTACTGCAGTTCTTAAAAACCAGAAGCTCATACAGCTTAACGAAAAATTAAGGCGTATTAATAAAGAAATGGAACAGGCTTCTATCAGAGATTATCTTACTGAGCTGTATAACAGAAGAGGATTCTATGATGAACTTTATAAAATAGTTCATTCGAAAGATAATGAAGGAAAATACCTTACTTTTTGTTCAATTGATATGGATGGTCTCAAAATTATTAATGATACCTATGGTCATGACGATGGGGATTTTGCCTTAAAAGCATTGGCTTCGGCTATAAAACATTTTGCTATAAGAAACGGAATCTGTGCCCGATACGGCGGTGACGAATTTGTATGTGCATTGCTTACTGAAGTTGAGACAAATTTTAATGCAGATATTATAAGAGCACGTTTTAAATCTACTTTCGACAAAAACAAAGAACTTGCCGAAAAGCCTTATGATGTATGTGCAAGTATCGGCTGCCGATGTGCAATGATAACTCCGGGACTTAATCTGGATGAGCTGATGAGAATAGCAGACGAAGAAATGTATCAGGATAAACTTTCAAGAAGAAAATCCCGTGATTGAACATAATTTAATTAGTTTAAAAGACTTGCCCGATGTCTGAATTTTTTTGTAAATATATATAGAATCGTTATACATTCCACGTGTTTTCTACGCACGTGGAATGCTTTGCAAAAAAGTGAATTTATTTCTGCAATTTATGTCAAAAAAATAATGCTTACATAAAAGGTAAAGTGTAGTAATATGATATCAACAGAAGAAGTATGGATATAATTCTGTACGGGGGGAGTTGATATTATGGCTAGAGTAAAAGGACTTGAAGATTTAAAATGGGGGAGCATTAAAGCTTTTAACAAGAGTTACTCGCATCTTTCGGTAAAGAGGGAACCCGAGTCTAATGACTTCATTCTTTCCGAAAGTGTAAGATTACGTCTTACACGTTATGGTGAGAATAACAGTTATAATAATAATGTTATTGTTATGGGAAGCTCCGGTTCAGGGAAGACAAAACTATATGTTAAGCCAAATATTCTTCAGAGAAACTGCAGCTATGTTGTTACTGATAAAGCCGGTCTTCTTTATAATGACCTTAACAGTCTTTTCAAAAGTTCAGGTTATACTGTAAAGATTATTAACAGTCTGGATCCGGAACGCAGTGATTATTATAATCCTTTTGTATATATTCATGATGAAGACGATATCACAGATGTAGCTAATGCACTTCTTGCTTCAGACACAAGCGATGTTGTTACCTTGAGCGAGAAGAAGATGCTTCTTGAAGCTCTTATCAGCTATGTAAAGAATTTTGCAGATGATTCTAACCGCAATTTCAAGATGGTTAAGCAGATGCTTTCAGAGATGGAATACGGAGGATTCGGTGATAACGGAGATAACTGGAAGATTAAGCCTGCAGATGATCTTGACAGAAGATTCTTAGAGGTCGACAGTTCAAATCCCGATCATCCCTGCCTTACCAAATATGATAATTTCCGTATCATGGTCGGCACAGATAAAATGGAGATAGCAGAATCTATCACCAAGATTGTTAATTCAATAACCGCAGGTGTTATTGACCGTTCAGGAGATCTTGATTCCGTTGAACTTGACAAGATCGGTGATTCAAAGAGAATCCTCTTTATTGTCCGTCCGAATACCGGTGTTAACTCTGAATTCCCTGCACTGCTTTATTTCCAGATTTTCTCAGCTCTCTTTAAGAAAGCTCAAAAGCAGGCATTATATTATCCTGTACATCTGATGATGAGTGATTTTGGTGAGAACGGAAAGATTTATGATTTCCCCAGAATACTTATGACATCCAAAAAATATGACATTTCCTGTTCTATTATTATAAGAACTATTGATGACCTTAAGGATATGTATAAAGATTATCAGACAGTTATTAAGAACTGCTCCATGCAGGTATTTATGGGAAGTAAAGACAGGAATACAATGGAATATGTCGCCCAACAGGTTAATGAAACAGGTTCGAAAATTGCGGGAACGTTGTATACGGAAATGCTGAATGACATGGAAGACGACGAATGCATTGTCATAGCCACGGGTGGCGAAGCATATTATGATAATAAATTCTAACACTTAAAATATGCCCCCACGCATTTAATGCTGGTGGGGGCTGTTTTTAAATTGATTTTTGTTTCTTAAGAAAACACCGAAGGTATTTTTGTGGTGACATTGACAAATTTTTAAAGAAAAATATTAATCGGAGGATAAGACCTTGTATAATTTAGACAATGATATTGAAAAAATACTTTTTTCACAGGATGTTTTAAAGAAAAGGTGCAAGGAATTAGGCGAAGAGTTAAGTGAAATATATAAAGATTCCTGCCCGATAGTCACCGGAGTATTAAAAGGTGCATCCGTATTCTTTGCCGATCTCGTAAGGGAACTGAAATGTGATCTTGTATTTGATTTTATTACAGTTTCTAGTTACGGACTTAAAACAACATCTTCCGGTGTAATAAACATGAGAAAAGATTTTGATAACGATATTACCGGAAAAGATATTCTAATTGTTGAAGATATTGTTGATTCGGGATTTACATTAAAATACCTGAAAAATCTTCTTTATGAAAGAAAAGCAAATTCTGTAAGAACAGTAGCCCTTCTGAATAAATATGAATGTCATCCGAGAGAACTGGATACAGACTTTTACGGATTTAAGATAGAAAATGAATTTGTAGTCGGTTATGGACTGGATTATGCCGGCAGATACCGTAATCTTCCGTATGTCGGCATATTAAAACGTTCGGTATATGAGAAGAAAGACGAAAAATGATAAAAATTTTATTAATTTTTTTCAAATAATTGTTGCATTTTTTTTTATAGTGTGTTATTGTCATATATGTAGCATATAGGATAAAGTACTGAGTGGGCGTGAGTCCACTCTTTCTTTTGGCTATAAGATATTTTAAGAGGTATTAATGAACATCAGAGAACAATATGAAGAAAGAACCGAAAAACTTCTTGAACCGATAGTAAATTCATTCGGTTTCAAAACTGTCGATGTTGAATATGTCAAAGAAGGATCCGATTTCTATTTGAGAGCCTATATCGACAAAGAAGGCGGAATAACAGTCGACGATTGTGAGAAAGTAAGCAGACGTTTGGAGGAACTTCTCGATAAAGAAGATTTCATTCCGAATGCCTACATTCTGGAGGTCAGTTCCCCCGGACTTGGAAGACAGTTAAAGAAAGAAAAACATTATCTTTCAAACATCGGAGAAACTGTGGATGTTAAGCTTTATAAGCCTTTTGAAGGCAGAAAGGAGTTTACCGGAACACTCGTTTCTTATGCAGATGAAATGTTTGAATTTGATATTGAAGGAAATATCATAAAGCTTGAAGCTTCAAAAATTTCAAAAATCTGTCTGCATTTTGAATTTTAGAAAATTTACATACATATATATAAAGGAGGATAAAGGAAAATGAATGGCAACAAAGAGCTTATCGAAGCTTTAAATCAGATTGAGAAAGAGAAGGATATCAGTAAAGACATTTTAATCAAAGCTATTAAGGACTCGATACTTGCTGCTTGCAAGAATCAGTTTGAAAGGTCTGAAAACATTGAAGTAAACGTCGACAGTGAAACAGGAGCAGTTGATGTTTTCGCTAAAAAAACAATAGTTGAAGAAGTAATTGATAAAAATATGGAAATATCACTTGCTGAAGCTGAACAGAAATTTCCAAAGAAAAAACTCGCAATCGGCGATGTGGTCAACATTGTGGTTACTCCCAAAGATTTTATGCGAATTTCTGCTCAGAAAGCAAAACAGGCTGTTGTTCAGAAAATCCGAGAAGAAGAAAGAAAAGTTATCTATAATCAGTTTATAAGCCGTGAACATGATGTTGTAACAGGAATCGTACAGCGTGCGAACGAAACTAATATTCCGATCAATCTCGGACGTACTGATGCGATACTTCCAAAGAATGAACAGATAGCTACAGAACATTTCAAAAACAATGACAGAATAAAGGTTTATGTTCTTGAAGTAAAGGAAACTACCAGGGGACCCAAGATTACAGTTTCAAGAACAAATAAAGACCTGGTAAAGAGATTATTTGAGGAAGAAGTTACCGAAGTAAGAGACGGTCTTGTCGAGATAAAGGCTATAGCAAGAGAAGCAGGACAGCGTACAAAGATGGCAGTTGCTTCTTCTGATCCAGATATCGATCCCGTAGGAGCCTGCGTAGGAATGAACGGAGACAGAGTAAACGTCATTGTTGAAGAACTTCGCGGAGAAAAGATCGATATTATCAATTGGGATGATAATCCCGAAGTTCTCATAGAGAATGCACTTAGTCCCGCAAAGGTAATATCGGTTGAAGCTTACCCTGAAGAAAAATGGGCAAGAGTTATTGTTCCCGATTTCCAACTTTCTCTTGCAATCGGCAGGGAAGGACAGAATGCAAGACTTGCTGCAAGACTTACAGGATATAAGATTGACATCAAACCTGAATCAATGGCTGATACAGAAGATGAAGAGTATTATTACTACGAAGAAAATTCTGATGATAATGCTGATGTCGAAAATGATGGAAATAACGAATAATTTTAATACAAGGAGACATTAATGGCAACAGCTCAAAGAAAGATCCCTTTGAGGAAATGCACCGGATGTGGTGAGTTAAAAAACAAAAAAGAACTGATACGTATTCTGCTTGAAGCTGACGGACAGATAAGTGTCGATCCCACCGGAAAGAAAAACGGACGGGGAGCTTATATCTGCAACAAATTGTCCTGCCTTGAAAAATCAATCAAGACAAAAGGTCTTGAAAGATCTCTGAAGACTTCTATTCCCGATGAACTAATAAACAAACTGAGGAACGAATATGAGTGGATTGCAGAATAATATCAATGAAAAGAAGATATATTCCCTTATAGGTTTATGTCAAAAAGCCGGTGCTGTCGGAGCCGGAGAATTTCAGACAGAAAAATATATAAAATCAGGGATTGCAGAACTTGTTATTGTAGCTGAAGATTCATCTGAAAACACGAAGAAAAAATTCAGGAATTCTTCTGAATTCTATAAAGTTCCGTTCTATATTTTCGGTAACAAGGATAATCTTGGAGCCGCTATAGGATGTGAATTCAGAGCTTCTTTAGCAATAACCAATAACGGACTTGCTCAAAGGATTATGGAAGAGCTTAATAAATGATGCTGTTAATGTTGATCGATATATGATCATATCAGAAGTTAATTAATTTGGAGGAAATTTACAGGATGGCCAAAATGAGAATTTATGAACTGGCGAGAGAACTGGTAGAGAAAGGATTGGCAACCGAATCCAAAAACCTTAATACCGAGATAATCTATATTCTTTCACAAAACGGTATTGAGGGAAAAAGTCATACAAGCGGTTTAAACGATAATGAAGCCGGCATAATCAGGAATTTTTATATGAAAAATTCCAAAAATCAGAGATCTGACAAAACCGAAAAAGAAATGAATGCTTCAAAGAACATTGTTGAACCCAAAAAAGATAAATCAACCGAACAGGCAGTAAAGCCCGAAGAGAAAAAAGAAGCAGTAAAATCAAATGAAGATATAAAAACTTCTGAAGAACACTCAGAAATAAGAAAATCTGAGGAAAAGAAGCCCGAAATCAGAAAACCCGAGGAGCCTGACAAGATGCATGCTCCGAAGCCAGACGGTGCAAAAAACAAAAAAACTCCTCAGGGAAAGCTTATCGGAAAAGGCGGTAAAGAGATCCTTTACTGGATAGCAAAAGACGGTCGTCTTGTAGGAATGGATGGGAAACCGCTTCCATTAAAAATGGGCGCTGACGGAAAGATTTTAAAAATGGATGGATCGCCTTTACAAAAAAGGCCCACATCTCAACCTGAAAAGAAACAGGAAGTTCATGAAAATATTAAGAAAGAACAACCTGCCAGCGTAAACGAACCGGAAGAAAAGAAAGTACAGGCAACCGAGCTTCCAAAAGAAAAGGAAGAAGCAGTCGCAGCAGCTCCTGTTGAACAACGGCCGGCTCCTGAGAAGACTATTACCGTTACAGAACAGACCGGTCCTCAGCCAAGGATAGTTGGAAATATATTTGAAAGCCTTGCTGCTGCAAAAGATAAAGAGCAGGCTTTAAAAGAACGCCGTGCATCAGCTCAGCAGAATAAAAATGAACAGCGGAAGGACTACAGGTCTCAGGATTTCCGCAAAGATCAGAGACAGGAAAGATCCGACAGACCCGAAAGATCTGACAGACCTTATCAGGGAAGAGACGGTAAGCCTTCATTTAAGGACGGACAGGATCGCAGACCTTCCGACGGAGCTCACAGGCCTTTCAAAGACAGACCCGGTCAGGGTCAAGGCCAGGGGCAGGGCCAAAATCAGGGCAGAAAACCTTTTGATTCCAAACCCGGTCAGAGCGGAAAGCCTTTTGATAAAAGGAATTCCATGAATCAGGGATTCGGTGATAAAGATAAAGATGAAGATACCAGAAGACAATTTCCTTCCAAACGTCCTTCTAAGCCTGTTGATGGACAGATAAAGAGTGAACTTGGTGCACAGATCGGCAAAAATGACCGTGCCGGAAAGCTCAAAAATAAGGGTAAGGATAAAAAGGATAAACGTGACTACGATGAGGAAGTAATCATTAAGAAAGATCCCAACAGAAAGGGTGCTTTCCAGAAGCCTGTAAAAGTAGTCGTTGAAGAGAAGGAAGATATTAAAGTCATCACCATTCCGGAAGTTATCACTATTAAGGAACTGGCTGACAAGATGAAGCAGAATGCCGGAGCAATCGTTAAGAAGCTTTTCCTTGCCGGCAAGATGATCAATCAGAATTCCGAAATAAGTTTTGAAGAAGCTGAAGAGATTGCACTTGATTATGAGATCATGTGCGAAAAAGAAGCAAAAGTAAATATTATCGAGGAACTTCTTAAGGAAACCGAAGAAGATCCCGCAACATTAAAGAAACGTCCTCCTGTTGTTTGCGTTATGGGACATGTCGATCATGGTAAAACATCACTTCTTGACGCTATACGTTCTACAAATGTTACATCACGTGAGGCAGGCGGTATCACACAGCATATCGGTGCCTACATGGTAGAGATCAATGGACAGAAGATAACCTTCCTTGATACTCCCGGTCACGAGGCATTTACTTCCATGCGTATGCGTGGTGCTAAATCAACAGATATAGCAATTCTTGTTGTTGCTGCCGATGACGGTGTAATGCCTCAGACAATAGAGGCCATAAACCATGCTAAAGCTGCAAATGTTTCTATTATCGTAGCAGTTAACAAAATCGATAAGCCCGGGGCAAATGTTGAAAGAGTTAAACAGGAGCTTACCGAATACGGTCTTGTTGCTGAGGACTGGGGCGGTGATACAGTATTTGTTCCTGTTTCGGCAAAGACACATGAAGGTATTGAAAATCTGCTTGAAATGGTACTTCTTACTGCTGACGTGCTTGAGCTTAAGGCTAATCCGGATCGTAAAGCAAGAGGTATCGTTATTGAAGCTGAACGTGACAGAGGTAAAGGATGTATCGCAACTGTTCTTGTTCAGAAAGGTACCTTAAATGTCGGTGATTATGTAGCTATCGGTGCAGCTCACGGCCGTATAAGAGCTATGATAGACGATAAGGGAAGCAGAGTTAAGACTGCAACTCCTTCAACACCTGTTGAAATTCAGGGTCTTGATGAAGTTCCCAATGCAGGTGAAATCATGCTTTCAGTTACGGACGAGAAGGAAGCCAGAAATATTGCACAGGCATTTATCGCTCAAAGTAAAGAACAGCTTATCGCTGAAACAAAAGCAAGGCTTTCACTTGATGGTCTGTTCTCACAGATTCAGGCAGGTAATGTTAAAGAACTTAACCTTATCATTAAGGCAGATGTTATGGGTTCTGTTGAAGCAGTTAAACAGAGTCTCATTAAGTTGAGCAATGAAGAAGTTGTTGTCCGCGTTATTCACGGCGGCGTAGGTAATATCAATGAATCCGATGTTAACCTTGCCGGTGCATCGAACGCGATTATTATCGGATTTAATGTTAAACCCGATAATACCGCAAAAGATATTGCTGAACACGAAGGAGTAGAGATTAAACTTTATAAGGTTATTTATAATGCCATAGACGATATCGAGGCTGCAATGAAAGGTATGCTTAAACCTGTATATGAAGAAAAGATCATTGCTCATGCCGAAGTACGCCAGTTGTTTAAGGCCAGTCAGGTTGGTATCATAGCAGGTTCATTTGTACTTGACGGAAAGATTGAACGCGGATGCAGTGCACGTATTACAAGAGACGGAAATCAGATTTACGACGGACCTCTTTCATCACTTAAGAGATTTAAAGATGATGTTAAAGAAGTTGCTGCAGGATATGAATGCGGTCTTGTATTTGAAAAATTCAGTGATTTGGCTGAACTTGACCAGATTGAGTTCTACAAGATGGTTGAAGTTCCCAGAACTTGATGCTAAGGACAATATTATAACAAAATTGACCGGCATTTAAGTATCACAAGAAAGAAGAAAAGGTAAATATATGCGTAAAAACAGCATAAAGAATATCAGGATCAATCAGGAAGTTCAAAAAGAACTCAGTAACCTGATAAGAATGGAAGTTAAGGATCCAAGAATTTCGCCCATGACAACAGTTGTAAATGTTGAGGTGGCTCCGGATCTGAAAACTGCAAAAGTTTATATCAGTGTTCTTGGTGACGAACAGGCTCAACAGGATACTATAAAAGGTTTAAAGAGCGCGGCTCCTTTCTTAAGGAGTCAGCTTGCTCATAACATGAACATGCGTAATACTCCAGAGCTTCACTTTATCGGAGATCAGTCAATAGAATACGGTGTAAATATGTCTCATCTGATCGATGAGGTTAACGCCGATCTTCATGATCGTGAAGAAGCTGATGGAGACTCATCTTTAGAAGCAGATGATGAATGATTGTTTTTGATCGAATTTAATTTATTTAAGAGGTATGATAATTGGATTTAGAGAAATTTTGGGAAAATATAGAAAAAGCTGAATCTATCGGTATAACCGGACATGTTAATCCTGATGGGGATTGTATCGGCTCATGTCTTGCAATGTATAATTATATTTTAAACAAATATAATAAAAAAGCCGAGCTGTTCCTTGAAACCATCCCTGCAAAGTTTAGGTTCATTAACGGTGGGGAGGATGTTATTACCGATTATCCTGACAGGAATACTTTTGATGTATTTATCGCTATTGACAGCGGTGATCTGGATAGGATCGGCATAGCAGAGAAATATCTTAATGCAGCTAAACACTCATATTGTTTTGATCATCACGGAACCAATACGGGTTACGCTCAGGAAAACCTTATAGATCCCGGGGCTGCTGCAGCTGCCGAATTGCTTGCTTTATTGTTTGATGAAGAATATATCGATCTTAACACAGCAAAAGCGCTTTATCTCGGCATAGTTCATGATACCGGAGTTTTCAAGCATTCCAATACAACAAGGAAAACTATGGAAACAGCAGGTATGCTGCTCGAAAAAGGTGTTATTTCTTCTGAAATAATTGATAAAACTTTTTACGAAAAGACATATATCCAGAATCAGGTACTTGGCCGTTGTCTTATGGAAAGTATTTTGCTCATGGACGGCAAAGTCATTGTTTCATACGTCAGCGCTGAAGTCCAAAAGCTTTATGGAATCTCCACTACAGATATGTCCGGGATAATCGATCAGCTTCGTATAACCAAGGGCGTTGAAGTAGCGATTCTTCTTAAAGAATCAAAGAAGAGAGAATGGTTTGTAAGTATGCGTTCAAATGAAATTGTCGATGTCAGCCGTATTTCGGTAATGTTTGGCGGCGGCGGACATATCAGGGCGGCCGGATGTACCATGTATGGTTCTGCGCATGACTGTATCAATTCTTTAACAAAAGAAATAGAGAAACAGCTTATTTAATAAAATGGACGGTTCAGCCCGTCCTTTTTTAAAATATAACAAAACATAAGATGCGGAGCATCGTATTGTTACCGAGGAAACGCAGAAGGCTTTTTCGAGGTAACATTGACAAGAAAATTTTTACTAGGATATATATATGGATGGAATAATCAATGTTTACAAAGAAAAAGGCTATACATCTCATGATGTGGTAGCAAGACTCAGGGGAATTACAGGTGAAAGGCACATAGGTCATACCGGTACTTTAGACCCAGCCGCTGCGGGTGTACTTCCGTTATGCCTCGGAACTACGACAAAGGCCTGTGAACTTTTGACAGATAAGGGTAAATGTTACGAAACGATACTTCTTTTAGGTATAGAAACAGATACGGAAGATGCTACTGGTGAAATAGTTTCTAACGGTGACGTATCAAATATAACCGATGAAATGATAAAAGAGGCTGTAGCATCGTTTAAGGGTGAGATTCTTCAGGTTCCGCCGATGTTTTCCGCTACAAGGATAAACGGTCAGCGTTCATATTCACTTGCCCGTCAAGGTATTAATATTGAGAGAGAAGCAAAGAAGATAACTGTTAACGAAATAAGTATCGTTTCTGAAATACAAAGAGGATCTGTAAAGGATAAAGAAAGCTTCGTGCCATATCCTGATTCAATGCTTGCAAGGTATCCTGAGGATGCCGAGGAAGAAGAAGGGCGTTGGAGATGGGAGAATAATTCTTTAAACCGTGAGGAAAGCCTTAACTTAAGTGTTATACGTGTAGCATTACGAATCGACTGTGAAAAAGGCACTTATATAAGAACAATATGTGCCGATATAGGAAAAAAACTCGGATGCGGCGGCTGTATGGAAAGACTCCTAAGAACAAGATCCGGTG
Organism: Lachnospiraceae bacterium; assembly: GCA_017542245.1. GTDB lineage: Bacteria > Bacillota > Clostridia > Lachnospirales > Lachnospiraceae > RUG11977. Next base: position 71,552 of record JAFXXN010000175.1, read on the forward strand.
ATTTTCATATTGAAGAAAGCCATTCTCTGGCTGAACTTGAGGTTATATTCGAAGGATTCGACAAGAAAAATCCCGATAATACTCCGATTGAGACAAAAAACAGGATAAACAGCGTACTTCTTTCTGCTGACAGATGTTTTATGGAATATCCTGCATTGCATTCTAAAGAAAAATATGATAGTATATTATTAAATGGGAATCTTATGTGGATGCGGCATTTTAAGGAATATATCGAAACACCCGATCCAATAAACAGAGTTTACGACAGTAAAAATGAATTTAAGGCTATCTATGAATGGGTAGAAAGCCGGAAGTTATATAAACCTTTAAAAGTTTTTATAAGTACAAAAGAATAATTGAGCTGGCCATGAAAATCATTAAGGGAAAAGATTTTAGATTAAGAAATACATGTGTTACAATAGGAAAATTTGACGGGGTTCATCTCGGTCACAGACAAATATTAAAAGAAATGAAAAAAATCAAAGATAAAGAAGGACTTACAACTGTTGTACTTACGTTTGATTTTTCATATTTTAATAACAGTTCCGAAGAACGTCTTAATTCCTATGATGAAAAGATCAGGATTCTGGAAGGTCTTGATGTAGATATAATGATAGATTATCCTTTTGATGAAGTAACCAAGGATTTAAGTGCCGAAGATTTTATAAGGATTGTCTTATTAAAAAGACTTGGAGCAAAAGCGGTTATAGTAGGCGACAATTTCAGATTCGGTAAAGGTGCTTGCGGAGATATTTCCACACTCGAGTCTTACGGAAAAATGTATGGCTTTTCGACTATTGTTGTTCCATGTGTTTGTTATGAAGGAGAAAATGTCAGCAGTACGAGAATACGTGACGAACTTAGCCGGGGTAATATCGAACAAGCTGAATATATGCTTGGTGAATGACAGGGTTGTGGTAAAACAGTTTGAAAGGGGCAGAAACATGGTAAAATGGGTTATAATCGTTGATTCTGATATCATTTTTTTAAAAACGGTAGGACAGATACTCAGCAAAAACAATTATCGTGTAACAGCTTTAAAAACAGGTGAAGCTTTGCTTAATTATCTTAAAGAAAATGATATTCCTGATATGATTCTCTTAGATGATAATTTAAAAGGTTTAAGCAGTGAAGAAACCTTAAAGAATATCCGACTTTTTGAAGAACAGCATGATCTTCCCATTGTTCCTGTTATGTTTTTCACCCATGATACCAGCAGGGATTTTGAAATTAAGATAGGTGAATTGGGAGTCGAGGGTACCATAAAAAAGCCCTGTGATGCTGAAGAATTATTACGGAAAGTAAAAAATGTACTATTTCCTGATGAGAATAAAGAAGAAGACAGCTTCATGGATAGACTTCAGGAAGATTATTCCCAGGAAGAGATTAAGCCTGAATCCATAGTATCCCTCAATAAATATTCCGGAATTTTAAGAGAAAGAAGTATGTCTAATCATGCTCTGCTGTTAGACAAAGAAATCTTTATACATGTATATCGTTTTATCATGCGATATATAAAACGCTATAATAAAAATGCATGCAATCTTCTTTTTACAGTCAATAATGTTTCTGCCGATGATGAATGGGAGTATAAAGAATTACGTGAAGAGTTTAAAAACCATGTGATCAATAAGCTGCGTAAGAGTGATATCCTTACCCAGCCTACGGATAACCAGATTATGGTTCTTCTTACGGACATCAAGGAAGTGTTTGTTGAACAGGTTATCGGAAGCATAATAAGTTCGTGGTATATGAAATACCAGAACAAGATTTCCATATCCTATGAAGTGCACTTTGAAAGTTTTTCTGACAGTGAAGGCGGAAAGAAGGATGATCTTACTGTTTTTGTTGTAGATGATGACTTTATGAATCTTAAGATGGCTTCATTTATTCTTGAAAAAAACGGAATAAAAGTATTCACCTTAAAATCCGGTCAGGAACTTCTTGATGAAATTAAGAACTGTACCCCAGATCTTATTCTTTTGGACGTTAATATGCCCGAGATGGACGGATTTGAAGCACTTCAGAAATTAAGATCACAGGAGGAAAGCTCTCTTGAAATCCCCGTCATATTCCTGACTGCTGAAGACAGCAACGAATCTGAAACAAAGGGGCTTTCATTAGGTGCTCACGATTTTATTAAAAAACCTTTTGTTCCGGATGTACTTATTTTAAGAGTAAGACACACCATAGAACTTACCAGGCTGCAAAAGAATCTTGAACTTGAAGTAAACAAGAAAAGCAAAGAGATGGAACTGCTTTTCCTTCATGTAGTGCAGTCCTTAGCAGACGCCATAGATGCAAAAGATACTTATACAAACGGACATTCAGCCAGAGTAGCAAAATATTCCAAAGAAATAGCAAAAAGATTCGGATATTCCGAGTCCGAGCTCGACAATATCTATATTATGGCACTTTTGCATGATGTTGGGAAAATCGGTGTTCCAGATGCGGTCATCAATAAACCGGCCAAACTTACGGATGAAGAATTTGAAATGATAAAAAATCATCCTGTCATGGGCGCCAGAATCTTAAAGAATATCAAAGAATTACCCAAGCTTTCCATAGGAGCCAGATGGCATCATGAAAGATATGACGGCAAGGGCTATCCTGACGGACTTAACGGGAATGACATACCTGAAGAAGCCCGGATAATTGCTGTAGCTGATGCTTATGATGCTATGACAAGCCGCAGAAGTTACAGAGGAACATTAACGCAGGAAAAAGTACGTTCTGAAATAGTTAACGGTATAGGAACACAGTTTGATCCCATCTTTGCAAAGATCATGCTTTCCATGATTGATGAAGATAATGATTATACCATGAAAGATAATTAAAGAAATAATTCCGATTTTTAGCCAAGAAATAACATTGATTATAATATAGCAACATAATAAAATAATAAACAGAAACTTAACAGCCGAAGAGTGCTGTAAAAAATATTATAACACGGAGGTTTATAAATGAAGTACGGTTATTTTGATCTTGAGAACAAAGAGTATGTGATCACACGTCCGGATACTCCGGAGCCCTGGTGCAATTATCTGGGCTCACCTGCTTACGGTGCAATAATTTCAAACAATGCCGGTGGATACAGCTTTGTAAAGAGCGGAGCAAACGGAAGAATTACAAGATATCGTTTTAATTCGAAAATGGCTCTTCCCGGAAGATATATCTATATCAGAGATGAGGAGAGTAAGGATTACTGGTCTGCATCATGGCAGCCCGTTGGTAAATCTCTTGATGAATACAAAAATGTTGTAAGGCATGGAACAGGATATACCGTCATCACATCTGAATATTCGGGAATAAAGTCAGAGGTTACATATTATGTTCCCAAAGATGCAGAATATGAAGTGTGGTCAGCCGATATCACAAATAATTCTGATACCGAAAGAAAGCTTAATGTATTCGGATTTATAGAGTTTACAAACGAAAACAATTATGAACAGGACGGAGTAAATCTTCAGTATACTCTGTTTATTTCCAGAACTGAGCTTGCAGGCCGTAAGATTGTTCAGCACATAAATGAACTCATCGGCAGAGACGAGAACGGATACAACGGTATGGAAAGATTCCTCGGACTTGCAAATCAGCCTGTAGCAGCCGGAGAGGGTGATTACAATAAATTTATCGGTCCCTACAGAACATTCAGTAATCCTTATGCTGTTGAGACAGGTCAGTGCGATGGTTCTATGAATTATAACAGCAACTCCTGCGGTGCTTTACAAAGCAATGTTACTTTAGCTCCCGGTGAAACTAAGAAGTTTGTTTTTGTTCTAGGTCAAAAGAAGCCCAATGAGGCAGACGAAATACTTGACAGATATGCCGATGGAAGTGTAGTTAAAGAAGAAGTAGAAATACTTAAGAAATACTGGCATGAAAAACTTGAAAACTTCTCGGTAAAGACTCCTTCGGAAGAGTTTAATAATATGATCAATGTATGGAATGCTTATCAGTGTTTCATTACATTTACATGGTCAAGAGCCGCTTCACTTATTTACTGCGGACTTCGTAACGGATACGGATACCGTGATACGGTTCAGGATATCCAGGGTATTATCCACCTTGATCCTGAAATGGCCTGTGAAAAGATCCGTTTCATGCTCTCAGCACAGGTTAATAACGGCGGTGGACTTCCTCTTGTTAAATTTAATCATAATGCAGGTCACGAGAATACACCCGATGATCCCAGCTATGTAAGAGAAACAGGACATCCTTCATACCGTGCAGACGATGCTTTATGGCTGTTCCCTACTGTTTATAAATATGTAGGTGAAACAGGAAACAAAGAATTTTATGATGAAGTTATCGTTTACGCAAACGGCGGTGAGGCAACTGTTTACGATCACTTAAAGAAGGCTATTCAGTTCTCTATGGAAAGACTTGGCGATCATGATATGCCTGCTGGACTCCATGCTGACTGGAATGACTGCTTAAGACTTGGTGCTAAGGGCGAATCCACATTCGTTGCATTTCAGCTTTATTATGCGATGAATATGATGGAAGAGGTTGCTGCATTACGCGGTGATGATGCTTATATCACATATATAAAGGAAGTAAGATCCAAGCTTGCTGCATCTCTCGAGCAATGCTGGGATGAAGACCGTTTTATCCGCGGCATCCGCGAAAACGGCGTTATCGTTGGCGCCAAGAAAGATCCTGAAGCAAATATGTGGCTGAATCCTCAGAGCTGGGCAGTTATTTCGAAGTTTGCTTCAAAAGAGCAGGGTAATATAGCTATGGGTAAGGTAGAGGAAATCCTTAATACTCCTTATGGAGTTAAGATCATGGAACCTCCTTACAGATTCCACTGGTTCGAGGATGCTCTTATGAAGGTATTTAACCCCGACACAAAGGAAAACGGCGGTATCTTCTCACAGTCTCAGGGCTGGGCAATCCTTGCCGAATCATTACTTGGAAACGGTAACAGAGCATTTAAATATTTCCTTGAAAGCTCACCTGCAAGCATGAATGATAAAGCTGAAATCCGCTGTATTGAGCCTTACGTTCATGGACAGTTTACTGAATCAAAAGCTTCGCCGTTTGAGGGCAGGTCACATGTTCACTGGCTGACAGGAACCGCTTCAACGGTAATGGTAGGATGTGTTGAAGGTATCCTCGGTATGAGACCTGATGCAGAAGGCCTTATCATTGATCCCGCCATCCCTTCAGATTGGGAAGAATTCAGTATTGAGAAGAATTTCAGAGGTTCACATCTTTCAATCAAATTTGAGAATCCCGGACATGTTCAAAGCGGTGTTAAGGAAATTTTCTTAAACGGTGAAAAACTTCCGGGTAACAAGATTTCCGGAAACCTCTTAAAAGAAACAAATGATGTGAGAGTAATATTAGGATAAATAGCAAAAACAAAAACAGACAAACGATATGGTTTGTCTGTTTTTGTTTTTTCTATAAATCGTTTTACTATAGAAAAATAGGGTTTTTTCATTAGAATTTAATCAAAACACTTGAAAATTTTAATAAAATATATTAGTATATGGTAAGGGTAATCCATACATTTTAAGTATTCTTTACCTCAAAAAATATATTCCCAAATCTACTATGAAAGAAAGAAGGAGAATTTATGAAGAAACTTTTAAGTATCCTGCTGGTTCTTGCCATGGTAGTAAGCCTTGCGGCTTGTGCAAAGGAAGAAGAGAAAAAGCCTGAAACACAGCCTACCGCAACAGAGGCTCCAGCTACTACAGATGAACCCGCTCAACCGACTCAGGAAGCTACAACAACACCTGAGCCCACCACAGAGCCTACAGCTGAACCCACACCCGAGATTCCTTGGGACGGTCAGTACATAGAAAAAGAAGACTTCTTAGCTTATATCGCTCATGATCTTGAGAATGTCTTTTCTTCTATCGAAGATCAGCTTGATGATGCTGAATATACTTCAGTTAAGAGCGTTGTAGATCTTGGTCTTGCTTCAATCAATGCATCAAACACTGTTTCAGAAGCAGAAGCAGCATATGATAATGCATTAAAGGGTATTCTTGATGCCATTCCCAAGGCTGACGGATTATTCTCATACAAGAAAGAAAGCAACGCTGAAAGAACCAATATCCTTGGTATCCTTGAACAGTTTGCTGTTTCAAAAGGTATGACAGGTATCTCACTTTTTGAGAACGGTTCATACAATATGTATAATGAGCGTATCACATTAGGTACTGAGAATTATATCGTTGGTTATGGTTTCGGTACTTTGGCACATGGTTCTATCAATGCTGACCTTGAGTATGAAACTGTTCCTGAATGGAAGAGATATTATCATACATTTGAGTCAAGTGATCCCGGTACTCTTAACTATCTTAACGATCAGGGTGCTCAGGTAGGAGATCTTTACGGCTATATCGGTGCAAGTTTTGTTACAAACTTCATGAATGCAACTAAAGACGGTTATGACTGGGTTCCTGAGCTTGCTAAGGAAAAGCCTCAGCCTGTAAATGATGATGACGGTGACGGAATGTGTACAACCTGGCGTATGGAAGTTAAAACCGGCGCTGACTGATTAAAGTATAAGACAGGTTCAGAGAAAGCAGACCGTAAAGCATTTGACGGACGTGAAGTAGAACTTAAGGATTATGAATATCCTTTCAAACTTCTTCTTACCCAGGCAAACGGTCTTTACCGTGGTTCAGAGCTTGCTAACCAGAACGGTGATTCTGCAATAGCAGGTGCTAAGGATTACTATGCAGCTACAGCTGACGGATATAAGGAAGATCTTTGGAAGAATGTAGGTATTAAGACATATGAAGAAAACGGCAAGAGCTATTTCGAGGTAACTTTTGCAGGTGATCAGACTCAGTTCTATGCTATGTATTATATCTCTTCAAGTCTTTATATGCCTATTCCCGAAGATTTCGTAAACCTTGTAACAATTAAGAATTATTTAGGTTTCAATGCAGACGGCAGTGAAACACCTGTTGATAACAGCTTGTCTCTTGGTGCATACTATGTTGAAAGATATGATAACGAACAGCAGATAGTATTTAAGAAGAATCCTTATTATATCTATGCTGATAAGTATTATCAGATTGAAGGTGTTCATGTTAAGATCTTCCCTGCAGCAAAGACTGATACAACTGCAGCCATTAAAGAATTCTTAGCAGGACATTTTGATTCAGTTGGTATTCCTCAGGAATATTTAAATGATTATAAGAATGATCCCAGAACACGTTCGACTACCGGTGACACAAATGATAAGCTTAATGTAAATGCTTGTGACGAGCAGACTTGGGAATATCTGTTCGGTGAAAACGGTACAGTTACACAGACAGCAAAGGCAGATTACTGGTCGGTTAAACCCGCACTTTCAAATGCTCATTTCAGAAAAGCATTAAGCCTTTCAATTAACAGACAGCAGTATTCAGATGCTCGAGGAAGAATTGCTTCCGTAAATTATTTCTCATCAAATTATATGTCAGATCCTGAGAACGGATTATCATATAATACAACCGAAGCTCATAAGAAAGCAGTTGAGCAGCTCCTTGAAGATACTGACGGATGCGGCTATTCATTAGAGCTTGCAAGAGATTATTTCAGAATGGCTATTACTGAACTTGAACAGTCCGGTGCTTATAAACCCGGTACAAAAGAGAATCCTACAGAAATAGTTATCGAAACTGCTTGGAGAGAGCCTGATGATGAAGAAAGATCATTTAAGGAACTCAAGAACTATATCGAGAATGCATTTAATGATGACAGTGTTACAGGCGGAAAATATAAGCTTACTGTAAACTTCTGGGTAGGAAATGTATGGACAGACGTTTACTACAATAAGATGATGATCGGTCAGTTTGATATCGGCAATGGATCAATTACCGGTAACTCACTTGATCCCATCGGATTCTTCAACGTTCTTTCAAGCGATATGTCGATTTCTAACAGCTTCACTCTTAACTGGGGTGTAAATACTAACGATCCTGATGTATATCCTCTGGTTTATGATGGAAAGAGATGGTCATTCGATGCTCTTTATAATGCTGTTAACGGACAGGCTATCGTTAAGGATGGTGCTAACCAGCCTCTCAGCACTATTGAATACACAGAGATTACAAAAAATGACGACGGTACCTACAGCGGTTCATTCAAGTTTGTTGCAACTCTTCCTGACATCACAAACTTCACACCTACAGCTATTATGTGCTGTAACTATGACAGATATTACAACGGTGATGCTCAGTATGTAGAGAAAGAAGTAGCATTCACTTCAGAGAAAGCTGCTGATGGTTCATACATCGTTAACTTTACTGTTCCTGTAGATGTTGTTGAAGAATTCACAAAGGGCGAAGGTTTACCTGATCCTGCTACCGGCTCTACCGGATTTGATCTCTACTATGATCTTGAATTCGACGGTAGCACAAGCAATACCTATTATTCAGTAGAAGATATGTTTGTTATTGAATAATAAACTTTAAGGTAGAAATACCTGAACAATAACATGGCAGACGATGGCGGTTTATGCTTTGCCATCGTCTGCATTATTTTGAAAATCATAAATATCATAAGCAGACACATTTTTAGTTTGTAGAATGGTGGTTGTATAATGGGTAAATACGTATTAAAACGACTTGCTCTTGCGGTAGTTACAGCATTTATTATCCTGTCACTAAGTTTTATACTTATTAAACTCCTTCCTTTCGAGAGACCGTTGGGAGATGATAGTAAGCAGATAGCTTATTTTGACAGGCAGTATAACTTAGGATATGTTTATCGTTTTGATAAACCTTCTGATCTTTACGGAGAACTTCTTTACAAATCTCCTGCAAACAAAGGTAAATCTAACTATTATTATCAGGTGCCTGTAATGACCCAGTATGTTAACTGGCTTAAGAACATTATCACCAAATGGGATTGGGGAGACAGTAAGACATTCCAGCCCAATGTTAAGGCATCCGTTATTATCATGAATAGAATCGGATATTCTGTCCGTTTAAATATTTTTTCTGTTATTTTCTCTGTTCCTTTAGGTATTTTGCTCGGAATCTGGGCAGCATTAAAAAAGAATACCGCAACAGATCATACCATTTCAACCTTAGTAATGGTATTTATTTCCATACCCAATTTTGTTCTTATAACCTTCGTTTTAAGTATATTTGCATATAATCTGAGATGGCTTCCGTCCACATGGCCTCCGGATACGGCTCCACTGTCAGCTAAGATACAAGGGTATATAATTCCGGTTTTCTGCTTATCCTTTGGTTCAATATGCGGTTATTGTCGATTCGTAAGAGCAGAGCTCTGTGACGTACTTGAGAGTGATTATCTGCTGCTGGCGCGTACCAAGGGGCTTACCAGAAGACAGGCTATAGTAAGACATGCATTAAAAAATGCTATGGTTCCGGTATTCCCGGCCATACTTTCAGAGTTTATCGCTATACTCGGCGGTTCAATGATACTTGAACAGTTATATGGTATTCCGGGTATCGGCAAACTGTTTGTAGTCGCTATGAGTTACAAAGATTACGATATTCTTTTCGTAGATATGGCTTTGGTTACCATGATTTCTCTGCTTGCCGGAGTTGTAGTAGACCTGTCATACGGTTTCATTGATCCTAGAATAAGAATGGGGGCGAAAAAATAATGGCTGTTAAAAAAGAAGAATTTGATTTTAAAGCTGATGACTTCGTCCTTGTTAATTCTGATACTGTTATTAAAGATAAAAAACTTGAGACTAAGCCTACCACATTCTTTAGAGACGCTTTAAAGCGCTTCAGGAAGAATAAATCATCTGTTGTCGGAGGTATAATCCTTCTTATACTTATCCTTCTGGCTATATTTGTTCCGATAATATCTCCATATGATATTGAAACCGTTAAAACTGAAGAGAAGTTTCTTGCACCTAAATTATTTGAGGCAGGAACCGGTTTTTGGGACGGAACCAGATCTGCCAAACATGTTATGTATGATTCCGTTAATGAAGTACCGGCTATTTCAGACAAATATACCATCGCAGCTTTAAAGCAATCACTTGTTAAGCTCGATGTTGAAAAAGAAGTAACTTATATTGATACATATAACAAATACGGATTTGGCGGTCTTGTTGTTGCTGCTACTGATAACAAAGTTGCCGGCAGGGATATATTCTTTACATCCAAGCCCATATCATTTACCGACAAAGGTGCATATACTATTGATATAGAGCTTGATAATGAAGAAAACTTCAATGAAGGAAAGCTCGGCGAATACAGAGTTTATTTAAAGATAAGTGAAAATGAAGAAGACAATATCATAATAAGGGATTTCAGCCATGATTACAGTCCTATTTCATTTGATATAAGCTCTGCCATGAAAGAGAAAAAGATCAAAAATGCCGAAGCAACCATAGTTTTTGATGTTAAATCTTCTTCATCGGCAATCCAGTATATTCTTATTAAGAGCATAAAGCTCAGTGGCGGTGAGAGAGCAAAGAATCTAGATGTGCTCGAAGAAGTTTCCTTTGACAATGCTACCGAGCTGATCGGTATAACCGATACTACAAGTAATTCATACTGGTCCTGTAACGGAAGAAAGGGTATTCATAATTCCGAAGTTCGTTATTGTGATTATACCATTGATACTTATATGCTTGTTTACGGTGACGCAGATGCCGTTACTTATTCAGCCACAGAGCTTAGTTCGTGGATAGATAAAGGCTGGTGTATGTATAATTACAAGGAAGGCCCGGAGTCATTCGTAAAACTTTCAAATGAATGTCCTATTGATGTTGTAGATTCCCAGACAGTTCTTTCTGTTACCAAAAAGCTTTCAAGTATCACCGGCCGCGGCTGGGGATATCACAGGTTGGGTTATGAATCCATGCCTAAATATATTATGGGAACCGATGCATCCGGTATAGACATGTTTAAACGTGCATTTGCAGGTTTAAGGACTTCACTTGTACTCGGAGTTTTAGTAGCCGCATTCTGTTTCTGTTTCGGCCTTGTATGGGGTTCGATTTCAGGTTATTTCGGCGGTAATGTTGACCTGTTCATGGAGCGTTTTACCGATATCCTCGGCGGTGTTCCGTGGATCGTTGTTATGACTCTCTGTATCCTGCATCTGGGAAATAATTTCTTTGTTTTCATACTTGCTCTTTGTATGACAGGCTGGATATCAACTTCCTCAAGAACAAGAACCCAGTTCTATCGTTTTAAAGGAAGAGAATATGTTCTTGCTTCAAGAACCCTGGGGGCTTCAGATGCAAGGCTTATTTTCAAGCATATCCTTCCGAATTCACTTGGTACGATAGTTACAGCTTCAGTACTTATGATACCCGGTATCATATTCTCAGAGGCTTCACTTGCATATCTCAATCTTGGTTTACGTGGATCCACATCTTTTGGTGTTATGATGGCAAATAACCAGCAGTATCTGGAAGTATATCCTTTCCTGGTTATTTTCCCCGCAGTAGTAATGGCATTGATCATGATCACGTTTAACCTGTTTGGAAACGGTCTGAGAGATGCGCTTAATCCGACCTTGAAAGGAAGTGACTGATATGGGTGAGGCAAAAGAAAAAGTTCTGTCTGTCAATAACCTTGTCGTAAATTTCCGTACTGACAACGGTTTGGTACATGCGGTAAGGGATGTTTCATTTGAGCTGTTCAGAGGCGAAACTCTTTGTATAGTCGGTGAATCCGGTTCAGGTAAATCTGTTACTTCGAAAGCGATAATGGGTATTCTTTCAAAAAATGCCATTATAGCCGGGGGAAACATTATGTATCGCGGTGAGAACCTCTTGGAAGTTTCCGAAGATGAGTTCTACAAAATCCGCGGTCATAAAATAGGAATGATTTTCCAGGATCCGCTTTCTTCACTGAATCCTATCGTAAGAATAGGAAAACAGATTACTGAGGCAATGCTTCTTAACAATGACAAGTTAAAGCTTATGTATAACGATCTTATCAGCGATGACATGATTCGTTATAAAAATACTTTAGCCAAGATGAATATTGCCATTAATAACGAGAAAAAGATCATCGATGGTCTTGAATCAGCTCTGAAGGCAAACAATTATAAATCCGAAACAGAAAGAAAAGCAGATGAGGATTTACTTAAACAGAAAAAAGCTTCTTTTAAGTCTTTTGAAAGAGAAACAAGAGCAAAATATACCGAAGATGCAAAAGCTTTAAAGATTAAGCTAAAAGATACAGAAAAGCAGGCTAAACAAAAGGTAAAAGAATATAAAAATTCTGTATCTGAAGAGTATAAGAAAAAAGTCGAAGCGATAAAATCTAAAAATCTTTCGGCAAGTGATGCTAAAGCTGCATTAAAAGAAGCCAAGGAAGAGTATCACGATAAGTTAAAGATTACAAAGGCAGAAGCAAAACGAAGAGCTCTTCAGATAATGAAAGAAGTCGGTATCCCTGAGCCTGAGAAAAGATACAAACAGTATCCGTTCGAATTTTCAGGAGGTATGAGACAGCGTATAGTAATTGCGATTGCACTTACCGCTTCACCTGAGATTCTTATCTGTGATGAACCGACTACAGCGCTAGATGTTACGATACAGGCACAGATACTTGAGCTTATAAACAGGATAAAGGCTGAAAGAAATCTTTCATGTATATTTATCACACATGATCTTGGTGTCGTTGCAAATATGGCAGACCGAGTAGCTGTAATGTATGCAGGAAAAATAGTTGAGTACGGAACTGCTGAAGATATTTTCTATGATCCCAAGCATCCTTATACCTGGGCACTGCTTTCAAGTATACCGGATGTTGATTCAAAGGAAAAACTTGAAGCAATTCCCGGAACACCTCCTAACATGATCTATCCGCCTGATGGAGATGCATTTGCTGCACGAAGCAAATATGCTATGAACATAGATTTCAGGAAGCAGCCTCCGTATTATAAGGTAAGTGATACTCATTATGCTGCCACATGGCTTCTTGATCCTAAAGCTCCTAAGGTTGAAATGCCTAAGATCGTAAGTGAACGTATCCGTATATCACTTGAAGCAGCCAAGGCAAACAGTGCGGCTAAGATCGATCCCAAAAAAGTTGATATCAATGATCCGGATCCTGACAAAAAGCCGAAGAAACCTGATGGTCCTGACTACGAGATTTCGGTTACACTTATTCCCGGATAATATAACAAAATAGAAGATGCGGAGCATCATTTTGTTACCAAGGAAACACAGAAGGCGTTTTCGAGATAACATTGACTATGACATTATGTAAAGGATATAGTACAGATTATGTCAAATAAGAAAAATAACAATAATAAAAATAATAAGAAAAATATAAAGCGTTCTGATATTCCGAACGCACCCGGCAAACAGTTTGTACACGAGATTGATATGAATAATGATGAGCTTCGTGCTATGGAAGAGGCTCTTGAATCCGATACGCAGTTTTATCTGACCAGCAGTCAGAAGGAAAACCTTAAGAATTCAAAAAAGACTGAAAACATAGAAGAGTTCAATAAAAAATATCATGTAAATCCCAAGGTTAAGCAAAAACCCGAACTGAGAGATAAGCATATTCTGCTTTCAGTAAGACATTTAAAACAGTTTTTCTTCTTCGGCCATGGAGCAAACAGGCAGAAGCTTAAGGCTGTATCAAACATTTCTTTTGATGTACATGAAGGAGAATGTGTAGGTATAGTAGGAGAGAGTGGCTGCGGAAAGACAACTACTGGCAGAAGTATAATAAGGCTGTATAACATTACATCCGGCTCAATCTATTACAGAGGTGTAAGAATCAGCGCCGGTGACCGTTGGAACAGGAAAGAAATCAAATGGTCAAAGATTAAAGGCAGGAAGAAAATTGACGAATTGAGACAAAGCGGTGCAGCTAACATTGACAGCCAGATCGCCGAAATAGAAAAAAATATCGAAAATACCTGCATCGAACAAAAAGAGAAGATCAAACAGATAAAGTTTGACAATAGTAATGTATCGAGAAAACTTTTAAATGAGATACAGATGATTTTTCAGGATCCCATCGATTCTCTTGACCCCAGAATGACGGTAGAAGATATCATTCAGGAAGGTTTAAGGATACAGGGATTAAAGAATAAAAAAGAAAATCACAAAAAAGTTGTCGAGATGCTGAATACCGTAGGTCTTGTAGAAGAACATGCTTCTCGTTATCCTCACGAGTTTTCGGGTGGTCAGCGTCAACGTATCGGTATTGCAAGGGCAATAGTTATGAATCCCAAGCTTCTCATTTGTGATGAGCCGATATCGGCACTTGACGTTTCCATCAGAGCTCAGGTAATCAACCTGCTCAACGATCTTAAAAACAATCTTGGACTTTCTATAATATTCATTGCTCACGATCTGTCTGTAGTTAAGTATTTCTGCGATTCGATCGTAGTAATGTACTTTGGAAAAGTAGTTGAAAAAGCGTCCAGTGACGAGCTTTTTAAGAATCCGATGCATCCTTACACCAAGGCACTGCTTTCGGCTATACCGAAACCGGATCCTAAATCCGAGAAAGTCAGGAAAAGAATTATTTACGATCCTGCGACAGCCCACAATTACGAAGACGGAGATACTCCCGAGCTTCGTGAGATTAAAAAAGGTCATTTCGTATATTGTAATGAGGCTGAATTTAAAGATTATGTAAAAAGAATTGAGGTTTAAAGATGTCTGTTATCAGAAAGCTCTTTTTACATTCACCCAAAAGTTATATAATAGCATTGTCGATTGCCACAGTTATAGCCGTTATCAGACTTGCTACCACGGGCTTTGATTTATTGTTTTATTATATTGATGCACTTACTATAGCAGGAGCAATTGTCTTTCTTGTCGGGATGCTTGCTGTTGTATCCAGATTCGGTGCCTTTGATATGTTCAGGTATTCGTTTTCTTCATTAAGAAGATCAGGTAAGTATAAGGATTATTACGAGTACGAAAGTAAAAAGCAGGAAACCCGGACCCGGACAGAGCTGACTTTTATGTGTTATTTTACTGTAGGAGCTGTTTTTTTAATAGTAGGCTTCTCTTTATATATCTTCATGCCATAATAAAATATATTTATATCCTGGTATTAAAAAAAATTTTTAAAAATATACTTGAAATTGAAACGGAAATGTAGTAGTCTTATAAAGCGGTATTGGAGTTTATAATTGTTTAATCATAAAAGAGGCGGGATATAATGAAAGAAAAAAACAATAGCGACAAGAAGTTACTGATCGCAGGCATACTTTCCATTGTGCTTGGATTGATAGCTTTGGGAATTATTCTCAAAGTGGCTATATTCAACAATGACAGTGATGGATCGACTTCACAGGTCAAAGCAAACGATACTCAGGTAACCGGCATTCCCGAAAGTGAGGTCAAAGTTACCGAAGGCGTCTCTCCGATTACAGAAGAGATGAAACAGGTTCTTGATTCCGATAAGTTTTATCAGGGCATTACCATTGATGGCATAGATGTATCCGGTAAAACAAAAGAGGAAGTAAAGAGCCTTGTTCTTGCGAGCGAAGGAACCGAATCCGAAAATATTCCACAGATTGACTTTAAATTCCAATTGGATTCAGATCAGATTTCCTTAAATTCTGATGGGTTAAAATTTGAAAGCAACATCGATGAAATCATCGAAGAAGCATACAATCTCGGACGTACAAGCAACAAGGCAGGAGATGAGGGTCTTCTTGACAGATATGACAAGATAAACGCCTTAAAGCTTTCTCCTCAGTCATTTACCACCGAAAAAATTATCTCTGCCGAAAATATAGCAGAAGCTGTACATACCGCACTTGATCCGTATAATAAGAAGGCTGTGGATGCAACCGCAACAGGTTTTGATACCGAAAGCCTTACATTTATCATTTCGGATTCTGCACCCGGTTATGAAATAAATATCGATGAAGTTATTAATGAAGTTTCAACAGCTATAGAAAACAAAGAATATAATAAGGTTATTTCGGTTACGGCAGAAGTTACTCAGCCTGAAATTACAGCTGAATTTTTAAGAGGATACCTTACAAAGGTTTCTTCCACAACATCTACTACAACAAGCAGTTCTAACAGAAATACAAATATCAGCCTGATCTGCCAGAAGATTAACGGACTTGTACTTCAGCACGGCGAATCATGGGATTTCAACAAATATATCGGAGAACGTACTCCTGAAGCAGGTTTTAAGGAAGCAGCCGGTATATATAACGGAAAGATCCGTCAGGAATACGGCGGCGGTATCTGCCAAGCAAATGCCATGATATTCCACAGTGTAGTTAAAGCAGACCTTCAGGTTGACGAAAGAAATCCTCATACCTGGCCCAGTGATTATGTAGAAATCGGAACCGATGCGACAGTTACATGGGGCGGTGCAAATTTCAGATTTACAAATAACTCCGGTTATCCCATGGCATTCCATGCATATTATTCCAATCAAAAGGTAACCGTTGAAGTATACGGTCGTCCTTTGGCTGACGGTATGCGCATAGAGCTTAAAGGAGAGGTTAATTCACGTACAGCTGCTAAAATAGAGTATGTAGGTGATACAGAGATGTCTGTTGGAAAGACTGTTACTGAAAGCAGTGGTCATGATTCCATAACAGCCTCAGCATATAAAGTATATTATGACAAAGACGGTAATGAGATAAAAAGAGAAAAGGCTTATTCAAGCAGTTATCCCATGATAAATAAGGTTGTCAGAGTCGGATTGCTTGCACCGGACGGAGAAACAATATTTAAGCTGAACAAATCTACCGGTGAAGTTACAGCTCCCAGCGGTTATGTTCCTCCGGAGCCTACAGATGAACCTGAGCCTACTGACGAACCTGAACCTACTGACGAACCTGAGCCTACTGATGAGCCCGAGACTACTCCGGATCCTACCGAGAAGCCTACAAAGACTCCAGATCCTACCGATGAGCCTGAACCTACAGAACCTCCGGCAGATACTCCTGAACCTACTTCAGAACCAGAGCCTACAGATGTTTCTGAGCCCACACCAGAGCCTACGGTAACACCTGATCCGGAGCCTACAGAGGAGCCTGGACCTACAGAAACAGTACCTATGGGCTAATTTTATTATATAATCTGCATAATATGGGCATTATTGCAGAAAAAACTTGACAAGTTATTGTACATAGGCTATAATACCTATGCTTTAGGACTCTGACTCAGTTTCATGGCATCTCCGGCCTGTTACTTAGTTAAGCTGGTTTTAAACCGGCGTGAGTCGTCAATAATATTCTAGGAGGAAAAAAACATGATTACAAAGGAAAAGAAAGCAGCAATCATTGCTGAATTCGGAAAAACACCGAACGATACCGGATCTACTCAGGTTCAGGTAGCAATTCTTACAGCAAGGATTAACGAGTTAACAGAGCACTTAAAGGTTCATAAGAAGGATCATCATTCTAGACGTGGTCTTCTCATGATGGTAGGACAAAGACGTGGTCTTCTTGAATACCTTAAAAAGACAGACATTACTGAATATCGTGCTCTTATCGAGAAGCTCGGTCTTAGAAAATAATCATGAAACGCCTGTCTTAAGACAGGCGTTTTTAGTTGGTAAAAAACTATGACATATGATGAATCGCAGGAATACATCCATACCACATGTACTGCCGGATCGGTATATGATCTTGAATGCATAAAAACATTGCTGAAAATCCTTGACAATCCGGAAAAACATTTAAAGATAATACATATTTCCGGAACAAACGGAAAAGGCTCAGTTTCCAGGATGATCATGCATATCCTAAAAGAAGCAGGATATTCTGTCGGAATATTTAATTCACCTTTTCTTCAGAAAAGAAACGAATATCTCTGTATAAATGGAAGAGATGCTTCAGACAGTGAGTATGCGCTTATTGCAGGTATAGTAAAAAATGCTGTTGAGAAAAATCTGACTTCTGTACATAACAAGGGGCAAGAAGAATGTATCTTAAAAAGAAGACCGACAGAATTTGAATTTTCCTTTGCAATGGCTATGGAATATTTCTGCAGAAGCAAATGTGATATTGCAATAGTAGAATGCGGACTTGGCGGAACAAATGATGCTACAAATATTTTCACCAAAAAAGAACTCAGTATCATTACTAATATAGGCCTTGATCATGTAAGGCTTCTGGGTACAACTTTAAAGGATATTGCAGGACAGAAGAGCGGTATCATAATCAATAACGATACCGTCATAGCTTATCCTTCAGATAAAGAAGCTATAAAAGTAATCAGCAGCTCCTGTAAAAAGAAATCTGCCAAGCTCATTATTCCTGAGGACATTCCTTTAAATATTTCCGAAATTGCACTTGACGGTGAATTTCAGAAAAAGAATGCCATGGTTGCTCTTTCCGCAATCGAAGTTTTAAAGACAAAAGGCTATCATATAAGCCGTAATGATATTTCAAAAGGATTAATAAATGTTAAATGGCCCGGACGCTTTGAAACATTAAGTAAAAATCCCATTGTTATAGCTGACGGCGGGCATAATTTACAGTGTATAAAAGCCTTATGCGAATCTTTGGACGTAAAAGGTATAAAAAAAGCGATTTTTGTAATAGGAATTATGGCAGATAAGGACTATACCGCCGTATTTAATATTTTAAAAGAATATGCAGTATATGTTATAGCAACCGAACCAGAAAATCCAAGAAGTCTTGACTGCACTGAGATTGTTAAAATATTTAATAATTATGGTATACCGGGAAAATCAGTAAAACAACCGGCCGAAGCAGTATATTCAGCTTTAGATCTTATAAGAACCAAAGAATATGATTTACCTATTGTTATAACCGGTTCGCTCTATATGATGAATGAGATAAGAAAACCGTTTATATAACCATTGAAACACTTAAAGGCGTTTTCGAGGTGACAAAGTAACTAAAAAAAATTTTTTAGGAGCTTCCTGTATAATATAAACAGTGAAGGAAATCCTTGACATTGAAAAATACCTCAAGTAAAGTTGGATTATTACTGACTGGCCAGTTGGTAAAATCCAAAAATACGAGAGGTATCTAAAATGAATCTTAAAACAA
>JAFXXN010000176.1 GCA_017542245.1 Lachnospiraceae bacterium
GTGATGGCATGGCTCCTGGCAAAAGACAGGAATAAGGGAGACCGGTAAGATGGTTCGTAAGCACATAATATTTTATGGATCTGTTCAGGGAGTCGGGTTTAGATGGAGAGCAAGGAATGCTGCCGAACACTTCTCTTGCACTGGCTGGGCAAAGAACGAATGGGACGGATCCGTGAGTATGGAGATCCAGGGCGAGGAAGAGGATATTGACAGGGTGATCCTTGCTATCGAGAAGGGAACGTTTGTGAGGATTGACAATATGGATGTCAAGGTGCTTCCGGTAGTGGAACGGGAGTATGGATTTAGGACTGAATAATATAGATAAGGAAGCAGTGAGAAAAATGATACTTTATATTGATGTTTGTGTTCGTGGTGATTCAAGAACGAGGGAACTGGGTGAAGCTCTTTTAAGTCGATTAGGCGGGGATGTTGTAAGAGTTAATATCGGTGAGATGAAGTTTGATATTTCAGATGAAGAATTTCTCAAGAAAAGGGACTCTTTGATAGCGAAAAGGATGTTTGATGATGACAGTTTCAAACTTGCCAGACAGTTTGCGAAAGCAGATGCTATAGTCATAGCGGCTCCCTACTGGGATTTATCTTTCCCTGCGGCACTGAAACAATACATAGAAAAAATCAATGTGCTTGGCATTACATTTGAGTATTCTGCAGAAGGTTACCCTATAGGATTATGTAAGGCCAAAAAACTATATTATGTTATGACTGCCGGTGGGAATTATGTCCCCGAAGAATTTGGATATGGATATATTAAGGCACTGGCTGAGAATTTTTATGGTATTAAAGAAGTTAGGCTTATTAAAGCGACAGGGCTTGACATTTTCGGAAATAATCCCGAGGAGATAATGGCAGAGGCTATTAGTGGTATTGAAGTATAACGAAGTGAGCTGGAGACAAATACGCGTGAAAATAATGCTTGACATAATGCGAATGAAAGAGTATACTAACATTTGTCAAGCAGAAAATTCACAAATTTATATATTTTAGTACAATCATGGAAACGTGATGTCACAAAGCTCTAGAGCCTGTAAAATGGTAGTCAGCTGCAACAATTGATCATTTCAGGCATCGTAGTTCTTTAACTGCGGTGCTTTTTGCGTTTGAAGGGAGGGGTGTGATGAAAGGATATATAACTATAAAGGAGGCAAGTGTAAAATGGGGACTCAGTGCGAGGTGGATCAACGAGATCTGTGCAAAGAACAGGATACCTGGAGCAGAGCAGGTAGGCAGGGTATGGATAATCCCGGAAGATGCTGAGAAACCAACAAAGGATAACAGGGTTAAAACAGGAGCATACAGGGACTGGCGTAAGAAGTACGGAAAGAACAAGATCCAAGAAAGAAAAAATGATATAGAGGTATAAAAATATGAGAAAGGGATTATTTATGAAAAAGGGTTTTAGGATTTTAGCTGTTATGATTGCACTGACGATGTTTGTATCTGCATTCCCCGTACAGAATATTCGGGCACAAAGCGAGACGGGTACAGAGGAAAGTATTGATATTGACAAACAAGTAAATGGGATTATTGCCAATATGACCATCGAACAGAAACTTGCTCAGATGATGATCATTGCTATACGTTATGAGCCGGATACATCAAAAGGGATAACAAAACTGACAAAGGCATATAAGAAACTGTTGAAGAAGTATGATTTTGGCGGACTTCTCATGTATGCTAACAACATGACGGATATAAATCAGACTGTGACCATGATCAGGGAAGCTCAGTCTGCATCCATGAAATCAGCTAACGGCATTCCGATGTTTATTTGCGTGGATCAGGAAGGCGGTCTTGTCAACCGAGTATCCTTCGGGACTACGGGTTCCGGAAATATGGCTTTGGCTGCTACAGGAGATACCTCTAATACTGAGGAGATTGCCGGAATACTCGGTGAAGAAATAAGTGCTCTTGGTTTTAACATGGACTTTGCGCCTGTGTCTGATGTAAACAATAATCCAGATAACCCGGTCATCGGTACCAGATCTTTTTCGGATGATCCTAATACTGTTGCTGAGAACGTAGTTGCTTTTATAGATGGTTTAAATAAGTATAATATTTCAACATCTGTAAAGCATTTCCCGGGACACGGAAATGTAGGAGAGGACAGTCATACAAAACTGCCCCTGTCAGAACTGACACTCGATGAACTTAAGGAATGTGAGCTGATCCCGTTTGAGGCTGGAATAGAGGCCGGTGCGGATATGATCATGACTGCTCATATTCAGTATCCCAACATTGACGATACTACGTATATTTCAAAGGATGACGGGAAAGAGGTATATCTTCCTGCTACACTTTCGAAAAAGATCATGACCGGACTTCTTCGCGATGAAATGGGATTTGACGGTATTATCATAAGTGATTCTATGCAGATGGATGCCATTGCAACACATTTTGATGAGACGGATGCCGCCGTGCTTGCAATAAACGCCGGCGTTGATTTGCTTATCCGTCCCTCAGATGTATATCAGGATGACGAGATAAACACATTCCCTGATGTGAATAAATATATGAAAAAGCTTGCTGCAAGAGTAAAAGCAGGAGATATAACTGAGGAAAGACTTGATGAATCAGTTGGGAGAATACTCAGATTGAAATTCAAAAAGGGCATAATGACAGATACCTTATCAGTTACTAAAAAGACACAGATAAAGAATGCAAAGAAGGTTGTCGGTATACCTGAAAATCATACAAGAGAGTGGGAAATAGCATCTGAGGGTATAACACTTGTTAAGAATGAAAATAATGCATTCCCGATAGACGGTATGTCCGGTGAAAATACACTGATCCTGATACCCAGCGAATATCGCCGTGCTTCTGTCGAATATGCTATTAACAGGTTGGAGAAGGAATCACTGGTAAACCCGAAGAATGTTGATGTTATCTGCTATAGTGATATAACCATAAAGAATAAAGCATTAAAGAAAGCGCTCAACAAAGCAGATAATGTACTTATATTATCCCAGTCAACAAAGAAAAATGATCTGGTATGCAGTATAATAGAAAAGGCACATAAGAACGGTGCAAAGGTAACGTTCTTAAGCCTTAATCTTCCTTATGATATAGCCTGCTATACGGATGTGGATGCAGCTCTCTGCACTTATCATGCATATGGCAGTGCATATGATTCCGAAGGTAACGGCCCGTTTAACCTGAATGTTGCTGTAGCTGTTTGTTCTGTATTTGCTGAAAGCGTGCCCCAGGGTACTTTACCGGTAAATATTCCCAAGATTATTGAAAACGAAGATGGATCAATATCATATTCAGATCAGTTATTATATGAAAGAAGCTTTGGAATATGTGTAACAGAAAAATAATATTGAAAAAGATTATAGTTGCATTAAGTTGTGTATTTTTGTTAGTAATGAGCTTCGCTTTGGCAGGATGCAGTTCAAAGGAAGAGAATGTGAATTCTTCAGTATCGGAAACAACACCAATGCCTGAAGCGACATCAATACCGGAGCCGTCACCGACTCCGGAAGTAACACCCACACCGGAAGCGACACCTACCCCGGAAGCAACACCGACTCCGGAACCGACACCGACCATGACCCCTGACGAGCTGTATCAGGAAGCTATAGAAAAATCACTGGTTGAGACCGGAAACAACTGCAGAATGAAACGTGTGCTCGAAAAGGCAAGAGCAGGTGAGGATATCTATGTCTGTGCACTTGGCGGCTCTGTTACTGAGGGAGCACTTGCAAAGACTAATGACGAAGGATATGCATATCTTTTTGCGAATGAGTTTAAGGCAACGTACTGTCCGGGAGACGGGTCAAATTTCCATTTTGTGAATGCAGGTCTTTCGGGTACTCCTTCAACTTTGGGAATAATAAGATATCAGAAGGATGTTGTTGATCTCCTTGGGGCAGATCCGGACATCTTGATTATAGAATTTGCTATAAATGATTACAACGAGCCTACAAAAGGAAAGGCTTATGAAAGCCTGATCCGAAAGGCTCTTGAAGCTAATGATGACTGTGCTGTCATCCTGTTATATTCGATTGCGAGGAGCGGTTGGAATATGCAGGATAATTATATCAGGATGGGAAAGCGTTATAGTGTTCAGCAGGTCAGCATAAAAGATGCCCTGTATAAGACAAGCAAAATGATGAGGGTTCCCGAGTCAAAATATTTTGCTGATGACTATCATCCTACAACCTATGGTCATGTGCTGATGAAGGACTGTATGATGAACCTGATCAAAGTTATAGACGAAGAGGAAACAGGCCCTCAGATAAAGCTTCCGGAACAGGATTATATGGGTGCTGACTTTAAGAATCTTGTGATGATAGACAGCAATTCCGTAAGCAGCAGTAATTTAACTATTGATCCGGGAAGTTTCTCCGATATTGATGAAGCCGTAGTTAGCATGTATTTTACAAAGAAGGCTTCATTCCCGGATAATTTCTATCATAAGGCAGGGAATGAAAACAAGCCGTTTAAGCTTACTCTGAACTGCAAGAACATTTTGATCAATTATAAGACTTCTAACCGTTCGGATTTCGGTAAAGCTGACTTTTATGTCGATGGAAAGCTAGTTGCTACCGCTGACGGATATTCGAGTGGTGGATGGAACAACTGTAATGTCATCATGGTTCTAAAACAGGACGAGGCATCGGAGCATGTTCTTGAAGTAAAGATGGCAGAAGGGAGCGAAGATAAGGCATTTACTATTTTGTCGATAGGGTATTCAGAATAGTATGCAGTTAGTTGGTTGTTTTATCCTTTACGGTAAGCAGAGGGTGTAACTCCCATTATTTTATAAAATGTACGATTAAAATAACTGATGTTGTTGAATCCGACAAGGGAAGCAATTTCAGTTATTTTTTTATTTGTCGAAGAAAGCAGTTCGCATGATTTTACTATGCGTATACGGTTAAGATACTCGAACGGTGTAGTCCCAATAAGGTGTTTAAAACTGTGACAGTAGTAGCTTACGCTGTATCCTGCTGACTTTGAGATATGTTCCAGTGTTAATGGATCGGAGTAATGCTCCTGTATATAATCCATGCTGTGAAAGAGGTCCTTACGGATCCCGCTGTCTTCAGAAACATTATTGAATTTTGAAAAATGAAGATTATATATTTCTTGCCAACACACAAAAAGGTATCCCTGTATGGATAATTCACAGGAGGACGGAGTAATTTCATACAGACTGAGTATCTCCCGCATATATGAAAGTAATTTACTATTTTCTGCTCTTTTTGACAAAATAGTATAAATGCATTCCCGGCGATGACAGGTAATGGCTTCAAAAAAAGGGCTGTTCTTTGGAAAGCATTTCTTCATGGGTTCAGTAGAAAAAACTATCGCATAATAAATGATGGTTCCGTGACAGCTTTGGGGCCTGACTGCATTGTGGAGCATGCCCTGAGGGATGAATATGCCATCACCGGGCTTTAACTTGAAGATGTCATCTCCGATGTAAAAGTCAATAGATCCGGTGTCCAAAAGAAATAATTCAGCTTCAGGATGGCAGTGAAGGTAGAGGGCGTTGTTTTGACCCGGTTCGATGATTGTTTTATGTAATGAAAACGGACTTGATCCGGTTTTGTGTATGATGTTTTCTGTATATGCTGAATTGTTCATTGGCATGAATTTCTCTCCCAAATAATAAATATATTATATTCGGATGATACTACAAAAAGCAAAATAGTGCAAGAAAAGAATATTATTTTTCAAGACTATAAAAAAATTTGTATTATACTAAAAGCAAGAAACGGATCAAAGCCGAAAAACAGACAAAATTTGGAGGAAAAGAGCATGAGCATATTAATCGAACATAATCGTATTATTTATGAAAGACGTGACGAATTGACAGTCATTGAACCGTATGGTCCCAACTGTATCCGCTGCAGATCCACAAAAAACAGTAAGATATCCGATGAAAGCTGGACACTGCTACCGGCTAAAGAAGCAACAGATATATCTGTGGAAGGCGATGAGAAAAAAGCAACTCTTAAAAATGGGCATGTTTCTGTGACAGTAGATGTAGGAACTCCCTGGTATGGTGGCATCATTACATATTTTCGCGATGATGTTTCTATTTTGCGTACCAAGTATGAAGGAGACTATACATGTCGTAACATCCATACCGAAGGTGATAATTATCAGATAAAGGTTATATTTGAAGCAAATCCTGGGGAGCATTTTTACGGTCTGGGGCAGGAGCAGGAGGATTATTTTGACAGGCAGGGAAGCAGTTGTAATCTTATGCATTATAATACTAAGTCTGCTGTTCCGGTGATATATTCGTCATTGGGATATGGCTTTTTCTGGAATAATCCGGCACCCGGAAGATGTGAGACCACGAAAAATCATATAATGTGGGAGGCTGACAGTGCATATCAGGCCGATTATCTGGTATATGCCGGTGAGACACCTGCCGAGACCTTAAAGATTTATTGTGATCTTACCGGATATGCTCCTGAGTTTCCGGAATGGGCTGCAGGATTCTGGCAGAGCAGGCTGCGTTATGAGTGCCAGGATGATGTGCTTAATGTTGCCCGCGAGTATAAGAAAAGAGGTGTACCTCTGGCAGCCATAGTTATAGATTATTTTCATTGGACTGAGCAGGGGGAATGGAAATTTGACCCTAAGTACTGGCCTGATCCGGAGGGTATGTGCCGCGAATTAAAGGAGATGGGTGTACAGCCGATAGTTTCGATCTGGCCCACTATCAATCCTGCAAGCGAGAATTATCGTGATATGAATAACGGTAATATGCTGGTACGTACAGAGTGCGGCCAGTATGGTACATTTGATTTTTACGGCCAGCAGACCTTTATCGATGTGACACATCCGAAGACCGGTCCGTTTGTCTGGGATAAGGTAAAAAAGAATTATTATGATAAAGGAATACATAATTTCTGGCTGGATGAGGCAGAACCCGAGGTGCATCCCCAGCAGTATTCCAATCTTAAGTTTTATGCCGGTAACGGTGCCCAGACAGCGATGCTTTATCCATATTATTACAGCAAGATGTTCTATGACGGTCTGAAGAAAGAGGGAGAGGATGAAATCATAATTCTTACCCGTGCCGCATATCCGGGAAGCCAGAAATTCGGATCTCTTGTATGGAACGGTGACATAGCATCCACATTCTTAAACCTGCGCATGAGCGTGAAGACAGGCCTTTCAATGGCAATGAGCGGCATACCCTGGTGGAA
>JAFXXN010000177.1 GCA_017542245.1 Lachnospiraceae bacterium
CCGGCGCTTCTTCTCACCATCGGGATCATCATCGGCAATGATGCCGGAAAATGCCAGCACGGGGCACAAAGGAAGATATCCTGCCTTTACCAGCTCGCTGCAGTATTTTCTTGCCTGGTCCTCCGCATCCACGCGGTTCTTGCTCCAGGCTGCTGTTACATATGCTCTCGGTATTGTTCTGCTCATCTTTCTCTCCTTCTCATTAAACTTCCAGTGCAGAATACTGCTGTCCGCCAAAGTTGATCGTTATCAGTCTTGCCAGGAATGCCCTCTCAGCATCCTTAAACTCACCGGGTTCCAGCAGATAATAACTTCCGCCATGTCTCTTCATTATCATTACAGATCCGATAAGACACTTATCCGGACCACTTCCGATCAGTCGTTCCTCATTGTAGAAAACAACATATTGTCCCATTGCCAGCGCTTCGGAAAGTCTCTGTAATACCTCCAAAGCCTCTTCAGCCGGAGCGATCCTCTCATTCCCGTCAGTGGAGATAATCAGAGCTCCCTGGGTTGTTTCTTCCTGTTCTGTCTCTGTTATGATCACTCCGTCATTGATCGGATCCAGATTGATATTTACATCTATCGTTTTCATTTCTTATATCTCCTTCTTAGATTCTTCCTTCGGCCATGTCATTATTCACCCAGGCCTGGTAATAGCTCTGCATGGTAAGCGGAGCGTTATACAGTGCAGCCAGCAGGTACTGTTTGATGTTACGCACCTTGCTCCCGTTCGTCCTCATGCATCCCATGACATACTCGATGTGCATAAAGTTGAGTTTCATAAACTGAGACTTTACGACAGCAGCCGGTTTATCATCTCCTGCAATACGGATGGTCTTCCTTTTAGAGCAGATCACATCAAGCATCAGATCAAGGATTGCATCTATGGTCTCCCTGTCAAAAGGATACCTCTCATACAGGATGTCCACTTCCAGCTGATCATGGAGATAATCACGGTATGAATATCTCTCATCCATATCCTCATCCTTATCCGAATTTCCAGAGTTATCCACACTCTTCCCTGATAGGATAGGATCAGTCTTATTAATCTCAGTATTTATATACTCAGTATTATTAGATTCCCGTTTGCGGTTGTCCTGAATTCCCAATTGTGAATCTCCGGAATTCTCATTCTGGGAATCCCTGTATTCCCGTTTTGGGAATCGTGTAAAATCTTTTACATAGATAATGGTGGGTTTACAGAGTCCCTGCTTCCTTCTTTCTATAAGTCCGAATTCATCCAGCTCTCTCAGAAGCCTGCAGGCCTTTGTGTTTCCGCATCGAAGCGCTTTTTTCACGGTATCTATCGTATAAAAGACATACACATGGCCTTCCTCATTGATCCACCCGTGTTCCCTGGAAAGACTGATTCGATCCAGTAACAATCCGTACAAGACTTTAGCCTCCGTTGAGAGTGTCTCAAACATCTCTTCCGTAAACAGAAGCTTCGGGATCCGGTAGAACGAATAGCTTTCTGACTGCTCCTCATAAAAGTAGTCAAACCGCATGGCTGTCACGCTTCCGCTTCTTTTGCTATCCCGCCGCCATCCTCTTTTGTCAGGCCCATGATCTTCGCATAGCAGGGAAAACAGAACACTCTGCCGCGTCCGTACGGACATTCATTCCTGCAATTCCTGGGATGAGCAATGGGCTCAGGTTTTCCGATAGCCGAAGTATAAGGTTTAGCAAAAGCTGTTTTCTTGATCATCTGTGTATCTATCATTGACATCTTCTTTATCCTTTCCCGGCAAGAGAAAAGCGTCCGGCTGAAATGCATCAGCCGAACGCCTTTACGCCACTGTCTGTTACGGGAAGATCAGAGCGCCTCGCCGCCCTTGGTCTTCGCACCTTTGTCGATGGTTTCCTTCTTCGGGGTCTTTGCGACCTCCTCTTTCTTTGCCTTAAGGTCACCGAGAACGGATCCTTTCTCCTCCTTCTCGGCTG
Organism: Lachnospiraceae bacterium; assembly: GCA_017542245.1. GTDB lineage: Bacteria > Bacillota > Clostridia > Lachnospirales > Lachnospiraceae > RUG11977. The sequence continues at coordinate 1,948 of JAFXXN010000177.1, forward strand.
CTTCCTCACGCTCGTTCTGGCGCTCCACGAACTTCTCGCCAAGCTCGAAGATCTTCTCCTTCGAATCATAGTGATAAACGCTGTCGGTAAGCTTATCAGCAGGTGCTACCTGGGTGGCATTTACTTCCTTAACCATTGCCTCAAGCTCCTTCAGATCCATCTTTCCGTTGTCAGGAACAATGAGGATCTCATGGATACTCGAAGGTAAGATGAAGAAGTCACCACCTGCTCTCTCGGCTGCCTGATCCATGAAGTCCTGGTAGGCAAGCACTCCGGCACCGTGGACCTTATCGGGAACAGTTGCAACAAACATCTGCTCATCCTCAGGAGCCACCGGAACGATTCCCATCATCTCGGCCTGTTCAGCGCCCATCATCTCAGCCATGACCTCACTCATTCCCTTGATCTCGGCAGGCTTAATCTGAGGTGCATTCTCCAATGCATCAGCGTGAAGCTGCTCAGGAGTCACTCCCATGTTCTCAAGGATCTGATTGGTGACAAGGATGGAAGCACGGCCCTCATCATCGGAGCTAATCACAAAGCGGTAAACGACCGCCATGTCCTCCATGTTCTGGTGAGGTACGTTCTGAAGCATATCCTTATTAGTCTCAGCGGAAACAACTTCCATCGCAAGCTTTTCCTTCATCTGGCTGTAATCGGTAAGGGCTGCCACATCAATATCCGGTCTCTGTTCGATCCCTCTGTTGATGGTCTCAACTGCCTTATCAACTACACTGTCGTAAGGAGTGCCGTCCTGCACCGCATCGTAGAACTTCTCAAGTGACATGTTCACTCCGATGTTGCTTCCCTCCGGAGTAACGGTGATCGCCTCGTAACTCTCATTGAGCTTGTTTACCTCATTGACGCTGACCTTCACATCTGCGCCCTGCTCCGCAAGTCTGTCCTTCACATCGAGGGCGAACTGTTCTTTGAAATTTTCGTAATCCATTTTTGTGTTATCCTTTCGCTTATTTAATGTAGGCTTCGGATCGTCACCCTCGGCCGTGGTTAGTGGCATCAAAAAAGCGCCAGGCTCATGGCCTCTTTCGAAGTCATGATCTGACGCTCATATTTGCCGGTATTCTTTTGCAAAAGAAAATGGACTCTGCGGCTGGGGCTTTTTGTTTTCCCCGTTCGCTTTGTCCATTGTAAATATAACACACTTAAAAACGCTTGAAAATGGACATGTGGTGGACTTTTGGTAGACATTTGGTGGACACTTGGTGGACAAGGCTTAGAAATCATTCCCAGGAAAATAACACATCATACTCCAAATCCTTGTTATGCTTTTCGTATGTATCTTTTGAGATAACTATTTGATACATATCTTCATACAATATTTCATCTTCATTCAAATCGAATTCTTTCCATATGAGAATCTTTCTTCCGCGTGTTTCCTTACTGAGGAGGGTACTAATATATGTTAAATCCTCATAGCATTCATCAAATTCCCTTGGCAGATACAGGCAGATATGATTCTCTTTATCATTCGTATAAATATCAGGAATTGGTATATCAGTCAAAGCCATCATTGCTGACAAAAGCTCAGCAACTCTGGGATCATCCGATTCGCCAATCATACGATCTAGTTCCTCTGCATCTTGAGCAGGGGTAGTATTTAGCAATATCGCCAAAAGCGTATGTGCTGCACACATATATCCCCCAAGTGAATTGTAAGTTTTGCAATCAAAGGTCTCCACTCTTATATATCGCATCAAACTCTCCTATAGTTGTCATCTAAAACTCATACATCATATTATACAGTATGTTCTAGGGGATACACATGTTTTAAATATATTTTCTTACACAGAAAAAGGAGTCGCAACGACTCCCTTTCTGTTAATAGCAAATGGTTCTTTATACTTTTTGAATTGAATCATACTCGTTTCAAAAAATTAAGAAAATCTTCTGTCCATAAAAATAGTTGAAACGATAATACAATCATCAAAACACCTGTGCCGATAATGATCACGAAGATTCCAAGTTGAAGCCACATATGATTGATTACCGCCAACAGAACACATATACCGAAAATAATCGCCAGAATCCCTGCTAAATGTGCCTCTACATATATCAGCAATTTCATAATTGACACTATGACGGCAACAAGAATTATCAACGGAAATACCAATATCTTTTTTATAATTCTCATGTTGAAACCTCCTGATCTTCCTTCCACTTCGTGAGAAGCTCTATAATAATCCTTTCTCTTCTTTCCGAAGAATAATCTTCCGGGAAAAACTTATTGAGTTTCCTTTCTGATAAAGAAACTTTCTTGGATGTTTTCTTTTCATTTACCGCATTTTTCATAATGGTCATGACCGTATACGGCGTAAGGTTTTCTATATTAGGCTGTTTCTTCAGTTCTTCCAACTGTTCCGGTAATATTCTCCCATTCTCTTTTATATATCTTAATATGAATTCCTGAACTTCCCTGCAAAAGCCAGCTATCTCAACTCCATTAACAAGAGAAAGGCGCTTATCATCAACCATTTCAAGTAGTTCTGGAATCAGCTCCGCAAGTCTTATATACCTGTGAACACTTCTGGGAGCAAGTCCACTCCCTTCCCCAACAATTGCAGCTGTCTTCCTCTCTGCCGGTGACAGCTTGTCGCCACTATGGCGACAAGTGCCCTGATGTTTCATAGCATCCATTTTCATTTTAAGGGAATGTGCTCTTTCGCTTGGAAGCAATTCTTCCCTTTGCAAATTAGCATCTACCATAACTATGGTTGCTTCATCATCGTTATAATCCGTAACTATGGCCGGGATTTTCTTGATTTTTGCTCTTTCGGCAGCATGAAGTCTTCTATGTCCCGAAATCATTTCATACGTTCCGTTACCAAGCGGTCTTACAATTACCGGTGTAAGTATTCCTTTTGCAATCACGCTCTCCACCAGCTCATCCATTTTTTCATCATCCACCACTCTGAATGGGTGATTTCTAAATGGACGAATTAATCCTATTTCAATTTCCTTTGTGCCTGTACTGGCCGGGACTCCTAATAGTTCATCAATACTTGTCAGTTTCATTTTCTCTGCAATGTTCTTAGCCATTTAGAACCTCCTTCGTCAAAATCCTATAAGCTTCTGATGCTTTTCCTTTGGGATCATATTTATATATGCTTCTTCCTTCCAAACTCGTCTCTGCGGTTCTAACAGAAAGCGGAATCTTTGTTTCAAAAACTTTCACATCGGTTGAATATGTCTCATATACCAGTTTAGAAATCTCTTTTGCATAATTTGTACGATTATCTACCATCGTAAGCAAAATACCTTCAATACTAAGCCTGGGGTTTAGCTGTCTTTTCACCCTTCCTATAGTCTTGATAAGCTGTTGCAATCCTTTAACCGGCAAATATGCTGCCTGCACCGGAATCAAGACAGAATCCGCACATGCTAGTGCATTTATAGTCAACATTCCCAAGCTCGGAAGACAATCAATTATTATGTAGTCATAGGATCCCTCTATTTCAGAAAGTACATTCTTCAATATCAGTTCTCTGCTCATAACATTAACCAGGGAAACTTCCAATGCTGAAAGTTCAATATTGGCGGGGATAAGGTCAACTCCTTCCTCATGATGCAAAATTGCTTCCTCTATATGTATTTCCTCTTCATTTACAACACGTGACATCAAGGAGGCAAGGGTCACTTCTATATCATCCGGTTCAGCGAATCCTAAACTTATTGTCATTGATCCCTGTGGATCATTATCAACCAAAAGAACCCTTTTGCCTTCCCGGGCAAGACCAATACCCAGATTTACTGCAGTCGTACTTTTAGCAGTTCCTCCCTTTGAGTTTGATATGGTTATGACTTTGCACATAATTTTCCTCCTATTCTTGGAATCTTCCTCTGCTCTCTTAAAAATGCATCAAAGGTTTTTCTATTGATTCTGGTCATTTTTCCTATCTTATAAAATGCTCCTGCTTCCTTCGCTAAACGGGTGAGAGGCCTGTCACTATACCCGTAATAATCTATCGCCATCGGAATTGTTATGAATTCATGCTGAAGAAATGCCAGATCTCTTTCATCCAGATTTCCTGAATATTTCCATGCTTGTCCTGCCATAATGCTCCTCCTTAAATCTTCACACCTTTTTTCGCCGGCTGGCGAAACTGTTCAAGGTACTCATCCAGGATTTCTTTGTTAATAAGAACATGCACATCATTTAATCTATAGATTGCTCCTGAAGCTTCTGCCAGATCCCTCAGTTTCCTATGCGAAATGCTGTAGATTATTTCTGCCTGTTCGTAAGTGATAAATTTGCGTCTAAACATTCTGGCCTCTTCTTTGATTGCCGTTCTTCTTTCAATGTCGTAATACTGATCTTCCATTTTGTTTTCTCCTTTTTTATCTGATCTGTGTACTAAATGCCTTGTAACGCAAAAAAGGACCACCTTCTCGAAATTTCTTTCAAGAAAGTGGTCCTCTTGGGTCCTAATTTACTATGCCGTTTTTTGGTCTAACAACTTATCATCCTTTGTCAACATCCGTCATTCTTGGCGAAATTGTTGTCAATTTGTTGTCATTTCATCTCTTATCTCTGCTCAAGCCCGCATAAATACTGAGTTTCTTATGACAAACTTTTTAAAGTCGGGATTTATATTCCCAAACCTCATTTTTCATGCACTATCGTGTATTATTCACTTTTTTCCGTATCCCAATCCCTTGTTTTACTGCACTATCATGCACCTGTCTTGGAAAAAGTGGGGTACAAACGGGGTAAAACCGAAAAATTGGGGTAAAACTGAGTCCCGCCCGGACTCTTCCTAAAAAACATTACTATTATTGAGTTCTTCAAAAACTTCCTGTTTCTTTCTCTCGGATACCTCTGCGTAAATCTCTAACGTAGTCCTGATATCCTTATGACCCATTACTGTCTGTATCACTTTGATGTTAGTTTCGCTCTCACAAAGCCTTGTGCAGAAAGTATGACGGGTAACGTGGCAACTGAAGCGGGGAATTATCAACGGTTCCCTACGCTCCCTTGCCGCCATGACCTCCTCACGTGCGTTATGATCGTCAACTATACGCTTTATCTCCTTGTTCAAGCTAGCGGGATTATGAAGAGTGCCATAACGATTACAGAAAATAAAACCGCTCATACCGTCAAGCTCTACCTGGCATTGATTATCTTCTTTAGCCTGAGACTCCTTTTCTGCAAGCAAGGCTTCCTTCACCTTGTCCAACAGCGGAATACTTCTGATTCCGGCTGCCGTCTTAGGCTTGTTTACCCTATACTCGCATTTGAAGTCCTTATCATGCCTCGGACCATAAGTAATATTATGATTGATGCTGATAGAATTGTTCTTGAAGTCAACATCTTTCCATCTGAGTCCGATGATCTCGCCTACCCTGCCTCCTGTACCGAACATAACAGTGAACAAACGTTTCCAACGCTCATACTCCGGCTTGTCAATCCAATCAAGGAAAGCTCTTTCTTCTTCGATAGTCAAAGCATGTCTCGGCTCAGGCCTGCCTGAAGTCTTCTTCTTGATGTCCCCAAGGGCACCATCCGAAGGATTGCTCTTAATGATATTGTCCCTGACTGCCATCTGGAATACCGGATGGAGCAGACTATGGATATTATCTACTGTAGCAATCTTAAGTCCCGTATCCAGCAAGGACTTGTAGAACAGAAGGATGTCTGAATAGCGAACTTCCGCTATCTTCCTCTTTCCGAAGCCATCTCTTACAAAGTGATCATATGTATAAATATAATTCGTCATGGTGGAACTTCGCAGTTCCGACTTAGTTGCGATGTATCTGTCAAAGACATAATTGATGTCAGACTTAGCTACCGCATAGACACCAAGCCCGCTCAGCTTGTCCATCTGGATCTTAGTCTCTTTTTCCCTCAAGCTTCCAAGATCCTTATCATAGATACACCGTCTTTTGCCGAAAGGATCCATATATGCATAACAGTAAAGCTGGTGCTTATTCTTAAACGACTCGCCCTTATGCAGAACCCTTCCTTTCTTATCTTTCCTAACTTTTGCCATATCCTTATCCTTTCAAAAGCCAGGAAGAGAGAGCTGAAAAGCAAAACCACTCTGTATTGTTCAGGAATTCAGCATTTCCTCAACACAGTTCCGTATAATCTCTGTAACGGTAAGGTTGTTCTTTTCGGCACGTTCCTGCAGTTTCTGGAACTCCTTATCATCAAAGCGTACCGTTACCCTGTTCTTCTTAGGTGTTTCGAGTTTCGGTCGTCCCATAACAGCCATATCGCGCACCTCCTTCCAACCATCTTAGATTATACTTTTTGTCAGCTCATATGTCAAGTGGTTTTCAAACTTTTTTGTCCCTCTCTCCTGTATTCAGCATTCCTTAAAATACTCCAGATACTTGTCTATCATATCTACTTTCACTAATGACATCTTGTTTACCTTATAAACGGCATCTGCATTATGTGCCAGTGTATTGAACTCCCTTTCGCTCATCCCATACATAAGAGCACCCTGCCTGTACCTTACAAACTTAACATCCGGAGTCGGACTTCTTAAGACCATTAATGAAAACAGTTTTCTCGGAATATAGAATACACTTTCGTCAAGTTCGCACCTGACTTTATCCTTATTGTCTTCGGTGTGTTTCATTCCTTCTGCTCCTTCCGCCGTAAATATTTGGGTCAGATCCATCCACCCATCAGATTGCACCTGCCATCAGACAGATACCTCCTGATCGGCAGATAATCCATACCATTTAAATCTCTTTTTTCGTTCTGACAGCATCAATTAAAAAGCCTTTTCTTTTTTCGAGCCAATACATAAACCCCAGTAAAGGCCTGATGAATATGGGTATGTCAGCCTTGACCACTTTCCTGTCCGGCTTATCGCTGAAAAACGGATTCCCTTGAAATTCATCTTTCGAATCTAAAGCCATTGACATGATGTTCATCATTTCCAGCTTGGTATACCTTTCAAAATACTTATCATCTACTGCTTTCTTCAGTGCATACAAATCATGTTCATCCGATATTTCTATTTTTTCCATTATCGGCATATATTTCAGATCATAGACTTCCAACGGTTCAGGCTGATCCGGAATATCCGGCAGTTCCAGAGAATCGATCATATCCTCATAAAATTCTTGTCTCGTCATGCTTATATCCTCCTTTCCTTCAAGATGCAGGTTTTATATGCCCGCTCAAAAAATACAACAAAATACCTTGCACCGGCACCAGGTTCGTGCCACATGGGTGTTCCACCCGCCTCCACGGCCCCCATCCCTTCGGGGAAGTATCATTATAAAGAGCAGCATCTCTGTCTTAAGGCTCCACAGCCTTATTTTGCACGGATATCCGACGCTCCGGCACTGTAAGAGGAACTCGCTTTCTTCCTATATAAACAATTCCATTATGGCGTACCCGTATCGCAACTCACTGCTCCCTGCGTTGTACAAGGCATGATATTCAATTGTCAATGTGCGATTGGCTCACAAAGGGAGCCGATTTTGAATAAACCTGTCGGAACTTGTCAGCCCGAAAAGCACACAAACACAAGGCACTGTTTAAGCCCCTTTGTATGCTTTATAAGACTCACAATAAAAATGACAGAGAATGAATCAGCGTTTGCAATCCTGTTATCGTGTTATAGTTTTACTTTTGTCTCTTTTTATTCCTAAATTTTCTTTTCATGATCTGGTCATATTCCATCCAGACCACTTGCTTAAGATCCTGTAATTCAAGATCTTTCGGATTAATCCCATATTTCCACGCATCAGCTGTCAAACACCGATGAAGGTAGTTTTCATACCTCTTCATCACTATCTCAAATGCCTTGCTGTCTCCATTTATAAAACGTCTGATCACGTCGCAGCTCACGTAATCATAATTCTCATGATTTTTCTGCATTCTTCATTCCCTCCAAAATGAACTTCTTCAAGTGTTTAAGAGCCCTGGATTTCCTGTTGTAAACCACATCAACAGAAAGACCTACGATGTCTGCAATTTCATTAGGTCTAAACCCTGCGAAGTAATACATAAGAATAATCTCACGATCCTTCTTGTTAAGTCTCTTTAAGGCCTTAGCAAGATACTCGTTATCTATGAAATAGATCTCTCCTCTGCCTTTTACGTACTCCTTATCTACATTGGTCGGAATCCCCTCATAAAATGGCTCTAAAAACAAGTCATCCATGTAAATGACTTCAGGTCTCCGTTCATTTTCAGCTGATATATTAGCCAGGATGTTACTGACTATGAACTCCAGAACGAACTTTGTGTATGTATCAAACTCCTTCTGGATGCCATAAGTTACATTGTTGTCTCTGTGTTTCATCGGTGTTCTCCTTTCAGCAAACACCGACGCATTACCCTGTCATTAATAGTAGCTGTTGAAAAAAATTGATTTCTATCACGTGATACGGTCTTTTTTATGGATTTAATAAAATTTTAATAATTTGACCATCTCCGTTCTATTTTCATATATAGGTATTCCTATCATTCCCCCTTTCCGAGAATCCGGTAATTTCTCTCTCATAAAAAATAACTTCAATAAAAAGCCCAAACGTACTCAGGTTTTGACCAAAAACAGCCTGATTTAATAAAAACTTCATATCTTGAGGAATCTGATATATATCCCCCCATAAACAATCTGTACTTTCATGTGCGTTTTTTCACACGTTTTGGGATTAAAATCCAAAAATTTTTGATTCTTTTTTCTTCATGACCTTTGCTGCTCTAATCCCCCTTATTTTTAATTTGTAATAAAATCCTCGAATTCTCCCATAAATCCTGGAACTTTTTTAAAAAATTCCCTATATACCCTAATGGTATTGACATACCCAAATTGCCCCCTCTATACTGTTAACTTTCCCAAAACACGCCAAACTTCCCGCTTTTTAACAAAAAACATACAAAATAGGCATGATCTTAACTTTTTTCTCTTCATAAGTTAATATGTCCATAACCAGACCTAATGTCCCAAAATTTCTAATAACAAAAAAAGACACCCAGGTTTTTATCCCTAAGTGTCCTTATGATCAGATCTCGTTATTAAGTTTTAGCCAATTTTCCCCCTGTAAACCGGAATTCAAAGAATCCGGAGACCAATTCCGCAAATAGTTATGTCCTTTTCCTTTTGGCGTACAGCACCTCATACCATGCCTCCTGCACTATTACCCTGTCATCCATGACATTCGTTGTGTGCTTCCTGATAGACCTGCCACTGCCTGATACGGCTATTTCATTTCCATCATTCAAACCATTTTCAGCTACCTCACTCTGTGACATTGTTTCTTCTCCTGTTAACACTTTTTCTTTATCCCTCCTGATTCTCCTCTTATAATAAAAGGGCAATTTTCCTATTATACTCCCATTATCTCACATTCACTGTCCCATTATTGGGACTTACACTAATTTTTCTATCGGATTTTTATGCTAATTGATTGATAAAAAACATATTTTCCCTTGCAAACATCAGACTTATAATTTATAATGGATTCATTGCGTATAGAAAGGATTATTCAAATGCAGATAGATTTAGAGTATACTCAGAAACACCTCGAATGGGTTAAACGCGCCTTCTACCTTAGCACCCAGGTTCCCAATGCACAAAAAAGAGGTGCAAAACGTGGATACGTATACGAATGTGACCTAGGAGTTGGTGTTGGCAGCGAAATGCAGAAGAAAAGGCCCTGCATAGTCATATCAAATGACAATGCAAACCTTTCATCACCAAATGTCATCGTAATCCCGATAACGCACGATACCGCTGCTCTTCGGTGCATGGTTCCTATTCAGACTTATAAAGACGGAAATGGAAATATCATTTTAGACGGAAGTGCAAACACCTCTTGTATTACTACTGTTAGCAAAGCCCGCCTGGGAAATCTGATAGTAAAGCTGAGTAACATCGATCTCGAAGCCGTAGAAGACAGCCTTGATATCTCACTCGGAACCATCCGTAGAACAAACAAATTAAAGGCTGAAATAGATAGATTAAAAAAATATATCGGAACCCTTTTAAACAAAAAAGACAAGTAAAAAGCTGGTAATTGGTATATCTACCAATAAAATTTTTTATTGACACGACCACTAAAACATGCTATTATAATCTCACAACAAGATCTTGGACGTTCTGCCAAGATATCATGTAACTTTCAAACGGGAGTAGTTTTACTACTCCCGCATTTTTTAGACAAAAAAAGTCCGACACTTCTGTGCCGAACCTTTCAGAATATTCAAATTATCCTATATTGTAAACTATCTTCAAAACATCTATACTTATTTTAGCCCAATCATATCACGATACTTTTCTTTTTCTGCTTCATCTACCTTATCCAGGTTATTAAGAGCTTTGTCTACCATCTCTTCTTTATACTTTTGTTCAATGGCCGAAATATCCTCATCACGAATGGTGGCATTTTCATTCAAATCCTTATACACTACTTCGCCGATATTTTCTTTTTCAAAATGTTTTTCCTCACTTACAGTAAATCCAATAATCTCAAACTTATATCCTACCTCATAGCCCATAACAGGTTCACCATTCTCACCCATAACATCAGCCAGAGCATGATAATCGGTATATGACCATAGGACTGCCCTGTACTTAACTGTCCCCCCATCCTTATACCGCTCCGGTATAGGTATCAAAAGCACCGCTAGTAGGATAATCACAATCAGAATAATAATCCATTTCTTGCCTTTTTTCTTTTCCGCCATAAGTGATTCCTCATATAAATTATTCAGTCCTAAATCCATACTCCCGTTCCACTACCGGAAGCATTTTAACATCCATATTGTCAATCCTCACAAACGTTCCCTTCTCGATAGCAAGGATCACCCTGTCAATATCCTCTTCCTCGCCCTGAATCTCCATACTCACGGATCCGTCCCATTCGTTCTTTACCCAGCCGGTGCAAGAGAAGTGTTCGGCAGCATTCCTTGCTCTCCATCTAAACCCGACTCCCTGAACAGATCCATAAAATATTATGTGCTTACGAACCATCTTACCGGTCTCCCTTATTCCTGTCTTTTGCCAGGAGCCATGCCATCAC
>JAFXXN010000178.1 GCA_017542245.1 Lachnospiraceae bacterium
AAATCTGCCTTTTCTCCAATCCGCATATCCTCGGGATTCATACCCATTATGACGATACAATTTTTGCGCGAAAGGATTCTGAGTAAAGGTATCTAATCTAACTGAGTTATAACCCATATTTTTAATTTGTTGTTCTATATGCAGAAGAACCTTTTTCCCGATTCCCCTGTTTTGTACCTTTGGTGAAACGCAGAACCTGTGGAGAACATATGCCGAATCAGATTCGTATTCCCATTCAGCATTATTGTATTGTTCATCACATTCTCCACTGATAGCATAAAAAGCTACCAACTCATTCTCTTCATAAACTACATAAAGATAATTGTTTCTGATATCTTCTTCAAAGTCTTCTCTGGCAGGATATATTTCATCCCATTGATAGATTCCATTCTTTTCCATTTCGGCTATTGCATCTTTTATCAAAAAGCAGACCGAATCCAAATCTTGTGTTGTTCCTTTCTTAAATTCCATATTTCTCTATAATCCTTTATATTCAAATATAGTCATCTGTCCTCTTTGCCCGTTACTCGTGACAGCAATACAACCGTCTCAACATGCAAAGTATTAAGGAATTGTTCAAAAATGCTCGAATTTATGGTGTTTTCCGGCGATAATATCACGGAGTAGACAAAGTAGTAGTTATGCTCTGTTTGTCTGTCACGATATGCCGTAAAATGCCGAGAAACCCCGAGTTTTACAGTATTGTTAGGCTTGAATGCCCCAACAGACAAATAAAACTTTTATCATTATCTTAAAACCTCGATATTCATTGTTTTTTCGGGCATTGTCCCAAATATGTTTTTATCCCTTTTTCCTTAAATGGTGATATATCATAGCTTAATTAAGCATAAAATGGTAATCAAAAGTTGAAAAAAAGTTTCAATCCACAGAATCGTGTCGTTCCATCCTCCAAGGTCTTTCTTTACCTAGCCATCCGCTTTTCTCCCAATACGACTTGTCTGCTTCACCGGCCCCCAAATCTGCTTTCTGCATCATACGCATCAGTGAAAACATGGCTTTAGTCTTTATACCTGCTTTTACGCGTTTTTTTCGGGAAAGCCTTTGCGCAATCCTTATTGTATCTTTTTCAATCTTCTGTTTTTTCTTTTCACTGACTCCGTCCCAATTCATGGCTTGTATGCAGATGCCATATTCAACGATACAGGGAATACCCCAATAGAAAAGTGCATCACTTACATCCTTTACTGCCTTCTTTGCTCCGCTTCCTGCTGCGGTTGATATGACAACTGCCTTTTTATTGAACATACACTTTCGCGGTCTATGTGACATCCAGTAATTGAATGTCAGATCTATGAAGCTCTTCATTGGAGCTGAGGCTCTCAGGCAATAAGTCGGGGTTGTGAATATCAGAATATCTGCCTCTTCAACTTCTTTCATTATCCTGTTTTTTTCTTCATAAAAAGGACATTTGGTATCATCATCTATGCAAGTATAACATCCGAGGCAGAAATGATTCAGGTCCTTCGGAAGGAAGAATTTAACTATATCTTTATCACTTCCGATCTTCTTTGCCAGTAATCTCCCGATATTATACGTACTTCCTTTATGATTCTGACCGTTTATCATTACTATCTTCATTTATCTTCTCCCTTATATATCCTGCTAAACTGTCTGATGTGCCTTTCCAGTTTTTGTAAGCATTCTTTTTCTCTTTTAGGCTGTCTGTCGCATACGGTCATGAGCAGATAAATGGGTGAAAAAAACTGCAATGCCATAATATCGGCATCATCTCCTTTTAACTTACCCTGCATGATAAGAAATTGCAGCATTCCACTCTGATACTTAAGAGGTTCATCAAAATACTGATTGGAGAAAAGACCTGCCAATTCCTTATCTGAAAACTGTTCCAAGGTAAGCATCTTTCTGAACTTGCATTCATATTCATCGTGTAAAAAGAACGAAAACAGCCCTGCCCCCATCTTCACGAGATCATCTTCTGAAGCATTCTTACAGACTTCTGAATCCATCAGAATATCATCTCCATTCAAATTTAAATCTGCAGCTTTTTGGTTGTATCGCTCACGCATTTCATCTAAGATGGCATTAAAAATATCCTGTTTGCATTTATAATGTTTATATAAAGAGGGTGCCTTTATGCCCACACCTTCGGCTATCTGTCCCACATAAACATTTCCGTATCCTTTTTCCGAAAACAAAGTCAATGCTACATCCAGTATTTTCTTTTTGGTATCCATATATACTCCTTCGGCTAATTCAGATTAGCTTTATTATAGGCTAATCTGAATTAGCTGTCAATATAAAAAAACAGGAGTATGTCTGGACAGACAAACTCCGATTTATAATTTCAGTTCAGATCTCTTCAATTACCGATGTACCTTCCTGTCCGGTTGACCATCTCCAGTTCTCGCTAAACCGTAGTTTTTCATTTATGATTACCGGTTTCGAATCACATGTCCCGGACTATGACTCGCCATTGGTATTGATATGACGGTAATCAAAATGAAGTTCGTGTTTATCATCCATGGTTCCGATCAGGTATCCTTTGACAATACTGCCACCCGAATATTCTGCCCAAATAACATTTCCTTTTTGATGATAGCTAAAGATTGTATCTGAGGAAACCTCACCTGACTCAGAGTTTTCAAGTGCTGTGAAGAATCTATTTTCCAAAGAGAACTCCTCATCGGTTTTTGCAAAGAGATTCTTTCCTTTTTCATATGCCTTACGAAGATTCCGATCCCAGTTTTTATCTCTCTGTTTATTTGATTTCAGATTCCTCATCCAAAACAGCATATGCTCCGCATAGAATTGCACAGACAAAATCATCCGAACATTGGAAGTTCTATTACGAATCAACTTTATAATTCGTTTTCTATCATTGCTTAATTCCATTCGAAATTATTTCAAATCCAAGTTTTTGATAAAAGCCTTCTTTACCTTTTGCAGAAACACCACCGATAGTAGTAAATTTACAAGTCTTTGAATTTTCCTTAGCATACTCGATTAAATGATTAACTATCTTAGTTCCTACACCTTTTTTCTGATATTCAGGTAAAACAATTATTTCCTGAAGATACCAATACATGGCCCCATCACCTACTAACCTACCAATTCCAATCAATTCACCTTGGTAATATGCAGATACATTTAGAAGTCCGTTCTTTAGCGCTCGACGTGCATGTTCCAAAGGAACCTCAGCAAATCCTGTTTCTATACGAAGCCTTACAAAATCTTCAGCTTTCAGGATATTATCAATCAGTTCAATCTCCATAACTCTTTCCTTTTAGCAGCTTAAATTGCGAGATAAAAGACTATGCTCTCATCACGACAAACCGGAATTTGGCAACGATAAGCTGCCTTACATGAGCCCCTTGAAATACTCATGCAGTAATTCTTTTGTTACAGGTATGCTATGTCCTTCAAGTTCCTTGTAAACTAAATCTGTGAGATTTAAAAGCTTTTCCCATAGTTCCGACGAGCTTTCTCCGGTGACAAAAGTACTGCGAATTGCTGCTTTTTCATTTTCAGGTAACCTGTCAATTTCGCGATTTCGGTCACTTTCCAGGCGGTATCGATCTCCAAGCAGATCGATATACAGCTTTCTGACATATTCCAGCTCACCTATCACTCGGAAGTATTCTCCACGATGAATCGCCACTGCCGCATGCATTAATCGGAGCCATACAGACTGACAGGCTGTGTCTATATCTTTCTTCTGCTTATTACCAAATATTCTGTCATCCATCCCGACCAAAGATTGTTTCATCTTTTCTTCAACAGTACCAGAATTATCATACAGAACCTTAAACGCCGGCTTCCAGGCTGCAGCATGTTCATACGCACCAAAGCCAAGATCAATTTCAAGAAGGTTTGATAATACGTAGCATTGAAGATGACTGGTCTCTTGTTGTATAAAAAACAGAAGCTCATACTTTTCGGAGATTTTTTTGTGCATATATTCCATGACCTCGAGCATCGAATCATTGGAATCCATAGCGATTACAAAATCCAGATCCGACCGATCATCGTGATACCCGTTTGCCCCGGACCCCACCTGAACCAGCGATACTATTTTACTGTACTGTCTGGTAATCGACAGAATATCTTCAAAAGTTTTTTGTCTGTCTTGTACACTAAAAATCGCATCCATTTTTACGCCTCCTTACACAAATTTCGTCATACTCAGTTATATAAAAAGATAAAATTGCGAGATAAATGGCTATGTCTCATCCCGACAAACTGGAATTTACTTTGTCAGCATTTCGATTGCTTCTTCCTTGGTAGCAACAAAAAACACACTCTTCCCCTTATTGCTCTCATAGATAAAATCTCTGAGAGGCTTGCTGGTATAGCGAGAGTAATCGCCATAAATTGCAATGCGTCCACCATAGTTGGTGTACTTTTGCAGAATCTCACCAGCAAGC
>JAFXXN010000179.1 GCA_017542245.1 Lachnospiraceae bacterium
CTATAAGGATTACGCAATACCGCAGGAACCTCGCAAGGAAGTCAATGCCATATATGATATTTTCAAGGTTCAAGTGCCTTATAAAATCCCACTTACTACCATAGAGGTGTAAGTCGAAAATTTATGCGGAATTATAGCTTAATTATGAGGAATCACGGAATGAATATTTTAATAACCGGCGCGCAATTTGAAAATAAAGGCGCACAGTCGTTACTGTTTTCACTGATAAGTGAAATAAGAAACAAATATCCTGACAGAAAAATCGTTTTCTATTATGTTCCAGTAGACGATATTACTGCATATGATGTAAAAAAGTATAGATTTAAGTTTGTATATGATGACTGTTTTGGAAAAGACTGTTCTGATATCTTAAGGATTGTTCACAGGACAATTAAAGGTATGAAAAGAATCCTACAGTTAAGAAAAAAGATCAGGAAAAAAGAAATTCTAAGATTATCAAAATGCTGGGGCAGGATGGATCTGCATTTGGATATAAGCGGATACAGTTTGTCTTCAAAATGGCCGGCAGAGATAAATAACAGGCTGTTAAGATATATTAACGGATCTGCATCGAGAAATGTTCCTGTCATACTTATGCCTCAATCATTCGGCCCGTTTGATTTTATAACATCTAAAGATTCATGGAATAAGAGGATCAGACAGTCGTTAAGAAGGGCAGATGTAATATGTGCCAGAGAAAAAGACGGAAAGGAAATGCTTTCAGATATATACGGGATAAGAAAAAATGTATTTGTATATCCTGATTTGGTACTTTCTTCAGGTGAAGTAAAACCTAAAAATATATTTAAGAAACATTATGACAAAAAAGAAATCGTATTAGATACGATAAATAATGTCGGAATAATACCTAACCATCAGCTTTTGACAGAAAATGATGAGGAAAAGATACTTGAAATGTATCGGAATATCATTATATATTTGCTGGATAAAGGAAAGAACGTATATGTTTTCAGACATTCGAATGATCTTGAAATGTGTGAAAAGATATGCAAAAAAACTAATGATCAGCGTGTAAAACTTATAAGTGATGATTTTGATTGTCTTGAGTTTTCTGCATTTGTAAAACAGTTTGATTATGTTATTGCTTCAAGATTTCATTCAATAGTTCATTCTTTCAAGAATTCTGTTCCTGCAATAATAATAGGATGGTCTGTAAAGTATAATGAACTTGCCGATCTTTTCGGACAGCAGAAATATGTTCTTGACATAGATGATGGGATGATAGAGGATACTCTTATAAAAGCTGTTGATAATATGGATGAATATTATTGTTTTGAAAAAAAGAAAATTAAAGAAGCTCTGAACAGTATTAATTCAAAATCCTGTTATGAGAAAGTCTGGAAAATTATTGATAATATCCCGGAGTGATCAATGAAACTTAACAGAACGCAAAGTGCAGCAAGAAATATAATCGTCGGTTCCATTCAGAAGATAGCCGCAATACTGCTACCCTTTGTGGTACGAACAGTTATGCTGCATTATATGGGAACAGAATATGTCGGATTGGACAGCCTATTTACTTCCATACTGAGTTTCTTAAGTATAGCTGAACTTGGTGTTGGAAATGCTTTGATATACAGTATGTATAAACCGATTGCAATGGAGAATTCCGATGAAATCTGCGCCCTGCTGAATCTTTATAAGAAATTATACAGGATAATAGGCTTAATAGTTCTCGGCGTAGGATTATCGCTGATTCCTTTTTTAAAGTATCTTGTCAAAGGAGATTGTCCTGATGATGTAAATTTCTATATTTTATATCTTGTATATCTTTTAAATTCAGCATTAAGTTACATATTTATGGCATACATGCAGTCTCTTCTTATGGCACACCAGCGGAATGACATGATAAGCAGGTGTATGTTATTCGCTCAGGCTTCGATGTATATATTGCAGGTAGGGGTTCTTATATTCTTCAGAAATTACTATTTATATATTATACTGCTGCCGGTATGTACAATCGCAATAAATCTGAGTACTACTCTTTTAGCTAAAAAAGCATATCCGCAGTACTTCTGCAAAGGCAAGGTATCAAAAGAAGTTGAGCAGTCTATAAAAAAGAAGATAGCGGCTTTATTTGGTTCTAAGATAAGTTCGGTAATATTGCATGCATCGGATAATATTATAATCTCCATATTCTTAGGCCTAACTATAGTTACGCAGTACGGAAATTATTATTATGTTATGAATGCCGTTATCGGACTGACAACGGTATTATATTCGGCATTCGTAGCCGGTGTCGGGAACAGTCTTGAAACGGAGAGCTTGGAAAAGAATTTAAATGACTTTAAGATGCTTTCATTCTTGAATTACTGGATTACCATGTTTTGCGCATGCAGTCTTCTTTGTCTGTATCAGCCATTCATAGAAGTTTGGGCAGGAGAAGATCTGCTGTTTCCGTTTCATATAGTGATACTTTTTGCAATATATTTTTATATCTATCAGTCATACAGAATTGTTCTGACATATAAAGATGCAGCAGGAATATGGTGGGAAGACAGATTTCGCCCGTATGTTATCATGATAGTAAATGTTATAGGAAATGTTATTCTTATACAGATCATAGATGTTACCGGTGTTGTACTTTCTACAATAATAAGCCTTATTATTTCAGTACCGTGGGCAACATATACGGTTTATAAGTATATATTTAAAACGGATATGAAACAGTATTCATTTAATATGTTAATTCATATATTTGTGGCTGCATTATGCTGTGCGTTATCATATCTGATATGCTCATATATTCCGTTTGCCGGATATACCGCCTTATTTGTCAGACTTCCGGTATGTATAATAGTACCTAATGTTTTATACTTTTTTATCTTCAGAAAATCTTTAGAATTCAGAAAATGTAAAAATCTGATTCTTTCTATCCTTCATCGCAAATAAAAGAATCATAAAAATATAATTATAGATTGGAGAGTTTTTATGGATTTAAAAACTATTTCGGGCAAAGTTAAAAACAGAACACATACTATTCAGCATGAATATCTGAAAAGATATAAAAAACATACTTTTAATGGTGTAAAATGTTCAGATATTTCACAGTATGAAGCTGTTATAACAAGACTATACCATACGATAGAAAAGGGACTGTCGTATGAAAATTACAGAGCGGGATTCGGAAGAAATAATATAGAGACTCTGATAAAGGCTATAAAGAATTATCTTAATGATTTTAATGATGTTAACAGATATTTTTATCGTACCGCAATATCTGTTTTAAAACGTTATGTTGAGAAAAATTTTCAGTACGGATTAAAGGATGATGTCTTAAAAAAAGTTATAGACAGATTTCCCGGGAATGCAAACGATGATGGCGGCGAGATGACTTTTGTACCTAAAACAAAAGAAGAACTTGAAAAGATGAATTTTAGGGAATTAATGGAAGACAGACACAGCATCAGACACTTTTCGGATAAACCGGTTAAAACAGAAAAGATTGTTGAAGCAATCAAAATTGCCCAGCATACTCCTTCGGCATGTAACAGGCAAGGCTGGAAAGCAAGGATTATTGCAAACAAAAGTGTAA
This sequence comes from Lachnospiraceae bacterium, assembly GCA_017542245.1. Taxonomy (GTDB): domain Bacteria; phylum Bacillota; class Clostridia; order Lachnospirales; family Lachnospiraceae; genus RUG11977. Next base: position 3,557 of record JAFXXN010000179.1, read on the forward strand.
TAAAAAATGTTTTGGCAAATCAGAACGGAAACTCCGGATTCGGACAGGAAATAGACAAACTTATCGTGGTAACTTCAGATCTTTCATATTTTAATCATGACAGAGAAGTATTTCAGGCTTTTATCGATGGCGGAATGTATGCCGAAAGCATTCTGAATGCACTTCATTACAGTCATATCGGGAGTGTTCCGTTAAGCGCTTCCCTTTCTTGTGCACAGGAGAGCAATGTAAGAAAAATACTTAAGATGAAAGACAGTGAGATATTAATACTGTTTATCGGTGCAGGGAACTATCCTGATGTATGTATTACAACGAAATCCGTAAGACATGAACCCAGAGTAGAAGTAATTTAGGGAGATAGTGAAAATGAATTCAATAAGTGAAGCATTTATAGGAAAAACATTGGTAATAACCGGCGGTACCGGTTCATTCGGCTCAACTGTTTTAAAGCATTTTCTGACTACTGATATAGGAGAGATACGAATTATCAGCAGGGATGAGAAGAAACAGGACACCATGAGGCATAATCTTCAGGCTCTTTATCCCGAATATGCATCGAAAGTAAAGTTTTATATAGGCGATGTCCGTAATATAGATTCTGTCAGGGATGTAATGTATGGTGCAAATTATGTTTTTCATGCTGCAGCTCTGAAAGAAGTGCCTTCCTGTGAGTTCTTTCCCATGGAAGCTGTGAGAACAAATATTATCGGGACGGATAATGTTATTACTGCAGCAGTTGAGAATCATGTGGAAAGAGTAGTATTCCTTTCTACGGATAAGGCAGCATATCCTATAAATTCAATGGGAATGACAAAGGCAGTCGGGGAAAAGATAGTTGCCGCCAGGGCACAGAAAGCTTTTGAACGTGGTGGGACTGTTCTTTCATGTACAAGATACGGAAATGTAATGTGCAGCCGTGGCAGTGTAATACCGCTGTTTATCGATCAGATTAAAAGAAAGGCTCCCATAACGATAACAGATCCCAATATGACAAGATTCCTTATGAATCTTGATGAAGCGGTGGATCTCGTGGCGTTTGCATTTGAACATGCTGAACCCGGCGACTTGTTTATTCAGAAAGCGGATGCGTCAACTATAGGAGATCTTGCGGACGGCGTTATGAAAGTGTTCGGGACCACTGAGAAAAAGATCATAGGGACCAGACATGGAGAGAAGCTTTACGAGACATTAATGACCAGAGAAGAAAGACTCAGAAGTACTGACATGGGACATTATTTCCGTATATCTCCGGACGGAAGAAGCCTTAATTATGATAAGTTCTATGTTGAAGGAGCTGTTTTGACGGAGGGTGAAGAGGCATATACAAGTCATAATACAACAAGGCTTGATGTTGATGGTGTTGTGGCAAAGATTCTTACTACGGATTATGTAAAAGAAGAACTTGAAAACCGTCCGCATCCCGTAGATGCTTAAAAGCTATTATTTAGATTATATGGAGGATATCATGCAGTAGCATGATGATAAACAATGAATATTCTTATAACGGGAAGCGCCGGATTTCTGGGGAAAAATATTGTTCAGTATCTTCAGACTATAGCTGACGGGAGAAACAAAACAAGAACAGGGCTTAAAATTGATGAAATTTATGAGTTTGATTTAGAAAATACTCCCGATGAACTGGATGAATATTGCAGTAAAGCTGATTTTGTTTTAAATCTTGCAGGAGTTAACAGACCCAAGGATCCGGAAGAATTTAAAAAGGGAAACTTTGGGTTTGCCTCCGAACTTCTTGAAAACCTTAAAAAGCATAATAACAAATGTCCGGTAATGTTGTCATCTTCTCTTCAGGCCACACTTAAGGGAAGATTTACAGGGTCGGAATACGGAAAAAGTAAGCTTGCAGGCGAAGAATTGTTTTTTGCTTATGAGAAAGAAACAGGTATCCCGGTATATGTTTACAGGTTTCCGAATCTTGTAGGCACAGGTGTGAGACCAAACTATAATTCCGCAGTCGGAACCTTCTGTTATAACTATGCACACGATCTTCCCATCACGGTCAATGATCCGTCTGTGGAACTGGAACTTTTATTTGCTTCAGATGTTATCAGTGAATTGCTTGACTGTATGGAAGGACATCCTCACAGGTGTGTATATCCGGAGACAGGTACTGTGACAGACGGAGTTTTATATGACGGAATGACCCCCTGCCCTGATACTAAAGGAAGGTATTGTTATTGTCCTGTAACTTATAAGGCTACTTTGGGCGAGATAGTTTCTATGCTTGATAAGTTTAGGGAACATGCGGATACACTTATGACACCCGATTTTACTCCGGGTTGTTTTGAAAAGAAATTATATTCTATGTATCTTTCATATCTTCCGAAAGAAAAAACTGTTTTTGATCTTAAAATGAATGTTGATGACAGAGGATCTTTTACTGAACTGGTACATACTCCCGGTTCCGGACAGGTATCCGTAAACGTCTGCCGTCCGGGGATTACCCGGGGTATGCACTGGCATGTAACCAAGACAGAGGAGTTTATAGTTGTAAGCGGCAAAGCAAGGATAAGGGAACGCAGGATCGGGACGGATGAGATTGAGGAATATTTTGTTGACGGCAGTCATATACAGAGTGTAATAATGAAACCCGGTTTTACACATGAGATAACAAATATCGGAGATACGGACCTTGTTACGGTTATGACATGTAATGAGATTTTTGATCAGAACAACCCTGACACATTTTTTGAAAAGATTTAAGGTCAGAGGCTGTTAAAATATATTGAGTTTGATTTAGGAGACATTATGAATTATCCGGAGTGGAAAAATAACGGCAAGATAAAACTTGCGATCATTGTGGGAACAAGGCCTGAAATAATCAGACTGGCAGCGGTAATAAATAAATGCAGGGTATATTTTGATACTATTCTTGTACATACCGGCCAAAATTATGACTATAATCTGAACGGCGTGTTTTTTAAAGATCTGCGTTTGGCGGATCCGGAAGTTTATCTTGACGCTGTGGGTTCAAATCTTGGTGAAACAATGGGAAACATTATCTCAAGATCTTATGATTTTTTTGACAGTTCAAGGCCGGATGCGGTTTTGGTACTTGGAGATACAAACAGCTGTCTTTCGGTAATCGGAGCAAAAAGGCTTCATATACCAATCTTTCATATGGAGGCAGGAAACCGTTGTAAGGATGAATGCCTTCCGGAGGAGACAAACAGGAGAATAGTAGATATTATTTCTGATGTCAATCTGGCTTACAGTGAGCATGCAAGAAGATATCTTGCAGATTGCGGTTTGCCAAAGGAAAGAACTTATGTGACCGGAAGCCCTATGGCAGAAGTTTTAAAGAATAATCTTGAAGCAATCAAGATGTCTGATGTTCATGATAGGCTTGGCCTAAAGAAGGGAAAATATATTCTTCTTTCAGCACATCGTGAGGAGAATATTGATACAGAGAAGAATTTTGCCGCTCTTTTTACTGCGATTAATAAGATGGCAGAAAAATATGATATGCCTGTTCTTTATTCCTGTCATCCGCGTTCTAAAAAACGTTTGGAACAGATGGAGAAAGATAAGGGATTCGTGCTTGACAGGCGTGTTATCAGGCATGAACCGCTGGGATTCCATGATTATAATTGTCTGCAGATGAATGCCTTCTGTGTTGTAAGCGATTCGGGAACTCTGCCGGAGGAATCTTCGTTTTATATAAGTATTGGACATCCGATTCCTGCAGTATGCATACGTACATCAACCGAACGTCCGGAAGCACTGGATAAGGGCTGCTTCATTTTATCGGGGATTGATACTAAAGGTCTCCTTCAAAGTGTGGATCTTGCAGTTGAAATGGTTAAGAATCAGGATAACGGAATCCCTGTTCCTGATTATACGGATACAAATGTAAGCGAAAAAGTTGTTAGGATAATACAGTCATATGTAGGTGTTGTAAACAAGATGGTATGGCGTAAAGATAATATTTGATTTATTATATTGGAGATATATTATGAAATTATTTGTAACAGGTGTTTGCGGCCAGTTGGGTCATGACGTTGTAAATGAGGCCGTAAGAAGAGGACATGAAGTTGTTGGATCTGATATCATGCCGAAGTATTCCGGAGTTATGGACGGAAGCGCAGTAACTTCATCGCCTTATGTTAAACTGGATATTACAGACCGTGATATGGTTTTTGAGTCGTTTGAAAAGATAAGGCCTGATTTTGTTATCCATCCTGCTGCCTGGACAGCTGTTGATGCTGCAGAGGACGAAGAAAACAGGGAGAAAGTAGATCGCATAAATCATCTTGGCACATATTATCTGGCTGAGGCCGCAAAATATGTGGATGCAGCAATGCTTTATATCAGTACGGATTATGTTTTTGACGGCAAAGGCGAGACTCCATGGAAACCTGATGACACAAATTACGCTCCGTTAAACGTATACGGAAAAAGTAAGCTTGACGGTGAGCTTGCGGTATCTTCAACTCTCGAAAAGTATTTTATCGTTAGGATTGCATGGGCCTTCGGACTTAATGGAAATAATTTTATAAGAACGATGATAAATGTTGGGAAGACACATGATTCTGTTCGTGTGGTAAGTGATCAGATAGGTACACCGACTTATACTGTTGATCTAGCCAGACTGTTAGTAGATATGTCTGAGAGTGACAGATACGGTTATTATCATGCTACCAATGAAGGCGGATATATAAGCTGGTATGATTTCTGTTGTGAAATATACAGACAATATGGGCTGGATACCAAAGTATATCCTGTAACTACCCAGGAATACGGATTAAGTAAGGCAGCTCGTCCATTTAACTCACGTCTTGATAAGAGTAAGCTTATTGAAAATGGATTTAAACCTTTACCGACATGGCAGGATGCTTTGAGAAGATATTTGGACGAACTTAAGAAAAGTCTGTGAATTCCCTTGATTTATAAAATAGCTTTGCATATAATGATAATAAAGTCATTACTTTGTTTTAACCAGAAAAAAAGATATTAACGAAAACCTGGAGTATACATGTTGAAAAAAAGAAAGACAGCCTTAAATTTTTTTTTAGCGGTTATCCTGGCATCAGTGTTACTTTCCGGCTGTTCCGAAGACAGTAGTGAAATCCCGCTGCAGTTTAGGACAGATACTGCTTTCAAATTGGCTAGGATAAATATTAAAGACTATGGTTCGATAGTGTTCAGACTGTATACGGATGAAGAACCTGAGTTATGTGCAAAATTTGCAGAAATTTGCAGGTCGGGTTATTTTGACGGTAAATCATTTTTCTATATGGTAGAAGATTATCTGCTTATGGGAGGCGAGGCCCCGGAAGACGAAAACGGTAATAAAAGAGAAGAACAGAACGTTACTGCAAGAGCCTCTAAGAATCTTCATCCTTACCGCGGTTCTCTGTGTGCATCATATACAAATGGAAAGAATGTTGATCTTTCTTCATTTTATATCATAGGAATGGATACGGAAAGACTTGCTGATATAGAGGAACTTATAGAGATTAAAGGATATACTTTTTCAGATTATATAAAGTTTGGATATAAAACCGAACTGACTCGTGATGAACTTGAAACTTACAGAGAATACGGAGGGGCTCCGTGGCTTGACGGACATACAGCTGTTTTCGGTCAGGCATATGATGGACTTGATGTTCTTGATGCTGTGATAGCAGCACATTCAGAAGATGAAAGTGTACAGATTATAATAGACGGAATAGAAACAAATTAGGCAATTAAGACCTTTTAGTATGGTATGAGGTGAGCACAGGATGTGGGAAGGTTTGAAAGTAGCTGGGTTTCAGTTTGATGATTCCATGGAGTATGCTCTTGCAAAGAAAGAATCGGATATAATTAATTATATTGTTGAAAGAATGAACATCAGTGATCCGCAGGTTGCATTAAAGGTTTATTATAAACTTTTAGACAGAAATGATTTTAAAACGGTTGTAGGCCTGACATTCTTAAAGCAGCTCCGGGATTTCTGCGTACAGAGCGGTGTAGTTGATGAAAACCAGATCAAATTCATAGCAGTTCTTTCGGATACAAATAAAAAGGGACGTTTATCATCATTTGGTGATGAAACATCATTAGAGATAGATTCTGCGATATCAGAAAGTGCTTCTGATATGAACGTAAAATTCGAGCGCCTTGATAAAAATATAGACGACGAGTTTGCAGAAACTGAGAAAGCATTGAAGCGTGATATTCAAAATCATATTAATAATGAGAAAAAATTCAAAAATGTTGCTGAATATTACCGCGGAAAAGTTAAAAAGTGTTATTATGCCATAGCAATTCTTGCAATTGTGATAATAGTATTGTTCATAATGGCATTAACAGGCGGAAACCTGCCTTTTTCCGATACGGAAAAGACTATCCAGGATAAATATGCTTCTTGGGCTGAAGAACTTTCGGAAAGAGAAGAGGCACTTAAGGTTAAAGAGAGTGAACTTGTAAACAGGGGTGAAGAATAATGGATGTTATTAAAGTTTTGGTAGCTGATGACGAAAGCAGAATGCGTAAACTTGTAAGAGACTTTCTAAGTAAAAATAATATTATTGTTCTTGAAGCGGAGAACGGAGAAAAGGCCTGCGATATTTTTTATGCGGAAAAAGATCTGTCACTTATCATTCTTGATGTTATGATGCCGGGTATGGATGGATGGCAGGTATGCAGGGAAATACGAAAGGTTTCGAAAATTCCGATAATAATGCTTACAGCTAAAAGCGACGAAAAAGACGAACTTTTGGGTTTTGAATTAGGAGTTGACGAATACATTACGAAACCTTTCAGCCCGAAAATACTTGTTGCCAGGGTGGAAGCTATACTCAGAAGAACTGTGGATATGGATGAAGACAGCATAGAAGTCGGAGGAATAAAAATTGACAGATCCGCACATGTTGTAAGCATCGACGGAAAGGCACTTGATCTGAGTGTTAAGGAATTTGAGCTTCTTGATTATTTTGTATCTAACAAGGGGGTGGCCTTATCCAGGGATAAGATTTTAAACAACGTGTGGAACTATGATTATTTCGGAGATGCACGTACAATTGATACACATGTAAAAAAGCTTAGATCAAAAATGGGAGAAAAAGGTGACTGTATAAAGACAATCTGGGGGATGGGTTATAAATTTGAAGCATAATTAATATAAAAGAGGTGTCGGATAAGAATGCGTCACTCATTAAAACTAAAGATATCACTGCTCCTTTCGATGTCGATGTTTATGCTTGTTTTTCTGTGCTGGATAGCAAACGATGTTTTTTTGCCGTCTTTTTATGAGAAATCCAAGATCAGTTCGCTATCGGAAGTATATGACAGTATTGACAGGACTATCGGTGATAACGCAGAATTTGCATCTGATAATGACATTTTGTCGGCAATTGAGAAAATTGAGAACAGTTATGGCGTAAATGTTTATATTATATCGACAAAGATGTCCTATCTTTTCTTTGAATATCCCATAACGAGCACTATCGACGGAAATGCGGCTTATGGGCGCTTCACCAGAAATGAGAGGATTGTAAGATCGCTTCAGAGATATATGTTTGGCGAGCCCGAAGGAGTAAGGACGACGGATCTGCTGAAAACAGTCGAAGATAAGTATGATGTATATAAGAGTTTTGATGATCAGGTGGATTCGAATTTTATAGACCTGGTCGGTTACATTTCTAACCAAAAGCTGATATTTGTCAGGACCAATTATTCAAATATTGAAGAGAGTGCAGTGATTTCAAACAAATTCCTTGCCATATCCGGAGGAGCTCTTGTAATATTGTGTTCCATACTTATGTATATATTCAGCTATGGAATTACAAAGCCGATTCTGGATCTTTCCGAGATATCAAAGGAAATGTGTGAACTTAAATTCGAAACCAGATATACCGGAAAACGGAAGGATGAGATAGGCGAGCTGGGGAAGAACATCAACACGCTGTCATCTCAGCTTGAAAAAACAATAAGTGAACTAAAGACTGCAAATATTGAGCTTGAAAAGGATATCGCCAAGAAGACGGAAGTCGATTCCATGAGGCGCGAATTCCTTTCAAATGTATCCCATGAACTTAAAACTCCTATAGCTCTGATCCAGGGATATGCTGAAGGATTGGCAGATAATATAAACGATGATGAAGAAAGCAGAAAATTTTACTGCGATGTTATAGTTGATGAAGCCCAGAAAATGAACAAGATGGTGAAGAAGCTTCTGTCACTTAATGAACTTGAGTTCGGTAATTCCGGACTTGAGCTTACAAGATTTGATATAGTGGAGCTTGTCAGATCTGTGGCGTCTTCTATAGAAGTACTTGCAAAAAATAAAGAAGTTTCGATAGTATTTAATGAATCTGAACCTATTTATGTTTGGGCAGATGAGTACCGTGTCGAGGAAGTTATAACAAATTATCTCAGTAATGCTTTAAATCATTGTTCAGGATCTAAAATTGTAGATATATCGTTTAAACAGACAGACAAAAAAGTAAGGGTTTCTGTTTTTAATTCCGGTGAGCAGATACCGGATACAGAGATAGAACATATCTGGGATAAGTTTTATAAGATTGACAAAGCCAGAACCCGTGAATACGGCGGAAGCGGTATCGGGCTTTCTATAGTAAAAGCAATAATGGAAGCTCATAACGAAAAATTCGGTGTCATTAACCATCAGGCAGGTGTTGAATTCTGGTTTGAGCTTACTATTGAGTAATATATTCTTGCAAATATATATAAAAAGTGGTAAAATAATATGAATAGGAAAGGAGGTCCGCTGATGAAAAGATTTAAACTGATAATATGTGTATTCATGGTTATTTCTATGCTTACAGCATGTTCCTCCAATAATATACCGCTTACGGATAAAGAATCTGATGCTATAGCACAGTATTGTGCTCACCTGATCCTGAAATACGATAAGAATAAGACTCAGAACAGAAAGCTTTTGGACGTTAAGGAACTTCAGGACATTTACAAAGAAAAAAAAGCGGAAGAAGAAAAGTCGCAGGAAGTCGGTACAGCCACTGTGATCCCGACAAAGCCTGCCGATGAAGGTGGTGTATCACCCACTCCGACTCCGAAAGATGATAAAGCAGAGACAACTAAAGCTCCGGCTCCGACCGAACAGGAACAGAAAGACACTGTTAAAAGCCTGACAAAGCTTTACTCACTGAGTCATTTTACAATCGATTATATATCTTACGGCTTATCCGACGTTTACAGCGAAAATGAATATTCGAGTTTTTCAGCGAAGGAAGGCGAAAAAATTCTCGCCGTAGAATTAAAAATCACAAATAACAGCAGTGAGAAAAAGAAATTTATTTCTTCTGAGTATCCGATAAATTATACTTTATACTGTGATAACGGCGATATTATTGTCCCCAGTGTTTCTATGCTTTCAAATGATATTCAGTTTTTGGATGACAGCATCGACCCGGGGAAGAGTTTTAATGCTGTTGTATTGTTCATTATCTATGAAAACAGGAATGAAAAAGGATTCGTTCTCAGAGGAACAAATTCTGCTACGGAAAAGATTTGTGAGATTACTTTGAATTAACGAAAATAGCATACATAATACAGGAGGAGGGAATAAATGGATACAAAGATTTTGCTTGAAAGCGGAACAAATGAACTTGAGATACTTGAGTTTGTGGTTGGAACAAATCATTATGGAATAAATGTTGCGAAGGTAAGGGAAATTCTTCCGTACAAGAGACCTACGGCCATTCCCAATTCTCACCCCTGCGTTGAAGGAATTTATATGCCGAGAGATGCGATAATTACTGTTATCGATCTGAACAAGAGTCTCGCGGTTCCTTATGAGACAAATGAAGAGTCGGATATGTTTATTGTTACGAATTTCAATAAACTGAATGTTGCATTTCATGTACAGGCAGTATTGGGAATTCACAGGGTATCGTGGGCAGATATTTCTAAGCCGGATGAGTCAATAAATAATTCCGGTCGAAGCGTAGCAACCGGATTCTTGAAAATCAACAGCAAACTGATAGTTATACTTGATTTTGAAAAAATTGTTTCCGATATCAGTCCTGAGACAGGACTGCGTATGTCAGATATTGATGCTTTGGGTATACGTCAGAGAAACAATGCACCCATACTCATAGCTGAAGATTCACCGCTGCTCAGTAAACTGATCCATGATTCTATTACTAAGGCCGGATATACTTCCATTACTTTAACAAATAACGGAAAAGAAGCTTATGATGTTCTGATGAGATATAAGGCTGAAGGCAGCTTATATGATAAAGTTAAGTGTGTTATCACGGATATAGAAATGCCTCAGATGGATGGACATCACTTGACAAAGCTGATAAAAGAAGATCCGGAGCTAAAGAGTATTCCTGTAGTCATTTTCTCATCTCTTGTCAATGAGGAGATGAGACGAAAGGGAGAACTCTTAGGCGCAGACGCACAGCTTTCAAAACCTGAGATCGGTTCTTTGGTGAAGGTCCTTGACGAAATTATAGCAAGGCTTGAAGAAAAATAAAAACTTTTTAAGAGTGGTAGCTTATGGGAACATGTCTGATGTGTCACAAAAAAACCCGTAATGGGGAAAAATATTGTGACAGCTGTAAACAGAAGAGGAAGAATAAAGCAGATGAGTCATATCTTGACAGTCTGCTTACTTCTGTTGGAATAAACAGTTCCGTAAAAGCGGGTCGTTCAGCCAAAGCAAAAGTTCAGGATACAGAAACGGATAATACTGCAGCTTATGCAGATATACCTAATGACAGCATAGATAACGGTACTTATAATACCAATACCGGAAATCCCGAGATGGATGACATGATCTCGGATCTTCTTGAGGATATGGATTCTAACAACCAAGATGTTCTTCAGAATGAACCTGAAATAGCCGAAGAGGATCTTGAGAGTATTTTCGATGAAGCAGAAGCTTATGCAACCTTACTTAGCAAAGAAGGAAATCAGGAAGAGATTTCCGAACAGGTTCAACCCGATGAAAATTCATCCGATTTTGATGAACTGATGGATGTGGAATGGAAGAATGATGGGTCTGATATGTCCATAGACAGTGATGTTGATGCACTTTTTGATGAGGTTGATGCAAAAGTCAGTCAGGATCCGGGACAGTTTCCGGGTGATGAGCAGCTGAATGAACTGGATGAAAGCCTGCAGGGAGAAAATGCCGAACAAATATCTGTACAGGAAGTATTTTCTGATTTTGATCCTATTGAAGAGGAAATTTCAGATTCAAAGCAGAAAAAGAAGAAAAAATTAAGCTGGTTTAAACGGCTTTTTGGAAATACAAATGATGAAGTAACTCCGGAAATGCTTGAAGCTGACCGAAAGAAGAAAGAAGAGGATGAAAAGCTAGACAGGCAGAGGAAGGAAGAAAAGAAAAAACAGGAAGAAGAAAAGAAAGCCGAAGCAGAAGCCGAAAAGGCCAGAAAAAAAGCAGAAGCCGAAGCCGAAAGAAATCGTAAGATGGCTTTGGCCGCTGAAAAGAAGGCTGCCGAAAAAGAGAGGGAAAAGAAGAAAAAGGAGACTGCCCTTGCTATTGCCGAGTATGAGATGGAACACGGCAAGATAAATAAAGCAGGAGCAACCATCCTGTTTGTTATCTTTGCTATACTTACGATTGTTATTATTATCGGGACAAATATTTATTCTTATAATCTAAGTATTAAAAATGCCCAGGAAGATTTCGACATCCGAAAATATAATGAGGCATATTATGAGGTATACGGCCTAAAAATACAGGATGAGGATATTGAATTATACGATAAGATCATGACAGTAATGTATGTTAACAAACAGCTTAACTCATACGAGTACTACATGACTTCAAACAACAGGGAAAAAGCACTTGATTCTCTTGTAAAAGGATTACAGAGATATGATAAGTATCTTCAGCTTGCACAGCGCCTTGGAATTACAGATGATCTTAATTATGTAAAAGGTGAGATTGTTGAAAAATTAGCATCTGAATTTGATATGACAGAGGAAGATGCAAGAATCATTCTGACAAAAGAAGACGCGGTTGATTACAGTGAATATCTTTATAGCCTGCTTGGGTCATATGAAGATGAACTTGAGAAATATAAGTAGGACATATGATAAATGTCAAACTTATGGACTTGAGAAATATAATTTGGACATAAATATGGTCGTGAGGTAAAAAATGTCTTGTATAGCAGTTATAGATTATGATGCCGGGAATACGATGAGCGTAACGAATGCGGTAAAATCGCTCGGCCTCGATGTTGTCATATCAAATAAGCCGGAAGTACTTTTAAACGCTGAAAAAGTTATTTTTCCCGGTGTAGGCGCATATGCCGATGCTATGGATAAATTAAATAAATATGAACTTATCGGTGTAATAAAAGATATAGTCAAGAAAGGAACTCCTTTTTTAGGCATATGTCTGGGTATGCAGTTGCTTTTTGACTACAGTACGGAAAATGCAGCAGACATTGGTAAAGACAGGGTAGAAGGGCTTGGAATACTTCCGGGAAGTATAACCGGATTTAAGGAAAACCCGACATTTCCGGGATTAAAAGTTCCTCATATGGGTTGGAACTCTCTAAATATTCAAAAAAAAGAGTCTAAACTCTTTAAAGGAATTTCTGAAGGAAGTTTTGTGTATTTTGTTCATTCGTTTTACCTGAATGCCCAAAACAGAGATGATGTTGCATCAACTACCGAATATGGGATCTTATTTGATTCGGCGGTTGAAAGGGATAACATATTCGGTTGTCAGTTCCATCCGGAAAAGAGCGGAGATATCGGAATGGCACTTTTGAAAAATTTCTGTTTTCTTAGTTAAGTGAGGTTTTTATGTTTACAAAAAGAATAATCCCCTGTCTGGATGTAAAAGACGGAAGGGTTGTGAAGGGAACAAATTTTGTGAATCTCAGAGACGCCGGAGATCCCGTTGAAGTTGGAGCAAATTACAGCAAAAACGGAGCCGACGAACTGGTGTTTCTGGATATAACAGCATCCTCCGATAAGAGAAACATTACAGTTAATATGGTTCGTCAGGTTGCAGAAAATGTATTTATTCCGTTTACAGTCGGGGGAGGTATCAGAACTGTAGATGATTTTAAGATTATTTTAAGGGCTGGAGCAGATAAGGTTGCTGTAAATTCAGCTGCCATTGATAATCCTCAGATAATAAGTGACGCAGCTATGAAATTCGGAAGTCAATGTGTTGTTTGTGCCATAGATGCCAAAAGGTGCAGTGACGGTTCAGGCTGGACAATTTATAAGCACGGCGGAAGAATAGATATGGGAATAGATGCTGTCGAGTGGGCAAGAAAAGCTTATGAGCTCGGAGCAGGAGAAATACTTCTTACCAGCATGGACTGTGACGGAACAAAGGCCGGGTATGATTGTGAACTGACAAGGGCAGTTTCCGATGTTGTCGATATTCCTGTTATCGCATCCGGTGGAGCAGGTACTTTTGCCCATTTTTATGATGCATTTGAATTGGGACATGCCGATGCGGTACTTGCTGCCTCTCTGTTTCACTATAAAGAAATGGAAATAGCAGATCTTAAGGAATATTTGAAAGGAAAAGGTATTCCTGTAAGAATCGATTGATATTTAATTTTGGCCTGGGGTGCGGGGGCTGTAATTACATTGGCATTTTCTGCGATTATCAATTGGATTGCGCTTAGAAAAGTTCGTACACTGAGTCTTATAGATATAGAATAGTTATAGATGATAAAAGTGGCGATGAACTATCAGGGTTCATCGCCACTTCGTTTGTCGATTTTGTAATATGGACAAATATTTTTACAGATTTCTCATTGCAGCTGAAAGCATCAGCTTGATTCGGTTAAGCTGGTTTACTTCACTTGCTCCGGGATCGTAGTCCACGGCAACTATGTTTGATTCAGGATACTGCCTGCGGAGTTCTTTTATAACACCCTTTCCGACTATGTGATTGGGAAGACATGCAAAAGGCTGAGCACATACAATGTTAGGAACGCCGGATTTTATAAGCTCTACCATTTCACCTGTAAGGAACCAGCCTTCACCGGTCTGATTTCCAAGAGAACAGATGGGAGAAGCAAGTTCCGCAAGTTTTTCAATCCTCATTGGAGGCTCAAAGCGTTTACTCTTTTCGAATGCAAGTCTTGATTCTTTGCGGCAGAATTCTATAATTTTGATAATGAGCTGGTTAGATTTCATATCTTTTTTGCTCTTACCCAGACATTCGTATTTAAACTTTGCATCGAAGGAGCAGTAAAGAAGGAAATTGATCAGTTCCGGACAAACGACTTCGGCGCCTTCTTTTTCAAGAAGTTCAATAAGGTGATTGTTTGCCATTGGAGCATATTTTACCAGTATCTCGCCTACGATGCCGACTCTGGGTTTCTTAATGCTTTCATCAAGAGGAAGTTCATCAAACTCTTTGATAATATTACGGACATTCTTCTTATACTGTGACCAGAAAAAGGTATAGGTAAAATCAGTACGTGAAAGAGATTTACAGATTATATCGAACCATTTTCTGTGAAGAGCATTTGCCGAACCGGGTACAAGTTCATATGGTCTTGTACGATAAAGAACCTTTTGGAAAATATCTCCGTAACAAAGTGCATGCATCAGCTTTACGATAAGGGACGGAGTAAATTTGAACCCGGGATTTTTTTCTATTCCCGAAGTACTTATTGAAAGAACAGGTACTTGGGGCATTCCGGCTTTTGCCAAAGCTCTTCTTATAAGACCTATATAATTTGTAGCTCTGCATCCTCCGCCGGTCTGAGTATAGATAATACCTACTTTATTAACATCATATTTACCCGACTGCAGGGCCTGTATAACCTGACCTACAACTATAAGTGAAGGATAGCAGGCATCATTGTTTACATATTTCAGACCGACATCAACAGCACTTTTATCATCATTCTGCAGAACTTCAAGTTTATAACCTTCGGATCTTATGGCTGCTTCGAGTATTTCAAAATGTATAGGAGACATTTTAGGCCCTAAAAGCGTAAAGTCTTTTTTCATGGCCTTGGTAAATACGACTCTTTCAACCGCTGCAGAATGTACATGAGGAACATAATTATTCTTTTCACGGTCTTTTACTGCCGAGAGCAAAGACCTTATTCTTATACGGGCAGCTCCAAGGTTATTTACCTCGTCAATCTTAAGCACGGTATAAATTTTTCCTGATGCATTTAAAATATCAGAAACACCATCGGTAGTTATTGCATCCAGTCCACATCCGAAAGAGTTGAGCTGGACAAGCTCCAGCTTTTTCTGAGTACGGACATAAGATGCTGCCGCATATAAACGGGAATGATACATCCACTGATCTACAACTATAAGAGGACGGTCTATCTTACCAAGATGAGATATGCTGTCTTCTGTCAGAACTGCAACACCGTAGGAATTGATCATCTCGGGAATTCCGTGGTTTATTTCCGGATCAATATGATAAGGCCTGCCGGCAAGTACTATTCCCATTCTTCCGGTACGCTTAAGATATTCTAGAGTTTCTTCGCCTTTATGCTCAACATCCATGCGGGCATGATTTAATTCTGCCCAGGCTGCCCTGGAAGCAGCAATTACTTCCTCTTCGGTAAAATCTTTATAGAAAGGAGCATCTTTGTCACAGAAGATCTTAACAAGTCTGTTAGTTACAATCTCTTCACTTTCAAATGAAAGGAAAGGATTGGCATAAACAATATCTTTAGCGCGTAATTCTTCTACATTATTCTTTATATTTTCTCCGTAAGAAGTTACAATAGGGCAGTTATAATGGTTACCAGCACCTTCAGCCTCTTTTCTCTCGTATGGGATGCACGGATAGAAAATGAACTTGCATCCTTGTGAAAGCAGCCACATGATATGTCCGTGAGCAAGCTTTGCAGGATAACATTCAGATTCCGACGGAATGGATTCAATACCCATTTCGTAAATCTTTCTGCTTGAAAGAGGTGAAAGAACAACTCTATACTTCAATTGTGTAAAGAATGTATGCCAGAAAGGATAATTCTCATATATATTTAATACTCTTGGAATACCGACGATACCTCTTGAAGCTTCTTTTTCAGGAAGAGAAGTATAGCTGAAAACCCTTTCAAGTTTATAATCAAAAAGGTTGGGGATGTTATCTTTGTTTTTCTCTCCTCCGATACCTCGTTCACAGCGGTTTCCGGAAATAAATCTTCTTCCGTCACTGAATTTGTTTATTGTGAGCATACAGGTATTGGTACAGCCTTTACATCTGCTCATGGAGGTTTCAAATGTGAGTGCTGTGATCTGTTCAATCGTTAGCATGGTGGAAGGAGTTTCATCGTAGTCACGTCTTGCGATAAGAGCAGCTCCGAATGCTCCCATTATACCTGCAATATCCGGGCGGATGCAATTGCATCCCAGTATTGATTCCAGTGCACGCAGAACAGCATTGTTATAAAATGTACCGCCCTGAACAACTATGTGCTCGCCAAGATCTTTCGGATCGGTAACTTTGATAACTTTATAAAGAGCATTTTTAATAACCGAGTATGCAAGTCCGGCGGATATATCAGCTACGGTTGCGCCTTCTTTTTGTGCCTGTTTAACCTTGGAATTCATGAAAACGGTACAGCGGCTGCCCAGATCTATAGGGTTTTCAGCAAAAAGCGCGATATTTGAGAAATCCGATATCTCATAATCAAGAGATTTTGCAAATGTTTCAATAAACGAGCCGCATCCAGATGAGCAGGCTTCATTCAGCTGGACGGAATTTACCGCACCGTCTTTTATCCTGATACATTTCATATCCTGCCCGCCGATATCAAGTATACAGTCAACCTTTGGATCGAAAAAAGCTGCAGCCTGATAATGTGCGACTGTTTCAACTTCACCCTGATCAAGCATAAGGGCTGCTTTTATAAGAGCTTCACCATAACCTGTAGAACAAGATCTGACGATCTTAACTCCTTCGGGAAGCTTACCGTATATTTCTTTTATGGAACGAATGGCTGTTTTCAGCGGTGAACCGTTATTATTTGAATAAAATGAATACAGAAGTTCACCGTTTTCACCTACAAGTGCGACTTTTGTAGTTGTCGATCCGGCATCTATACCAAGGAATGCGTTTCCTTTATAGTTATTAAGATCTGCTTTTTTCACCGCATATGAGGCATGTCTTTTCTCGAATTTTTCGAAATCTTCCTTGGAAGCAAAAAGCGGATCCATGCGGCTGACTTCGAATTTTATATTCACATGATTCTTAAGAGTAGCACAAAGATCACGAAGGCTGAAAATTTTAATATCTTCAGCCGGCATCGCCTTTCCGCCCGGAAGCATGCAGGAATTGAGAGCAGCTCCTGTTGCGGCAAAAAGATGAGAATCGGAAGGGGATATGGCTGTTTCATCAGTAAGATTGAGAGTACGGATGAAAGCAGCTTTTAATTCGGAAAGGAAAGTAAGAGGACCGCCTAAAAAAGCGACTTTTCCTCTTATGGGTTTACCGCATGCAAGACCGCTGATTGTCTGATTGACTACAGCTTGAAAAATGGATGCGGAAAGATCGGGCTTTGTTGCTCCTTCATTTATAAGAGGCTGAATATCACTCTTGGCAAATACGCCGCATCGGGCAGCAATAGGATAAATGGCCTTATAATCCCGGGCATACTCATTTAAACCCTTAGCATCTGTCTTAAGAAGAGAAGCCATCTGATCGATAAACGATCCGGTACCTCCTGCACAGATGCCGTTCATTCTTTGCTCTATGGTAGAGCCGAAATATATTATTTTTGCATCTTCACCGCCTAATTCGATAGCAACATCCGGTTTTACGGGAAGACGGTCTATGGCGGAAGAAACAGCGATAACTTCCTGAGTAAAGGGTATATTAAGGAATTCTGCTATAGCAAGTCCTCCGGATCCGGTTATGGAA
This sequence comes from Lachnospiraceae bacterium, assembly GCA_017542245.1. Taxonomy (GTDB): domain Bacteria; phylum Bacillota; class Clostridia; order Lachnospirales; family Lachnospiraceae; genus RUG11977. The sequence continues at coordinate 21,402 of JAFXXN010000179.1, forward strand.
CAGGATGACTGTACATCGGGATATTTTTCAAGAGTCTCATCTATAAGATCTGCAAGAGTCTCCTGAATATTAGCAAAATGTCTTCTGTAATCACTGAAAAGCTTATTGTTTTCATCGTCAAGCAACATTACTTTAACAGTTGTGGATCCAATATCAATACCAAATTTAAACATTTCAAATAACTAACCTAAAAATATTTTATATGGTTTTCCTTTCAACATGATGTGGCTTTTAATACAATGTGAGCCGTACAACTATGATAGTATATCAAATTTTCATAATAAATACAAGAAAGTATTTGATTTTAATAAAAAAATAATAATTGTAACAGATTTATTTTATTACCGGCTTGTTTCTTTCTTTACTTTTTTTTTGAAAAATGATATAATGTAATGTGGTATTTTTTGTATAAGGAGGGCTTTTACGATGATTTTTTCATTGGTTGGGGAGAAAGAAACAGCAAAAATTATACTTGATAAAGATGAGTACAGCGGTGTCAGAAAAGCTGCTGAATGGCTTTCAAACGATATAAGCAGGGTTACCGGAAGGATACCGGGCATCAGTCTTGAGTTGTCTGTTCCGGAAAATCTTGATAGGATCATAGTTGCCGGGACTATAGGCAAATCAAATATAATAGAGGCTGTAAGTACAAAATACGGTATTGATCTGACAGAAATAAAAGGTAAAAGAGAAGTATATGGGATATATAAGGCAGGAAACGGAGTTCTTATCGCAGGCAGCGAGAAAAGAGGAACCATTTACGGTCTTTTACATATAAGCGAACTTATCGGTGTAACGCCTCTTATATATTTTGGTGATACTGTACCTGTAAAATATCAGGAAATCGTCTTTGATGAAGAAGTAAAAAGTTCCGGTAACACTCTGTCGGTAGATCCTTATGGCATATCTGCAGAGCCTTCCGTAAGATACAGAGGCTTTTTTATAAACGATGAGTGGCCGGCGTTTGGAAACTGGTGCAACAGGCATTTTGGCGGTTTTACCGCATCCTGTTATGAGAAGGTATTTGAGTATCTGTTGAGGCTTAAAGGAAATTATATGTGGCCTGCGATGTGGAGTTCGGTATTCAGTGCCGACGGACCCGACCTTGCGTCTGCAGAACTGGCCGATGAGCTGGGGATTGTCATGGGTACCTCTCATCACGAGCCATGCTGCCGTGCAGGTGAAGAATTTATAAATCAGAATAAAATACATCCGGAATACGGTATCGATTGGAGTTTCCTTTCCAATAGGGAAGGTATAACAAAATTCTGGGAAGACGGACTTAAGCGTAACGGTCATTTCGAGAATGTGATCACTGTCGGAATGCGTGGAGAACGTGATTCGAAGCTTTTTGAAGATGCTAAGCTTATTGATAATATAAATGTATTAAAAGACGTTATCAATTGCCAGAAGGATCTTATAAAAAAGTATGCAGCGCCGGATCAGCCTATGATGCTTGCTATATATAAGGAAGTGGAAGAATATTATAAAGGAGATGACGTTACAGAGGGACTGAAAGACTGGGACGGTCTTGATGGTATAACACTTATGCTCTGTGATGACAATTTCGGTAACCTGCGTCTTATGATGGAAGATGATAAACGAAATCATAAGGGTGGATACGGAATGTATTATCACTTTGATTATCATGGCGGCCCTGTATCATATGAATGGATCAACAGTTCATATCTTCCTAAAATATGGGAACAGATGACCACCGCTTATGATTTCGGTATTCGCGATATTTGGATAGTTAACGTCGGAGACCTTAAGAATCAGGAACTGCCTTTAAGTTATTTCATGGATCTTGCATATGATTATAATAAATACGGATCTTCGGCTCCGGGAAACTATGCGGAATATCTGAAAGAATGGGTTAAAAAACAGTTTAATGGTTTAAGCAATGAAGAACTTGATACCGTTTATGAGATAACAGATGGTTACAGCAGACTAAATAACATAACAAAACCTGAAGTATTATCGGCTGAAACTTACAGCCTGAACAGTTATAACGAAGCAAGAAGAATACTTAATATTTGCATTGATCTTGAGAAGAAAACAGAAGCTTTGATTGCCTCAATGCCGGTAAGATATCAGGATACGTTTATGAGTATTGTGGGATTTCAGGCACTTGCCACATTTAATCTTATAAAAATGCAGATATTTTCCGGAATCAACCTGAAATATGCCCGTCAGGGAAGAATATCAGCAAATAAGTATGCACGTCTCGTAAAAGAATGTATATCAAAAGACCGGAACCTGGTTGATGACTTCCATAGGATGCTTTCCGGAAAATGGTTCGGAATGGGACTGTCGAAACATATCGGGTTCAGAGCTTGGAATGAGGAAGGATGCCGCTTACCTGTAATGGTTTATGTTGAACCCGAAGCTCATAATGATCTTGTAATTTCGGATAATAATTCGGATGCCGTAAGCTGCGGAAGTGACTGGACAAGACGGCCGGTAAGACTTTCGGGATTTGATTCTGTGGGAAAAGGAAGTTTCAGTATAGCTACAGCAGGATCGGAGCCGATAACATATACTATTGAGTGTAATGATCCTGACATTATTTTTTCGGGTAAAGACAACAAATATATTCTTTCAGGGATTGCTGATTCGGAAAATGATGTTGATATATTTGTAGAGGCTGCAGAAAATGCCCGGTACGGCAAACATGAGTTTTTGGTAAAGACAAATGCCGGATTTACAAAAGTATACTTTGAAATATCAGAAAATACTCTTATAAAATACAGTTTTTCGGAACGGATAAACAGATTTAACGGAAGAATATGTTCAGTTCCGGCTGAAAACTATTTCAGCCTGAATAAAACTAATGAAGGTGAATTTAAAGAACTTATAAGTTTTGGAAGACTTTTACCCGGTGAAAACGCTTCTGCACTTAAGGCATTTCCTCAGGATAGAGACTTTGAAAACGGACCCTCGGCAGAATACAGGATCGATACTCCCGTTTCGGGAAAATTCAAAATGATCCTTTATACTGCTCCTTCCAATCCTTCGGCATCTGATAATAAGATTGCCGTTATGATTTCGGTAAATGGTGAAGAGAAGAGGGTAAATACAATTCCCGAAGGATACATAGGCGGCGACGGAGGGTGCAGGGCATGGAACGTTGCTGTCCTTGAAAATGTAAGAAAAACCGAGCTTGAGATCGATCTAAAGAAAGGTCGGAATGATATTTGTATCAGACCGTTAAATCCGGGTTTTGTACTTGAAAAGTTTGTTTTATGCAGATGCGATGTAAGTCTTCCTGAATGCAGACTTGGAGCAGTTTGATTATGAAAAAGGAATGTAGCATATATCAATCACAGGTTGAAACTTTTCTGGAAGGAAAGCTTACCGGTTTTGACAGACAGAATTTTGTATCACATGTAAAGAAATGTAAAGCATGTCATGAAGAACTTGCAATCTACCATGTCATATTTTCTGTTGTGGATGAACTGAATGATGATGACGGTGAAGAAACATCAAATTATATGGCTACTCTCGAAAGAAAACTCGGAACTGTGAGCCGAAAAGATGCAATTATGACAAATGTTAATATAGCATACGGTTTTTTATTTGCGGGGGTAATGTGTTTAGCAGCCGGCGTCATACTGATGTTAATGCAAATCTTTTAATGAAATGAGGAAAACAGATGGATTCTGAGTATCTGCTTTTAATTGATGGATCAAGCCTGTTATCTACACAGTATTACGGGAATCTTCCAAAAGAGGTTTTATTTGCAAAAACCGAAGAAGACAGAAAGAAATTTTATCATAAGATAATGCATACCAAGACAGGGATTTATACAAATGCTGTTTACGGCTTTATGAGAACCCTGTTAAAAATCTTAAAAGAACAGAGACCTGGATATATTGCTGTAGCCTGGGATAAGAGCCGCAATACTTTCAGACGCGAAATATACAGTGAATATAAAGGAAACAGGGGTGAAACTCCGGCTCCTTTAAAAGAACAGTTTGAACTGTGTGAAGAGCTGCTGTCATTTATGAATATCAGACAGTTTATGGATGACAGATTTGAGGCTGACGATTTTTGCGGTTCATTATCAAAAAAATTTGAAAACGAGCTTCCTGTACGGATCCTGACAAAAGATAATGATTATCTGCAGCTTGTAACGGAAAAGACAAATCTATGGCTGATGCATGCTTCAGCTTCTAAAACAGATGAGCTTTATAAGAAATACGGTATCAAACAGGACGGGAGCGTTCCGGAACGGGCATTCTGCCTTACTCCTGAACTTGTGAAAAAGGAATTTGGAGTTGAGCCCGGTTCTATCAATTCTCTTAAAGGACTTCAGGGAGATTCGTCAGATAATATAAAAGGAGTTCCCGGAGTAGGACCTGCAACGGCAGTTGCTCTGATCGCAAAGTATAAAAATGTCAAGACGCTTTATGATGAGATAAGAGATCTTAACGAAAAAGAGCAAAAGGCAAAAGCTGCAGAGTGGAAAGCTGAACTTGGGATAACAAGATCACCGTTTGGACCTCTGCTGAAAACAAGTGAAGAGGAACTTGTAGGAGAGGCGGCAGCCATGATAAGTGAGAAGCTTGCTACCATAAAATGCGATATACCTCTTGACGACATTGGACTTAATGACCTGAAATTAAATATTGATTATACAAGAACACGGCAGGAATTTTTAAAGCTTGAATTTAATACATTAAAGATTGAAGATCCATCCGAAAATTCTAAGGTTATTCAGAAAGAAAACGAATGTATAGATAGCCTTGACAGCTTCACAAAGCTGTTCGCTTCCTTAAAAAATTCTTTTGAAAGCAATAATAAAAGCTTCAAATCTGTCGGTATGTCTTTATGTTATGATGATTCGGGAAAAAAATATCTTTTAGGGCCGGAAAAAATACTGGCTGCAGCTTTATCTACAACTGAGAAGAATTATTATGTATCAGCAGAAGGATTTATTACCGGAGGTTTAATTGCGGAAAGTATAAATAAACTGATTGATGCAGGTATATCTTTTGCAGTAACGGATATTAAAACCGTAATGAAGCTTTTGCAAAGAAATGATTATGTAAATTGCTTTGATATTTCTATAGCCGCATATCTCTTAAATCCTCTGGCGGGCAAATACGATTATGATGATGCAGCATTAATTTCGGGTATAGATGTTCCTTCTTCAAGACAGGAAATAATCGGTAAAGAAAAAACTGCCGATCTTATAACAAACGATCCCGAAAGAATAAAGAGATTAACTGTTACAGAAGCGGAAACTGCTTTAGATTGTTGCAGCCAGCTTACAAAAGCACTTAAAGAAGCAGAAATGTATGACCTTTATCAGGAGATTGAGCTTCCGTTGACCATAGTTTTAAAAGAAATGGAAGAAAACGGGATATTGGTTCTTAAGGATGAACTGAAGAAGTTTTCCGAAATACTTGATAAAGACATAAAGGTTCTTGAAAAGGAAATTTATGATGGCTGCGGTGAGGTATTTAATATCAATTCACCGAAACAGCTTGGAACGATATTGTTTGAAAAACTGAAATTACCTTATGGGAAAAAGACAAAAACAGGATATTCAACTTCTGCTGATATACTTGAAAAACTGAAGCTTGAAGATCCGGTTGTAGAAAAAATACTTAATTACAGGCAGCTTACAAAACTTAAATCCACATATGCTGACGGATTAAATGATTATATCGATGAAGACGGCAGGATAAGGACAAATTTTAACCAGACCGTAACGGCTACGGGAAGGCTTTCAAGTACCGAGCCAAATCTGCAGAACATACCTATACGTGAAAGTCTCGGAAGGGAATTGAGAAAGGTATTTGTACCTGCTGAGGGAAAATGTTTTGTCGATGCCGACTATTCACAGATCGAATTAAGGATACTTGCTTCTTTATCAGGAGACGAGAAACTGATAAATGCGTATAAAAATTCTGCGGATATTCATCAAAGTACTGCATCTGCCGTATTTAAGGTTCCTATGGAAGAAGTTACAAAGGAACTGAGGAGCAAAGCGAAAGCCGTTAATTTCGGTATAGTATACGGAATAAGTTCATTTGGGCTGGGTACAGGTCTGAACATACCTAAAAAAGAGGCGGAACGCTATATTCAAAGTTATTTTGAGACTTATCCTCAAGTGAAGGAATATCTTGACCGAATGATTTCTGAAGCTTCAAAGAACGGATACAGTGTGACGGTATGTAACAGGAGAAGACCTATACCGGAGCTGTCCTCTTCAAATTTTATGCAAAGATCCTTCGGCGAAAGGATTGCCATGAATTCACCCGTACAGGGAAGCGCAGCCGATATTATAAAGCTTGCAATGATAAAGGTGTACGAACGGCTGAAGAAGGAGTGCCCGGAAGCAAAGATACTTCTTCAGATTCATGATGAACTTTTAGTTGAAGTGGATAAAGACAAGGCTGATAAGGCAGGAAAGATTCTTGTCGAAGAGATGCAGAATGCCATAAATCTTCCTGTTAAACTTGAAGTGGGTCTGGCCAAAGGCGAAAGCTGGTATGAAGCACATTAGGAGAAAAAATTGAAAGTTATAGGATTAACCGGAGGAATAGGGTGCGGTAAATCGTTTGTTGCAAAGATCGCTTCTCATTTTTTCCCGGTATTGCATATAAATACTGATGAAATGGCAAGGCAGCAGATGAAAAAAGGCGGAATCAGTTATAATGGAGTGATAAGGGAGTTTTCCCAAAAAACAGATGACCTTCTGCTGCCTGACGGAGAGATAAACAGACCGGTACTCTCAAAAATAGTTTTTTCCGATCCGGAAGCATTAAAAAAATTAGATGAGATAACACATCCGGCCGTAATTTCGGAAATACAAAATATAATTAAGGATAATTCGGATACCGGAGAATATGAAGCGGTTCTGATAGAAAGTGCTCTTGTTTTTGAATCCGGGATAGACAGGATATGCGATGAAGTCTGGTATGTTCATGCGCCTAAAGATCAAAGAGTCAACAGGCTAATGGAGAGCAGGGGATACAGCAGGGAAAAGATAGATTCTGTATTAAGCGGCCAGCTTTCAGAGGACGAGTTTATTAAGAAATCCGACAGGATCATAGAGAACTGTGATTCAGTAGATGTGGAAGAGATGGTTAAGATAATTGCCGGAATTCTGATCTGACAAAAAACATTATGTAAGGAGATTTGCTGTATGAACGAAACAAAGTTTCCGGATAATACAGTTTTTGGGCTGGATATAGGAACACGAAGTGTCGTCGGAACTGTCGGTTATAGGAAACCGACAGGTGAATTTGTTATATTGGCTCAAAAATCCGAGTGCCACGAGACCCGTGCCATGCTTGACGGACAGATACATGATATAAAAAAAGTAACCGATACCGTATGCAAGGTTAAGTTTGAACTTGAGAGAGAGCTTGAAACCGAGCTTAGCGAGGTATGCATTGCCGCTGCAGGAAGAGTTCTTAAGACAGTGAATGTCAGGATGGATTATGATCTCGGAGATGAAATGGTCATTACCGAGGATATGATATACGCCATGGAACTCATGGGGATGGAACAGGCACATGCAAGATTAAGAGCCGGTGAAAAAGACGGTACGGAATACTTTTGTGTCGGATATTCTGTAGTAAAATATTATCTTGGAAATGTTCAGTTTACCAATCTTGAGGGACACAGAGGGTCAATGATCTCGGCAGATGTTATTGCCACATTTTTACCAAGAGATGTTATTGATGGTTTATATACGGTTTGTGAAAACTCCGGACTTAAAGTAATAAATCTTACATTGGAACCTATTGCAGCTATAAACATAGCAATACCGGAAAAGTTCAGGCTTTTGAATCTTGCTCTGGTTGATATCGGTGCAGGAACATCTGACATCTGTATCACAAAAGAAGGCAGTATCATAGGGTACGGTATGCTTCCGTGTGCAGGAGATTTTCTCACAGAGAGTATTATGTATGAACTTATGACTGATTTTGCTACAGCTGAAAATATAAAGCTTGCTTCGTCTACAAAAAGAAAAAAAATATCATATACCGATGTTATGGGAACCAGGCAGACGGTTGAGTCGTCTAAAGTAACAGAAATACTTAATCAGCCGTTTGAGAAGCTGACGGGACTTATTGCGGATAAGATAAGGGAACTGAATGGCGGCGAAAGGGTTGGTGCGGTATTTATCGTGGGCGGCGGAGGAAAGAATCCAATGTTCTCGGGAATGCTTTCTAAAGCACTGGGACTTCCTGATCAACGGGTTGCCTTAAGAGGAGAGGAAGTATTTACCCGCATAATAACACCGGATCATAAACCTGTAAAAGATCCTATGCTTGTTACTCCTATCGGAATCTGTCTGAACTATTATGAACAGAACAATAATTTTATAATAGTCAAAATGAACGGAGTCGATATTAAGCTATATGATAATGGTAAACTGAATGTTATGGATGCCATAGTGAGTTTCGGGCTTTCAGAAAAAGATGTTTTTCCTAAGAGAGGAAAAGAACTGAATTTCACTCTTAACGGTAAAAAACAGACTGTCAAAGGTAAAAAAGGAGAGTATTCCGTCATAACCGTTAATGATGAGGAGGGAGGAGTAACAACTCCTATCAAATGTAATGACAGGATTACAATAAAACCTTCGACAGCCGGAGCGGAAGCAGAGTGCAGACTCAGTGAACTTAAAGAGATCAGGGACGGCATTTGTTTTATAATTAACGGTAAGAGAGTCAGGTTTAACAGGATCTGCACAGTGAACGGAGAATTTAAGGAAGACAGCTACTCAGTCTGTGAAGGCGATGAGATATCTGTTTATGATCATTATCCGCTTGAGAAATTGATAACGGTGTTAAATGCTTCTAACGGATTTAAGATAACTGTTAATAACAGGGTGATCGATCTTGATAGTTACGATCGTGAGGAAAAGATCTATGAAAACTATATAATTGATATTGAAGCAGAGGCAAAAAAGGATTTCTCCGAAATGGTCAAAGATGCCAGAGATGTTATTGTTCCCGAATCATCCGATGGTGAAACTGTTGTTGATGACAGGGAGATGCTGGACGGAGAGGACTATGAAGCTTATCTTGACAGAAGATATGGACAGAATCAGTTCAGAAGCGTGAAGAAAAACGATACGGATGACGGAAAAGGAAGTTTCAGCCATCTTACAGGAGCTGAGATAAATGCCATGCTTGCTGCTGACAGGATGGATATGATGATCCATTATAAAGAACTGTCAAAAAAATCAGAAGAATTGACCTTGGAAATTGCAAAAATACGTGAGGCTAACGAACGTCTGAATGCAAAAAGCGAAGAAACTGACAGTGTAAACCTGCCTCAGGATATTTTTAAAGAAAGTGCAAAAACCGTTGAAAAAACGGCGGATGTTCAGAAAAACGAAAGCATTGCGGCTAAAGATGACAACCTGTTCTCAAAAGAAGTGATCCTTACGGTAAATCAAGTACCTGTACATCTTTTGGGAAAGAAAGAATATACATTTGTAGATGTTCTTGATTTTTATCCTTTTAATACTTCTTCATTACAGGGTACAAGGATTGTATGTAAAAAGAACGGTGCTGTAGCCGACTTTTTTACTCCGGTAGGGTCTAATGATGTTTTAGAGCTTTTCTGGGCGAATGATTGAAAGAACAGGTGGACTTAAAGTGGAATTTTGCAGTATAGCAAGCGGAAGCAGCGGAAATTGTATATTTGTGGGAACCTCTGAGGCAAATATACTTATTGATGCCGGAATAAGCGCAAAAAAAATATGTGAAGGCCTGCGGGGCATAGATATTGATCCTGCCGACATCGACGGAATATTTATTACACATGAGCATATTGATCATATACAGGGAATCCAGGTTTTTGCAAAAAAGTATAATATCGATATATATGGAACAAAAAAAACTTTAAAGGCACTGATCGCAAAATATAAAGAAGATTTTGGCGATTGCAGGATGATAGAGATCATTCCGGATATTGACATTTGCCTAAAAGATGCTATAATACATCCGTTTGCTGTTTCTCACGATGCAGCCGATCCTGTGGGATACAGGATTGAATCGGAAGGCAAAAGATTTGCTGTAGCAACCGATCTTGGTTTTTTCGATGACTATATTGTAGATAATCTGAAAGAACTTGATGGAATCTGTATAGAAGCAAACCATGACATCAATATGCTGATGGTCGGAAAATATCCGTATCATTTGAAACAGCGTGTTGCAGGACCAAAAGGACATCTGTCAAACGATGCCTGTGCGGACCTGTTATGCAGGATTTTCTGTGAGAGACTGAAACATATTCTGCTCATTCATCTCAGCAAGGATAACAATTATGCTGAGCTTGCGTTTGAAACCGTAAGAGCAGAACTATTGACAAGATGTCCTCATCATGAGCTTTCTCTTGATGTTGCGGGACGAAATACACCATCGGATATATTTTCTATCCTATAAAGGTATTGACAGGAGGATTTTACAGTGCGTAAAGTAGTTATCACGGTAGTTGGTAAAGACAAAGTTGGTATCATGGCTAAAGTATGTACGTACCTGGCTGATAAGAATATAAACATCCTTGATATTTCCCAAACGATAGTATCAGGCTACTTCAATATGATGATGATAGCCGATATGGGTGAAGAACAGAAAGATTTTGAAAAAGTAAAGTCAGATCTTGATGAGATGGGTCAGGATATAGGTGTTCAGATACGTCTCCAGAGAGAAGAAATTTTTGATATGATGCACAGGGTATAAGTATTCTCATGTGATATTTTAAAGTAACGGAATTTCTAATGGATTTCAGAAAGGAGCACCGTCTTGATTAACATTTCAGAAGTAATAGAAACGAATGAAATGATACAGCATGAGAATCTTGATGTACGTACAATTACTATGGGCATAAGTCTTTTTGATTGTATGGACAGTTCTCTTGACGTATGTAAAACAAAAATATATGATAAAATCTGCCGTAAAGCGGGAAGACTTGTTGAGACCGGAGAACATATTTCAAAGAGTTACGGTATTCCGGTTGTAAACAAGAGAATATCAGTCACACCCATAGCAACTGTCGGATCATCTTCATGTATGAGTGAAGAAGATTATGTGAGCATTGCCGAAACTCTTGACAAAGCAGCCGAGAATGTCGGAGTTAATCTTATAGGTGGTTATTCTGCCATGCTTGCTAAAGGAAATACGGATAAAGAGCTTATATTCCTGAATTCTATTCCCGAGGCACTTAAGGTTACAGGCAGAGTATGCAGCTCTGTAAACGTAGGCTCGTCTCGTACCGGTATAAATATGGATGCGGTAAGAAGAATGGGAGACATTGTTCTTGAAACAGCAAAAGCCTCCTATGGGACGGAAAGTTTAGGTGCGGCAAAACTTGTAGTATTCTGCAATGCGCCTGATGACAATCCGTTTATGGCCGGTGCATTCCACGGAATTACAGAGGGTGAAACTGTAATAAATGTAGGAGTAAGCGGCCCAGGCGTTGTAAAAAAAGCTCTTGAAGAAGCGCGGGGACAAAATTTCGAAGTACTTTGTGAAACTATAAAGAAAACGGCATTTAAGATTACACGAGTAGGTCAGCTTGTGGCAAGAGAGGCAGCCCAGCAGCTCGGAGTTCCGTTTGGAATTGTAGATCTTTCATTGGCACCCACTCCTGCAATTGGAGACAGCGTCGCAGAAATACTTCAGGAAATCGGATTGGAATATCCTGGAGCGCCCGGAACAACGGCAGCTTTAGCTTTGCTCAACGATCAGGTAAAAAAGGGCGGCGTTATGGCTTCCTCATATGTAGGCGGATTAAGCGGAGCTTTTATTCCTGTAAGTGAAGATCAGGGAATGATAAATGCTGTGGAAGCAGGTGCACTTACTCTTGAAAAACTTGAAGCTATGACATGTGTATGCTCCGTAGGACTTGATATGATCGCAATCCCGGGAGATACTCCGGCAGAATCCATAGCCGGTATAATTGCCGATGAGATGGCTATAGGCATGATAAATAATAAAACTACCGCGGTAAGGCTTATTCCGGCTATAGGTATGAAAGTCGGGGAGTCATTAAATTTCGGTGGACTGTTTGGTTATGCACCCGTAATGCCCGTAAACAGGTTTTCATGTAATGATTTTGTTAACAGAGGCGGAAGGATTCCTGCACCTATACATAGTTTCAAAAATTAAAGTAATACTTTTATTAAGAGGTAAAGATGAAAGATTTTAATGATGACGATCTGGAGTTCGATGATGATCTGCCGGAGCTTGATTTAAGTGATCTGGATATGCTCACCGAAGAATCTTCTAAGAAGTCAAAGAAATATGAAATAAAGAAGTTCGAAAAAAATGATGATTCTTCAGAGGATGAGAATCTCGGAGAATTAATAAAATATGAAGCCATGAAGGCTTTAAGTATCGAGGATGATACAAAACTTCCCTCCGATATACTTGCAGATGACGAAAGTGATGCCGAATATTTTGACTATACTGAATCTGATTTTGATGAAGAAGAGGAAAAACCGAAGAAATTCGGATTGCTTTTAAAGTTTGTCATTGCATTTATCCTTGCAATAATGGCATGTGCTGCATTTCTTGTATTCACACAGCCGGGAAGAGATTTCCTATACAGGATTGCCGGAAACTGGGTAAGCGATCAGGTAAATAAGAATATTGAACCTGACTCAAATTATAATATTCCTACCGGAGATGACACAAGATATGATATTCCTACCATATATGAAAAGGAAGAGGTAACACAGCCTCCGGTAATAGAGAAAAATGAATCTAAATACAGATCCGAAGACTATGTAAAGACATATCTTCTTTTCGGTATAGAAGAGATCGGCGGAGCGTCAAATACGGACGCGATCGTCTTGATGTCGATAAATACTAAGGACTGTACCATTAAACTTACCTCTCTTTTGAGAGATACATATGTTGAGATTCCGAATTATTACGGAAATAAAATCAATTCTGTTTACGCACATGGTTTAAGAACCGGAGAAACGACCGAAGAGAAAAAGAACAATGGTGCAACACTTCTTATGAACGTAATCGAAGAGACATATGATATAGAAATCTCTGGATATGCATGTGTTAACTTTAACAGCTTCGAAAAGATAATTGACCGTCTCGGTGGTATAGATATTAAGCTTGGTGCTACCGAAGCCAGATATCTTTGCAACACAAACTACATATCAAATCCTTCATATCGTTATGTAAAAGAAGGATGGAACCATCTTAACGGTAATCAGGTTGTAGGATACTGCCGTGTCAGAAAGGTTGCAACTTTAGGCGGTGCAAATAATGATTACGGGCGTACGGTAAGACACAGACGTGTGCTTAACGCAGTTGTAGAGCAATATAAGAGCCTTTCTTTAGGAGAGATGTATTCTGCTCTTAAAGACTGTCTTGGATATGTTTTCACGAATATTACCGAAGAACAGTTTACCGAGATGATAAACAATATTGTTGAAAATAAGATATTCACGGTAAATGAAATGAGACTTCCCGTTGACGGACTTTTTAAGGACAGTGGCAAGAAGGGTAAATTTAACGGAAAATATAATGTTACATATGCAATTTTGATTGACGACAAAAAAGAAGAGAATATTAAAGCTCTGCATGAATTTGTATTCCTTGACGGAGCTGAACCTGAAGCACCTACAAGTCCTGAGAATCCCAGCCCATCAGGTACTGTGACTCCTACTCAGAGTACTGCCGGTAACTGATCGGACAGCAGAGACAGATGTATGATTTATTAAAAAGAAAGAATGGGAAATGGAAGATTTAGAGAACGAAATAATTAAAGAGAATGATGATTTTGCTGAGGAAATCGATGAAATAGAGCATGAATCGGAAGAGAATGAACTGATTGAGGGACTCGGCGAATCGATCAATAAGCAGGTTGCATTGGAAATCGATCCTTTAGTACCTGACAACAATGATATTGACGGTTCATCTCCTGAAGGTAATACTGAAGATAACCAGAATGAAAAGAAAGGAATATGGGGATTTATCTCAAAAATTCCGAGATGGGCATATATAGTTTCGGGTATAGCCGTATTCATTATCGTTCTTGTAGTCATACTTAATGTAAGCGGTTTGGGAGAAAAGCTTGTAGTCAAGATCGGTAGTATTTTTGCCGCCAGTCAGGTGGATTATAAGCAGGTAGATGAAAGCACGATAAATTATATGCCGGAACTTGTAGAAGATATTTCGGAATTCCAGGATGAACTTACTCCGATACCGACGGCAACACCGACTCCGATACCTTCGGCAACGCCTACTCCTGCTCCCAAATATGAGAAAAAAACCGTAAATATATTACTGCTCGGTGAAGAAAACATCGGGGGCGGGTCTATGACCAGAGGACGTACGGATTCGATTGTTATCGCAACTATTGATACTGTTAATAAATCAATAAAATTGACTTCTATCATGAGAGACTGTTACGTACAGATACCCGATTTTCAGGATAACAGGATAAACGCCGCATATGCATTTGGCGGTGTTCCGCTGCTTTATAAAACCATAGAGCAGAACTTTGGAATCGTACCGGATAATTATGCTCTTGTCCGTTTCAATGATTTTGAAAAGATTGTTGATTCTATTGGTGGAATAGATATCACACTTTCTAAGAAGGAAGCTAATTATCTCAATAAAACAAATTATATTTCTGACCCTAAAAACAGGAATGTAAAAGAAGGCCTGAATCATATGAACGGTAATCAGGCACTCGGATACAGCAGAATCAGATATGTTTCAACAAAGGATAATGAGAAAAACGATTTCGGAAGGACTACAAGACATCGTGAAGTTTTAGAGGCCATAATAACTCAAGTAAAAAAATTAAGCTATGCTGATCTGATTAAAGTCGGGATGGAATGTCTGCCCCTTGTTACTACGGATGTTACAGCCGAAGCAATAGAAACATATGCCAACATGGTGCTTGATATGGGCATAAATGATCTGAATATCAAAGAATTAAGAATACCGATTGACGGATCATACAATTTTGTTACGATACGTAAGATGAGTGTTGTTCAGATCAATATCGAGAAAAACAGAAATGCTCTTCATGAGTTTGTTTATGAAGACAATGATAATATTGAAAACGATGCTAACACTGAAAACAATGATGACGGAGAAGAAAAAACGGAATAACAAATATAATATTGGGGGAAAATATGGAAATACAAATGTGGAGGGAAATACTTGAACCCTATGCTTTAGCGGTTGATGAGCTGAAGGTCAAGTTTGAACATGTACAGAATTCATTTAGAAATGCAGGTCTTTATTCGCCTATTGAGCAAATATACGGCAGAGTAAAATCAATATCGTCTCTGCTCGAAAAGGTTCAGAAAAAGCATATTGGTCTTGACGATATTGAAGAGAGGATCGATGACATAGCCGGGATAAGGATAATCTGCCAATTTGTGGAAGACATCTATAAAGTGGCGGAACTTATAAGCAAGAGAAGCGATATGATCATAATTGAAGAACAGGATTATGTAAAAAATCAAAAAGCTTCAGGCTATCGGAGCTACCATATGGTAGTAAAGTATGTAGTGGAAACTCTGCAGGGACCAAAGGAGATACACGTTGAGATTCAGATAAGAACACTTGCAATGAATTTCTGGGCAACAATTGAACATTCCCTGCAATATAAGTATAAACAGAATATGCCGGCTTCACTGCGTGCACGACTTCTTAAAGCGGCAGATGCAATCGGTGTCCTTGACAGTGAGATGGGTCTTGTGCGTGAAGAAATAATGGATGCACAGAACACGTTTACACTGAGGTCAAATCTTGTTGCCGATATACTTAATAATATCCAGAATCTGTATAAAGCAGCCAATAAACGTGAAATAATCAAGATACAGGATGAGTTCTTTAAGATATATGCTTCTGAAGATCTTGAACATCTTGAAAGATTTGCCAGAGAGCTTGATACTATTTCTGAAGGTTACAGGGCACAAAGTTTAAGGTAAAGTTATGAATAATAATCTTGAGTGGCTTCCAACCGGCTTTCTGGCCGGGATGGAGGCTTTATTGGGTGAAGAATACGATAGCTTTCTTGCATCATATAATGATGAACATTTAAGAGGCATACGATGTAATACATTGAAGATAAGCCCGGATGAATTTGAAAATAAAACGCCTTTCATTACGGGAAGGGTTACCTGGACAAAAAATGGTTTCTATACCCGGGAGGACGATCAGCCCGCAAAGCATCCTTATTACTATGCGGGTCTTTATTATATTCAGGAACCTAGTGCTATGCTGCCGGCTTCACTCTTACCTGTATATCCGGGTGACAGAGTACTTGATCTCTGTGCAGCTCCGGGTGGAAAAACAACTGAGCTGGGTGCTAAGCTAAAAGGCAGAGGGATACTGGTATGTAATGATATCAGTGCTTCCAGGGCAAAGGCACTTTTAAAAAATGTTGAATTATTCGGAATAAAAAACGCTGTTGTTGTCAGTGAGGAACCGAAGAACCTTGAGGAAAGATTTGAAGGATATTTTGAAAAAATCCTGGTTGACGCACCCTGTTCCGGAGAAGGCATGTTCAGAAAAGTACATTCAATAACAAAAAACTGGATGCAGTTTGGATCCGGATACTATGCGGATATACAGAGAAAAATACTTCCGTCGGCTGTTAAAATGCTTAAAACCGGCGGCTATATGTTATTTTCTACATGTACGTTTTCTGTAAATGAAGATGAGGACAGCCTACAATTTATTCTTGAAAATTTTCCTGAAATGGAGCTGGTTTCAGCTATAGATTTTTCTGATCCCTCATACGCCGGTTTTACGAAAGGGTATAAGGGATTTGATAAAGCTATAAGGATTTATCCACATAAATGTCGTGGAGAAGGACATTTTGCTGCGCTGTTAAAGAAGAAAGATCCTTACGAAAGTGTTTCGGATACTGAAGATGTATGTGATGAAACAGCTATAAAGTTTCAAAATAAGTACGATCAGCAATCCCGAAAAAAATATAAGGAAATAAATGAGGAAACATTTGAGTTCTTTGAAAGCCTGAAGATCCAGATTGATTTAAAAAGACTTCGCATAAAAGACGGCAGAGTGTATCTGCTTCCGGACGATATGCCTGAAATAAGCGGACTCAGGGTGTTAAGAACGGGTTTGTTCCTGGGAGAGATAAAATCATCGAGGTTTGAACCTTCACAGGCTTTGGCTCTTGCACTTAAGGCTGATGAATTCGAGAATATTTTAAACCTTTCACTGAAAGATGACAGAGTAATAAGATATCTAAAATGCGAAAGTATAGATGTTAAGGAAGAAGAAGCAGGCAAAGGGTATTGTCTTGTATGTGTTGACGGATTCCCTTTAGGATGGGCAAAAACAGATAAAGGGAGATTCAAAAACAAATATCTGCCTTCGTGGAGAATGCTCTAAAGGTAAATTGGCTAAGAATATGGAACGATTGGACAAGATATTATCAAATTACGGCGGTCTGACCCGCAGCACAGCTAAAGAATATCTGAAAAAAGGGAGAATATCCGTAAATGGATCGATTTTTAAGGACGGGAGCATAAAAGTATCAGAATCGGATGAGATACTTATGGATAATAAACCTGTAGTTAGGAAAAAATTCAGGTATTTCATGCTTAATAAGCCTTCGGGTTATATTTCATCAACAGAAGATGAACAGGCAGATACTTCACCGAATGTGGTAAGCCTCTTAAAAAACGAAGGCGTTAAGGGACTTTTTCCGGTCGGACGTCTTGATAAAGATACTACAGGGCTGCTGATAATTACTAATGACGGAGAACTTGGACACAGACTGACATCACCTTCACGCAATATAGAAAAGTGTTATATTGCAGAAGTCGACGGGATACTTACTAAAGAGGATACAGAAGCGTTTAGTAAGGGATTTGAGTTTAAAGAATTCACATCAAAACCTGCTAAACTTGAAATACTTAATACAGATACTGAAAATAATACTTCTATCGCAAAGGTAAGGATCAGCGAAGGAAAATATCATCAGGTAAAAAGAATGTTTTTGAAAAGAAACTGTAAGGTGTTAAAATTACAACGTGTTTCAGAAGGAAATCTTAATCTTGATGAAACATTGAAACCGGGTGAATACAGAGAACTTACCGATGAAGAGTTGGACTTGATACAACAAAATTGACCTAATTTGAATCACAGGTGATATAATGAGTTTGTTAAATAATATAGATGCAGTAATATTTGATCTTGACGGAACCCTTATAGATTCCATGTGGGTCTGGAAACAGATTGATGAAGATTATCTTGCGGAATTTGGGCATAAATTGCCTGATGACCTGCAGGAAATTCTTGAAGGTATGAGCTTTAATGAGACAGCAGCATATTTTCAGGACAGATTCGGAATTACAGATGATATTGATACCATAAAAAACACTTGGAACAAAATGGCATGGGATTATTACGAGAAAAAGGTCCCGCTAAAACCCGGAGTATTTGAATTCCTTAATGTTTTAAAGAAACGGAACATAAAGATGGGAGTAGCTACAAGTAATTCTCCCGAACTTGTAAAAATGGTTCTCACAAATCTTAATGTGATTAATTATTTTGATGCGATACATACTTCGTGTGAAGTAGAACATGGAAAACCATTTCCTGATATATATCTGTATGTAGCGGAAAAATTAGATGTAAAACCCGAAAGGTGCCTTGTATTTGAAGATATTCTTCCCGGAATCCAGGCGGGAAAGGCCGCCGGAATGAAGGTATGTGCCGTCTATGATGAAGTTTCGCACAAAGAATTAAGCGTTAAGGTAAGAGAAGCGGATATTTATTTCAGGGGTTTTGATGAAATCATGAAGTGTGGCAATTCTGTTTTGTATTAAGTGCAGAAGAAGAGGTTAAGATGAACATTCGTAAAAAAGGTGAACATGGTTATATTAGTTTCATGAAGTTTTTTAACGCGCTTGTAGCAGCGGTTATGTTTGTGCTTGCGGCTGTCCTATTCTGTATAGGTCTTTCCGTATATGAGAGTAAGGCAAACTGGCTTACAATAGTCGGTGCATTATTTGTAATACCGGCTGCCAGATTTATGACCGTCGGTATATTGTTCTTCCCTTACAAGACCACTGAACAGGCTCAGTATGATAAAGTTTTTGGCGCCATGAAACAGGGTAATCTCTTATATAGTGATGTTTTATTTACTTCAACAGAAAGAGCATATTGTGCATCTTTCATGGTTATCACATCAGATAAGATACTGATCTTCACAAAACACAAAAAAATGTCACCGGATAAACTGCAGAGTTATCTTTCGGATATTATGAAAAGAAGAGCATTTGCATATAAAGTTACTTGTACAGATGATGAGGGAAAGTACATGAACCTGTTAAGATCAGCCGATTCATTTGCTGAGAAACAATATGAAGATGAGGATGAAAAAAAATCGGCCGAAAAAGAACGTAAAAGATTATGTGAAGTTCTTGAAAGCTTTATGGCTTAACTGTTATTTAACAAATCAGATAAAAGGACACTGGTCGGGATATGAAGATAGTTAATATTTATGAAAATGAAGCCGGACAAAGACTGGACAGAATACTTATAAGGCTTTTTCCCAATGCGGGAAAAGGCTTTATTTTTAAAATGCTCAGAAAAAAGAATATTGTTTTAAACGGGAAAAAAGCTGAAGGAAACGAGAGGCTGACAATCGGAGATGAGATAAAGATCTTTTTATCGGATGAAACTTTTACAAAAATGTCTGAAACAGATTATTCTGAAATAGCTTATGAAACAGGATCGTTAAATGATCGGGAGTACTGTAAAAAAATAACCGAAATGAAAGTATATGAAGATGATGACATTATCATCTTAAATAAACCGGCAGGTATTTTATCTCAGAAAGCAAGTGAAAATGATATTTCTTTAAACGAGATGCTTATCTCTTACATGCTCTGCAACAAAATGATAGAAAATGAACAGCTAAAAACATTTCGGCCTTCCATGTGCAACAGATTGGACAGAAACACATCAGGACTTATCTGTGGAGGAAAAACTTTAAAAGGTTTAAGAGTATTATCGGAGATGTTTAGAGATAGGACAATATCAAAATATTATCTATGTCTTGTTAAAGGTACGGTTAAAGAGGCAAAGCATATAGAAGGATATCTTTATAAGGATGAGAAAACAAATAAAGTTATAATAAAAAACGATATCGATGGATTTACTGAATGTAAAAATCAAAAAACTGATAAAGAAATATCATCCGATATGTCTGTACATATAATTACCGAATATAAACCGGTGTATAATGAAAAAGGAAATACTATGCTTGAAGTAAAGCTTGTAACCGGAAAAACACACCAGATAAGGGCTCACTTAGCTTCAGAAGGACACCCGATAGCCGGAGACGGTAAATATGGAGATCGGGAATTTAACAGATGGGCAGAAAAAAAATATAATACAAAATATCAAATGTTATTTGCCTATAAGCTTGTATTTCCCGAGAACTGTCCAGGAATGCCAAAGCTTAACGGAAAAGTGATCGAACTGAATAACCCGTTTCGTAGAAAACCTGAAAGATAAAGGTATTGCAAACAAAATATATGAATGTTATATTATAACAAAATGTAAGATATTCCCCACCTCTTAGCGTAGCGAGGTGACAACATTGACATAATGAAATTATAAGAAGGAAGAAATCTATATGCCGTCATGGAATTCAAGGGGCCTTCGTGGTTCAGCTTTAGAAGAAACAGTTAATATGACAAATGAAAAATATCGTGAGCAAAAGCTTGCTTTGATCCAGAAAATCCCTACACCCATAACTCCTGTGGAAATGGATAAGGAACACGGGCATATAACATTGGCATATTTTGATAAAAAGAGTACTGTTGACTATATAGGTGTTGTACAGGGAGTTCCTGTATGCTTTGATGCAAAGGAATGTGCCTCGGACACATTTGCACTGCAGAATATTCACGAGCATCAGGTGCTTTTTATGCGTGATTTTGAGGCTCAGGAAGGTGTCGCTTTTATTCTTATATATTTTTCCAAAAGAGATATATATTATTACTTACGTGATACCGAGTTGGAAAAATATTGGAGTAGAGCGGAAAAAGGCGGAAGAAAAAGCTTTAGATTTGACGAACTTGATGAAGGATATTTTTTTAAATCGTCAAACGGATACTATATTCCATACTTAGAGATGCTGAATAAGGACCTTGGGACAAGAGAATAGATAAAAATGTATATAATAAATGAAAAAGTTGTTGACATAACGATAAACTTATGTATATAATAGGATAATTCATTTTGCTAATTTGATAACATGGTAGCATGATAGCACTTTAAAGCGGTAAAGTGAATTAAACGCTGAAGGCGTTTTCTTTTTCTAAGTGACATTGACATTAAGAGAGGAACGGATTAATGACAAACAGGATATTTACCACTCCTGAAGGAGTTAGGGATATATATAACGGAGAATGTGCAGTAAAGATAGATTTGCAGATTAAACTCAGGGAGAGAATGCATTTATATGGATTTCAAGACATTGAAACTCCATCTTTCGAATATTTCGATATATTCAGCGAGGAACGCGGAACAGTTAAAGCAAAAGATATGTATAAGTTTTTTGACCGTGACGGAAATACGCTTGTATTAAGACCGGACATGACTCCGTCGATTGCGAGATGCGCATCAAAATATTTTAAGGATGAGAAGAGTCCCATACGTCTTTGCTACTGTGGTCATACTTTCGTAAATAACTCCGAATATCAGGGAAAACAGAAAGAAGTGACACAGCTTGGGTGCGAACTGATTAATGATCCGTCAATCATGGCAGACGCTGAGATGCTTGCTGTTACCGTAGACTGTCTGCTCGCTTCGGGATTAAAAGAATTCAGGATAGATATCGGCGACGTACATTTTTTTAAAGCTTTGGTCTCTGAAGCAGGACTTGATGAAGATAAGGTTTATAAACTAAGACATTATATTATCGACAAGAATTCCTTCGGTATAGAAGATTTCTTAAAAGAAGAAAATGTCAGTGATGAGCTTAAGGAAGTATTTGCAATGCTTCCGAAAATGTTCGGTGGAGCTGAAAGCCTTGACAGCATAGAAAAGATTACGACGAACAAAGATGCTTTGGCAGCCATAGAATATCTTAAAAGTTTAAGAGAACTTATGAAAGCATACGGATATGACAGATATATAGGATTTGATCTCGGTATGCTTAGCAAATACAGTTATTATACCGGCATAATTTTTAATGTATTTACCTATGATATCGGTGAGCCGATAGCTTCCGGAGGAAGATATGACAGACTTGTCGGGCAGTTTGGGAAAGATGCTGCAGCAGTTGGTATGGCTATAGTAATGGATAAACTCCAGATAGCATTGTCACGCCAGGGGCTGTTGACAAAAAAAGGAAAAGATATAGAAAAAATTGTCGCCGGTGACGATGCCGTAAGTGCAATAAAAAAGGCTATGGAATTAAGAGAAAGTGGCAAGAGCTGTATGATCGTTATGGAATAAAGCTTTACTTAAACACGTAAACTTAAATTATTGTCACGGAAAGGTTATTATATGAGATATATTACAATAGCTCTTGCGAAAGGGCGGCTTGCAAAACAATCGATGAAAATTCTAAATCAGCTTTGCATCAGTTGTGATGAAATGGAAGACCCTGATACAAGAAAACTGATATTTAAAGATGAGAAAAATGGTTTCAGGTTTTTCCTTGCCAAAGCAAATGATGTTCCGACATATGTCGAGTATGGTGCAGCTGATATTGGAATCGTGGGAAAAGATACTATTGTTGAAGAAGGCAGAAGCCTGTATGAAGTACTTGATCTGAAACTCGGGAAATGCAGAATGTGTGTAGCAGGACCCGATAGTGCAAAAGAACTGTTAAATAATGGTTCACCTATAAGAGTAGCTACAAAATACCCAAAGATAGCCAAAGAATATTTCCTGAATAAGAAACATCAGACAGTGGAAATCATAAAACTTAACGGTTCTATAGAGTTGGCTCCTATTGTAGGATTGTCGGAAGTAATTGTTGATATAGTTGAAACGGGGTCTACTTTAAGGGAAAACGGATTAGCTGTTCTTGAAGAGATAATGCCGCTTTCGGCAAGAGTAGTTGTTAATAAGGTAAGCATGAAAATGGAACAGGAAAGGGTTTCAAAGCTTATAAATGACATGAAAAAAATAATCTAAGGGAGGATCATTATGAAAATAGTTAAATTGGATGCTGAATCAAAGAAGGATTTGCTGGTAAAGCTTTTAAAAAGAAGCCCTTCACAATATACCGAGTATGAAAATACAGTGGCTCAGATTATTGAGAATATCAGAGCCGGTAAAGACAGGGCTTTGTTTGATTATACAAAACAGTTTGACAAATGTGAGCTTTCTTCTGAGACCATAGAGGTTACCGAAGAAGAATTTAAGGAAGCATACGAGACTATAGATCCCGCTCTCCTTGAAACTATAAGAAAATCAGCAGCAAATGTTAAGAAATTCCATGAGAAACAAAAACAGAGGAGCTGGTTTGATACTCAGGATAATGGAATTTTCTTAGGACAGAAGATCACCGCTATAGAGAAAGTCGGTGTATATGTTCCGGGCGGAAAGGCAGCACTTGCTTCATCGGTACTTATGAATATAATTCCGGCAAAGGTGGCAGGTGTTACTAACATAATTATGTGTACCCCTCCTTCGGCTTTAGGTAAGGTAAATAATGCCATTCTTGTTGCGGCAAAGGAAGCAGGTGCAGACAGGATATTTAAAGCAGGCGGCGCACAGGCAATTGCTGCTATGGCTTACGGTACAGAATCCATTCCAAAGGTTGATAAGATAGTAGGCCCCGGAAATATCTATGTGGCACTTGCTAAAAAGAGAGTTTACGGAAATGTTGGAATAGATTCCATCGCAGGTCCGAGTGAGATTCTTGTTCTTGCTGATGAAACAGCTAATCCCAGATATGTTGCAGCCGATCTTTTAAGCCAGGCAGAACATGATGAGCTGGCTTCGGCGATCCTTATAACAACCGATATGGATCTTGCAGAAAAAGTTTCTGATGAGGTTAAGAAGTTTACAGAAACACTGTCAAGAAAGGAAATAATTGAGAAATCACTGGAAAACTACGGCTATATTCTTGTTGCAGACAGTATGGATGAAGCAATAGAAGCTGTAAATGAAATTGCTTCTGAACATTTGGAAATACTGACTGCGGATCCGTTTGTCACACTTACAAAGATTAGAAATGCGGGAGCGATTTTCCTGGGACAGTATTCAAGCGAGCCGCTTGGAGACTATTTTGCAGGCCCCAATCATATATTGCCTACAAACGGAACGGCAAGATTCTTCTCGGCACTTTCCGTTGATGATTTTATCAAGAAATCAAGTGTAATATGTTATTCAAGAGAGGCACTACTTCCTGTACATGAGGATATCGAAAGATTTGCAAAGGCCGAGGGACTTACAGCACATGCAAATTCCGTTGCAGTAAGATTTGAGTGATATTGACAGTTTATAGAACCGGTGGGAGATATTTATGAGAACAGCTCAGATAGAAAGAAAAACAAAAGAAACTGATATCAGCATAAGCCTGAACCTTGACGGGACAGGTAAAGCAGATATTGATACCGGTATCGGTTTTTTTGATCATATGCTGAACAGTTTTGCAAAACACAGTTTCATTGATCTAAATGTAAAAGTAAAAGGCGATCTGAATGTTGACGGACATCATTCAGTGGAGGATACGGGTATAGTTCTCGGAGAGGCATTAAAGAATGCGCTTGGTGACAAGGCCGGTATAAAAAGATACGGGAGTGCTGTACTTCCAATGGATGAGACTCTTGTACTTGCAGCTGTTGATTTTTGCGGAAGGCCATACTTAAATTACGGACTTCAGTTTACGATACCAAGGATCGGCGAGCTTGACAGCGAACTGATACATGAATTTTTCTATGCGGTATCATATTCTGCAGGAATGAATCTGCACTTAAAGCAGCTTGACGGAACAAATAATCACCATATAGCCGAAGCGGCCTTTAAAGCTTTTGCTAAAGCTGTGGATGAAGCAAAAAGCATAGATCCAAGAGTATCCGGAATACTGTCAACAAAAGGCAGTCTATAATAAATAGTTTGTTTAGTCCATTATAACAGGACCGGTTTTCAGTTCTTCTGTAAAGCCGGTTCTGTATTTGTTTGAATAAACTTGGCAATAAAGACCGGATGCATATATATCAAGCATATATGAAGGATCTGACAGATCTGCATCCGAAGGTTTTGTAATTACGGAACATGTTTCGGAGTATCTAAGACTGCGGAGAAAAGAAGAGGCTTCTTTCTTAAATCCCAATAGCCGTAAATAAGGTTTAGAATGTTTAAACGAACAATTAACAGCATTTGAATAATACGGTTCAAGAATTATTTTGAATAATGTTCTGCTGATAGCAGTGTAAGTAAAACATTTGCTTTTTAGCATCGGTATGAGTTCTGAAATACTGATCTTTTTTCTTCTGAAACCGATAAGTTTTCTTATCAGATCGGGATTTGCATCAGGTATTTTTAAAAGATCGTTATCACTGGTACAGTTGAGCTTGCAGAAAAGAATATCATTAAAATCATCTTCTGTAACAGGAAACGTTTTACCAGATTCTGCAGATAAAAGTTTAAGTACTTTTTCGGGTACGGCATTCGTAATTCCTGTCATACCTGTTAGAAGTTCATTCCTGACAGCTGTTGCAGATGGCATAGCGGAGATAACGGTTTCTGTATAACTGTCACCTTCTCTTTTTATGGTAATGGGATACGGCATGGAACAGAAATTTTTTTCTTTTTTTAACCTTAAGAGGGCTCGGAGGTATTCGAGCCCAAGCAGGTTATTAGGTGACCGAAGCAGATTTGAATCTTCTCCGGCAAAAGTTAAAGCTGTTTCACAGAAGGCGGCAGGATAGGACATGCCGTTTTTGATTTTTTGGGTTAGATCGTTTTTAAATGGCTCCGAATGTGAAAACTCTTCAATGGTTTCCGAAAGGGCAGTTAAAGCAGTGATGTCACCGCATTCACTGCCAAAACAGAGAAAATCAACTCCTTTTAGGCTGCAGAGGAGCCGTACGCCGCCATCAGCAAACTGTTCCGCATTAGAGAGTGCATACTTTACGGGCAGTTCAAAAACAATATCTGCTCCGCATGAAAGAGCCATACGTGTACGCAGATACTTGTCACAGACAGCCGGAGCCCCTCGCTGTACAAAGTTACCACTCATCAGTATAATAATTATATCTGCACCGATAAGCTCTCTTGCTTTTTTTATCATATATTCATGTCCGTTATGAAACGGATTATACTCTGCAATTATTGCTGCACTTTTCATATTAATTCACTCCAAGTAAAATAAAACAAAATTGAAGATGCGGAGCATCATTTTGTTACCTCAAAAACACTGATAGCGTTTTCAATGTGACATTGACACTACACACGACATCATCATTATTTCATAAATAAAAGTATAAGTCAATCGGATAAAGAAGCATAATAACTAAATTTTTGGTTAAAACCTTGAAACAATTATATTTTTTGCTTGCTATACCTGGCTGAAATGTGGTATACTTTAATGAATATGATACTAAGGAGAATAAGAATATGAGGATTTATCCCGCAATCGATATAAGAGGTGGAAAATGTGTAAGGCTTCGTCAGGGAGTATTTGCAGATATGACTGTATATAATGACGATCCGGTCAAAGTTGCGCTCGGATTTAAAGAAAAAGGAGCAGAATACATACATGTTGTCGATCTGGACGGAGCTCTCGAGGGCTACAGCGTAAATGCCAAAGTAATCTCTGATATAGCCCGGGAAACAGGTCTTCCCGTACAGACAGGCGGAGGAATAAGAACTCTGAACAATATAGAGAAAAAACTTCAGACAGGAGTTGCCCGTGTCATTATCGGGACAAAGGCTGTTAAAGAGCCGGAATTTGTAAAAGAAGCAATAGAAAATTTCGGAGCAGAACATATTGTTGCCGGTCTTGATGGCAGAAACGGCAGGGCAGCCGTTTCCGGATGGGAAAAAGAAAGTGACATGGATATCATCGAGCTGGCTTTACAGTTTAAAGGGTATGGTTTGAAAACAGTTGTATATACCGATATTTCAAGAGACGGGATGCTTACGGGACCGGATTTTGACTATACTTCAAGGCTTGTATCGGAAACAGGACTTGATATCATAGCATCCGGCGGAGTAGGATCGGAAGATGATATAGACCGTATAGCTGAAAAAGGTGTTGAAGGTGTAATAACCGGCAAGGCAATTTACGAAGGAAAGATAAATCTTGAACGTGTTCTTAAAAAGTATTCATCAATAGATAAAAAGGGGATTCAATGAAAAAGATAATAACATATATAAATAGTGAGAATGAAACAATTGAAAGCTGTGTAACGAGTTCAAGAGAGTATGAAAACGCAGGGGCTGACGAACTCTTTATATACAGTGCAGCTGAATCGGAAGAAGAACGGGAAAGCCTGCTGGCTTTAGTTAAAGAAGTGGTAAGGCGTGTAGATATTCCTGTGATCATAGGTACAAGAGTTAAGAGATTTGAGGATATTAAAAAAGCATTTTATACCGGAGCAAAAAGCGTTGTGCTTCAGTACAGGGATATAAAAGGAACAGATCTTATAAAACAGGGCTGTGAGAGATTCGGGCGAGAAAGCATAATCATTGAAGTTGATATGTGTCCGTCTACAGGTACTGATTTTTTTGAAAATGAGGAGATTATTGGCTCAGAATATTATGGCGGGCTTTTGTTTAAACATGTTGAAATATCCGAAAAACTCAAGAAGACCATAAAGGAGATGAAAGTTCCCGTAATGATAAGGGACAGTCTGATCCGAAATGATATTATGTCACTTATCAGTATGGATAATGTTGTCGGAGTTGCAACAAATTATTATGCAGCAAAGCCTCTTCCTACTGAGACTCCGTTTACAGACGGAGAGAGTATTTCTGCAGGAAGCGGCATAATGAAAGTGAAAAGAAATCTTAAAGCAGAAGGAATTGATGTAAATACTTTTGACAGTAAACTGAAATTCTCAGATCTTAAGAAAAACAGTGACGGAATGGTTCCGGTTATAGTACAGGATTACAGGAATAATGAAGTTTTGATGCTTGCTTATATGAACGAAGAAGCATTTAACAAGACTATTGAGACCGGTATTATGACATATTTTTCAAGATCGCGTAAAGAACTATGGATAAAAGGCGGAACTTCCGGTCATTTCCAATATGTAAAAGAACTTATAGCCGACTGTGACGTAGACACTCTTCTTGCAAAGGTAGATCAGATAGGTGCTGCGTGCCATACAGGGAATCGTTCATGCTTCTTTAACGAAATGCTTAAGCATGAATATGATGAAAAAAATCCTTATGCGGTACTTAAAAATCTGTATGATGTTGTAATCGACAGAAAGATAAACCCCAAGGAGGGTTCATATACCAATTATCTGTTTGATAAAGGAATAGATAAAATACTTAAGAAGTGCGGAGAAGAGGCTACTGAGATTGTCATTGCGGCTAAAAATCCTCAAAAAGAAGAAGTAAAATATGAAATTGCCGATTTTCTGTATCATATGACAGTTCTCATGGTTGAATGTAAAGTTGACTGGGAGGATATAGTTGAAGAACTTTCCAAAAGATGACGGAGGTGACTTATGAAAAAGGCATTGATCGTGGTTGATATGCAGAAAGACTTTATTGACGGAAGCCTGGGTACAAAGGAAGCCGTAGCGATAGTTCCCAACGTTATAAAAAAAATAGGTGAATATAGGGAAAACGGCTGGGAAATCTTTTATACCAAGGATACTCATGAAGAAAATTATATGAATACAAATGAAGGAAAGCATCTTCCGGTTATTCATTGTATAAAGGGGACTGACGGATGGGAAATTCCTGAAGAGATACAGGTAAGTGAAGGAATGGTTATCGAGAAAAATACATTTGGATATTTTAACTGGGGAGTATTTGATCTGGATACTGTGGATGAAATTGAACTGATAGGGCTTTGTACAGATATCTGTGTAGTTTCGAACGCACTCATTCTGAAGGCAATGTTCCCGGAAACAAGGATCACAGTTGATGCTTCATGCTGTGCCGGAGTTACTCCTGAAAGTCACAAGGCGGCACTTGAGACTATGAAAATGTGTCAGATAGAGATAATCTAAAACAAGAGAAGGATATTGTGAAGGTATTAAAAGGGGGTATAAAGTATGGATAAAGGATTAAAGAAATGTCCGTTTTGCGGGTCGGATGACATCCATATAATTGACAGAATAGACTGCTCTGACGGGCTTCATACATATTATCATGTTAAGTGTAAAGAATGCGGAGTTTCAACAGATGAGTTTGCTAACCAGTACGCATCAATTGTTGCGTGGAATAGGAGAGTATGACAAAATAGAAGATGCAGAGCATCGTTTTGTTACCGAGGTGACGCTGAAAGGTGTTTTTATAGGTGACATTGACATGCATACTGGTAAAAAATGGAACCGGTTTATTTCTCATGTCGTCTAATTCATGAAAACAAAAATAAGTCATAATACAATGTATTATGAGGGATAATGGAGGATAATATGAAGAAAATAATAAGTATGATCTTAATCCTTGTGATGACGGTAAGCATGTGTTCCTGTTCAAAAGAAACCGGTCCTGTGGTTGCACAGAGTTCTGCAGTATCGGAAGTAGTTAATAAGGTAAAATCGGAATTTTTTGATCTGGTAAAAACTGAGTTAAAGGAAAACAAGACTGCAGATCCCGAAATAACTTCTTGTTTTGGGAATTTTGCCCTTCGCTCATTAAAAACAGCCCTTACAGCTGAAACAAAGGGAAAGAATGTGATGATTTCACCTGCTTCTCTTATGTTTGCTCTGGATATGGCAGCTTCAGGAGCTGAAGGAAACACCTACAGTCAGATTGTCGGACTGATTAAAAAAGATGTTTCCAAGATTGATATGCTGAAATTTGCAAACTATTATATGAACGCTCTTAAAAGCGAAGATGTGATGAGTATTGCCAATTCTGTTTGGATTAATGAAAATAGTTTAAAACAGGATAATATAAAGATTAACGAAGAATTCCTTGGTGTTTTAAGGGAATATCTTGATGCTGCGGCAGAAACCAGACCATTTAACGATGCTGCAAAAGATGAGATTAATTCATGGATTTCCAATAAGACCGATGGAATGATAAATAATGCCATAGACAGGTTTTCAGATGATACCGTAATGCTTCTTATTAACGCTTTGGCATTTAACGGAAAATGGAAAGATGAGTATAAGTCTGGACAGATAAATGAAAACGGAAATTTCAAGAATTATGCCGGTGAATCCGAAACTGCAAAAATGCTTTCATCAGAGGAAAAGAAGTATTTTGAGACAGAATCCGAGAAAGGTTTCCTGAAATATTATGAGGGCGAAAAGTATGCATTTATGGCAATTCTTCCCAATAATGCTAAGATATCGATAAATGATTATGTTTCAAGCCTTTCTGATGACGCGATAACAAAGTTTTATAAAAGCCTGACAGATGTTGAAGTAGATACTATTATTCCTGCATTTTCATTTGATTATGATATTGAGATGAATGATATGCTTAAAGCAATGGGTATGACAGAAGCATTTTCAATGAGTGCTGATTTTTCAACCATGCTTGATCCGGAAACAAGCGGATATGAAAACGGTCTTCACATCGGAAAGGTAATACAGAAAACACACATTGACCTGGATGAGAACGGTACCAAGGCAGCAGCTTCAACAATTGTTGTTATGGAGAAAAACGCAATCTCAATCGGTCCTGATGCAAAGAAAAAAGTTGTTCTTAACAGACCTTTTGCTTTTGCAATCATGGATACCGAGACAGGTACTCCTGTTTTTGCAGGTATAGTTAATACAGTAAAGTAAAAAAATAAATAAAAGAAAAAGGAGCATCAGATGGAACAGCAATTTACAGTTGACAGTGTTGAAAAACTTGAAGAACTTATTGCAAGGGTGAGAAAGGCTCAGAATGAATTTGCCGAGTTTTCACAGGAAAAGGTTGATGCAATCTTTAAAGCAGCAGCAACGGCAGCATGCTCAGCCAGGCTGCCATTGGCAAAACTGGCAGTTGAAGAAACAGGTATGGGCTGTGTAGAAGATAAGGTTATAAAAAACAGCTTTGCCAGTGAATACATTTATAATGCTTATAAAGATTCCAAGACCTGCGGAGTTATCGAAGAGGATAAGGCAATGGGGATACAGAAGATTGCAGAATCCATAGGCCTTGTGGCAGCGGTCATTCCGACTACGAATCCTACTTCTACGGCTATATTTAAGACTCTTATATGTCTGAAGACGAGAAACGGCATCATCATCAGTCCTCATCCAAGAGCAAAAAAGTCAACTATAGAAGCTTCGCGTATTGTACTTGAAGCAGCAGTGAAAGCCGGTGCTCCGGAAGGCATCATAGGCTGGATCGATGTTCCTTCACTTGAAATGACAAATCTGATCATGAAATCGGCCGATATTATCCTGGCTACAGGCGGTCCGGGCATGGTTAAGGCCGCATACTCATCGGGTAAGCCGGCACTTGGAGTAGGTGCCGGAAATACTCCCGCGATAATTGATTCAAGTGCAGATATAGTTCTTGCCGTAAATTCAATCATGCACTCTAAAACATTTGATAACGGCATGATATGTGCTTCAGAACAGTCTGTTATAGTCCTTGACGATATTTATGACAAGGTTAAGACTGAGTTTGGATACAGAGGTGCATATTTCTTAAATCCGGAAGAAACTGAAAAAGTTCGCAAGACTATTATTATAAACGGTTCGCTTAATGCAAAAATCGTTGGTCAGAAGGCGTCTAAAATTGCGGAACTGGCAGGAATAACCGTTCCTGATACCGTAAAGGTCCTTATTGGAGAAGTTGAATCGGTTGATATATCAGAAGAATTCGCGCATGAAAAACTCAGTCCCGTTCTTGCTATGTACAGAGCAGCTGATATTCAGGATGCTTTTTCAAAAGCAGAAAGACTTATTGCTGACGGAGGATATGGGCATACTTCATCTATTTACATTGATATAGATAAGAGACAGGATATTCTCGATGAGTTTAAAGAGAGAATGAAAACCTGCCGTATAGTTGTCAATACTCCTTCATCCCATGGCGGTATAGGTGATTTGTACAATTTTAAACTGCTTCCTTCACTGACACTCGGATGCGGAACATGGGGAGGCAATTCGGTAAGTGAGAATGTTGGAATTAAACACCTTCTAAACATTAAGACTGTTGCCATAAGGAGAGAAAACATGCTGTGGTTCAGGGTACCGGAAAAGGTATATATTAAGAAAGGATGTACCGGTTTAGCACTTGAGGAACTAAAAACCGATCTGAATAAAAAGAGAGCATTTATCGTTACCGACAGTTTTCTTTTCAAATCAGGTATGTGTAAACCCGTTACGGATAAGCTTGACAGTCTGGGAATTGTTCATACTACATTCAGCGATGTTGAACCCAACCCTACATTGAAGAGCGCAAAAGCTGGTGCCAAGCTTATGGAAAGCTTTGAACCTGATGTTATAATTGCCATCGGCGGTGGTTCGGCCATGGATGCCGCAAAGATCATGTGGCTTCTTTATGAACATCCGGAAGCAGATTTTGCCGATATGGCGATGCGCTTTGTTGACATAAGAAAGAGAATATATAAGTTCCCGCATATGGGCGATAAAGCTTATTTTGTTGCAATCCCTACTTCTGCCGGAACAGGTTCAGAGGTTACTCCGTTTGCGGTAATTACCGATGAATCTAACGGAATAAAGTATCCTTTGGCTGATTATGAATTACTGCCTAAGATGGCGATAGTTGATGCTGATTTTCAGATGACAGCTCCAAAAGGACTTACTTCGGCTTCGGGAATCGATGCTGTTTCTCACGCACTTGAAGCTTATGCTTCAATGCTTGCTACCGATTATACAGACGGTCTTGCTCTTCAGGCTCTTAAAGTGATATTTAAATATCTGCCCGTGGCTTATGAAGACGGAACAAATACAGAGGCAAGGGAAAAGATGGCAAATGCTGCCACACTTGCGGGAATGGCATTTGCAAATGCATTCCTCGGAGTATGTCATTCAATGGCTCATAAACTTGGTGCATATCATCATATTGCTCACGGTGTTGCGAATGCATTGATGCTTGAAGAAGTTATCCGCTTTAATTCAAAAGAAGCACCTACCAAGATGGGAACTTTCTCACAATATGATCATCCGCATACATTAAAGCGTTATGCAGAAATTTCCGAATATCTCGGACTTGACGGAAATACCGATGAAGAAAAGACAGAAGCACTTATTGCAGCTGTAAACGATCTGAAAGAAAAAATAGGTATCAAGAAGTCTATCCGGGATTACGTTCCTGATGAAGAGGAGTTTTTAAAAACCCTTGATGAGATGTCGGAGCAGGCCTTTGATGACCAGTGTACCGGCGCAAATCCCAGATATCCGCTTATTTCTGAAATTAAGCAGATGTTTTTAAATGCATATTACGGAAAACATGAGGATGTCTAAAAACAGACATTTATAGATAATGTGTTCAAGAATATCATAACAAAATAGATGCGGAGCAGCGTTTTGTTACCGAGGAAACGCTATATGCGTTTTCAAGGTGACATTGACTAAGGAGGAAGTATGGACTTAAAAAATGTTATATCTGTTAGAAAAAACAAAGTACTTTACCGTGACGGAGATGCATGTGTTAAAGTATTTGATGAAAGTTATTCGAAAGCAGATGTTTTAAATGAGGCACTTATTACTGCAAGAATAGAAGAAACAGGACTTAATATACCCAAACTAAGGGAAGTAACCGTAATAGACGGTAAATGGGCTATTGTCAGTGATTATATTGAAGGTACACCTCTTGACAAGCTTATGGCTGAACATCCGGAAAAGAAAGATGAATATCTTGAGAAATTTGTGGACCTTCAGCTTGAGGTACAATCAAAACGCTGTCCCCTGCTTAATAAGCTTAAAGATAAGATGAACAGAAAAATAAGTGCAACTACACTGGATGCCACTACAAGATATGAACTGCATACAAGATTAGAGGGAATGCCCAAACATGTGAAAGTATGTCATGGAGATTTTAATCCATCCAATATTATAGTTAAGGATGACGGAACGATGTTTATTCTTGACTGGGCACATGCAACACAGGGAAACGCTTCAGCCGATGCAGCTCGTACATACCTGCTTTTCTGGCTGAACAATGATCAGGAAACAGGAGAAAAATATCTTAAACTGTTTTGTAAGAAAAGCGATACGGCTATGCAGTATGTACAGAAATGGATTCCTATAGTCGCAGCATCTCAGTCGGTAAAAGGACATGAGGAAGAAATGGAACTGTTAATGAAATGGGTTAATGTAGTTGATTACGAGTAATATATTAACTGTCATAGGGAAAGGAGCAAATTAATTATGGATTTATCATCGATCTTCGGAACTATTTTGAGCAAGGAGGGAATAAGCGGCATAGCTGAAAAGACCGGAGCGTCATCTTTTGATATCAAGAATGTTCTTTCTTCAGCTCTTCCTCAGTTTTTAAGCGGAGCAGATAAACAGAATACTGATGAAAGTACATCACAGGGATTTGTTAATGCTTTGTCACAACATGCCGAAAGTGATACATCAAATGTATCATCTTTCTTCGGAAAAGTGGATTTGCTTGACGGAGCAAAGATTGTGGGACATCTTCTCGGAAAGGACGGAAGTGATAATGTTGCTGCGGCAACCGGTGTTAACAGCGCAAATACTTCCAATATCCTCTCATCTGCAGCACCGATGTTTATGAGTCTTTTGGGAAAACAGTTTAACAAGGAGAAAAGAAGCATGGGAACACATATTATTGATGATGGAGAGGCTAATACTCCTAATGAGGAAACAATCAAAAAGATGATAAAAAATGCCGGAGAGCGAAAGACTGTATCAGGAGCGATCAAGCCTGCAGCACAGTCAAGAAAGGCTGCAATTAAGGCAGCTTCAGCCGGATCCTCGTCTAATGTAAAAAAACTTGTAAAGAAGAAAGCTGATGAATAATCTACTCCGTTAAACGGACTGAATATTTAGGAGGAGTAATGGCGAAAATTAAAGGAATAAAGCTTAATCCTGCATGTTGTGCCGTTGATCTGTCAGATGGAAGCGAACGCGGGCAGTATGTCGGACAGGATTATATTTTACAGAAACTTGGACGTCTGCATCGGGCCGTAAATATAATGTACTGTTATTATCCGAATGATAAAACATGGCCCTTGCGCGCTCAGGATGCTTACAAAGACATGGATGTAGGTTTTGCATGGGACTATCCTTACGATAATTATTTTCCGTATCTTGGCGGTATAGATGGAAATACGGAGGGTGAACCGTTTACATGCATGCGTGATATCAGAAAACACGGACAGGATGTTATATTGACTCTGACATGCGACCCTAAGGTTTCGGATGAACAGATAATCGGTGTAGCTAAAGACCTGAAACCATTCGGTAATATGATGCTGAGACTGAATCATGAATGTACCGGGAACTGGTTTTCGTTTAACAAACGGGCTGATTATCAGGAAATAGCAGATTTTTATGTTCGCTTTCACAGGATAGTAAAAGAATATGCTCCAAATGTTTCTATGATACTTTGTGCCGGGGCCGCAGAGGACAAAGACTCCGAAAAGATTGACAGGGAAGATGAATTCCTCACCGCTTTTAAGGAAACAGAAATCTGGTCCATTGATAAGTATATAGCCCTTAACTGGGGATGGCCGTACGAAGTTGCAGAAAAAGACAATGACAAGCATATGAGACTGCCGGCCAACTATGTTTATAAAATGGCAAAGAAAACCTTTGCCAGGCTGAAAACTCTGAATAACGGCAAAATTAAACCCATGGTTCTTTCCGAACTCAATGCTGATGGGGATGTAACAGGACCTTATGCTCAGGTAAAGATAATGAAAGATTTCTGTAAACTCATAAAGAATGAGAAGGACAGATGGCTTTCAGGTTTCTGCTTCTATCAGTTCCGTGATGACGGAAGACTTGGACTTGAGATAACGGATCCCAATAATCCTGATGTCGGTATTGAACAGCCCATGCTTAAAGCGTATAAAGAAATAATAAGTGATGATTTCTTTAAACCGGAAATTACGATCGGCAGGAATGTAAAACTTCCTCTGACGCTTAACTGGAGAAGTTCGGAAGATGCAGAAGGCATCGCGATTGAATTGGATTTTGAGAAGGATCCTGTTTTTGCTGAGGCATTATTTGAAGGAAGCCTTTTAGAAGCAAATCTTATAATGGAACTTAACGGAACATGGTTCTATAAAGCACCCGGAGTTAAGTTTGTAGATTTTATGCCGGCATTCTTTAATAAAAGGCTTAAAAACGGCTGTAAAATCAATCTTAATATTTTTGCTCCTCCCGCTACAGGTGAGAATCTTCCCGAACAGGGAGAAGGATGGGATACGGCATATCAATATGAGATTAAAGAACTGCCAAATATTAGGTTGAGATATGAAAAAATCTGTTAAATAAAAAATCGAGCGTAAGCGAAGACTTTAAAGAAAGATTGGGGATCTTCGCTTACACTCGTTATATGTCTTAGTAGTTTTATTTGTTAATATTTAGCATTTATTGTAAATCTTCGAAATTGAAATTCTTAGTTCCGTCACAATAAGGAGCTACGATATGACCTTCACCGGTCAGTTTGTATTTATATGTAACAAGACCTTCAAGTCCTACAGGACCTCTTGGAGGCATTTTTCCGGTGCTGATGCCTACTTCTGCACCAAATCCATAGCGGAATCCATCCGCAAATCTTGTAGAGCAATTGCAATATACATTTGCTGAATCTACCATTGTAAAGAAGTATTCTTTAAGTGATTCATTTTTCGTTATTATACAGTCCGTATGATGTGAGCCGTAAGTGTTTATATGGCTGATCGCTTCATCAATTCCAGAAACAATTTTTAAAGAAATTTCTTTATCAAGGTATTCTTTCTTATAGCCGTCTTCATCTATCAGGTTACAATATATGATCTTTTGAACTTCGGCATTTCCATTTTGTTTAACTCTTGCCTTTTTAAGGCTTTCTGAAAGCAGGGGCAAGAATTTTTCTGCAATCGATTTATCCACAAGAACGGTTTCAACAGCATTGCAAACAGCACTGTACTGGGTCTTTGCGTCAATTATACATGAAATTGCCATATCGGGATCGGCTTCAGCTGAGACGTATATATGACATATGCCGTCAGCGTGTCCCATTACAGGTATTTTAGTATTATCCATACAGAATCTGACAAAAGAATTAGAACCTCTCGGTATTATCAGATCAACATATTTATCACAGGTAAGAAGCTCATTTATTTCGGACCTTTCTTCAGCCTGAGCCATACAGCCTTCAGGCAGGCCGGCAAGACAGGCAGCTTTGTATATTATATCAAAAAGTGCCTTATTAGTCCTTTTGGTTTCACTGCCGCCTTTTAATATACAACAGTTTCCGCTTTTTATACATAGAGTTGAAATTTGAATGAGGGCATCAGGACGTGCTTCAAATATCATACCTATAACACCTATAGGGCATGTGGAACGTACAAGGGTAAGTCCCTCATCAAGCTGGCGCTTAAGCGTGATAATATTAAGCGGATCCTTTAATCCGATAAGAGCTTTTATTCCTTCGACGGATGCATGAAGTTTATTCTCATCAAATTTAAGTCTTTTCATAACAGCAGGAGCAAGACCGTTTTCTTCAGCATCCTTTAAATCTTTCTTGTTTGCTTCAAAGATTTCTGCCGATCCGTCAATAAGAGCGTTGCAGATATCATTAAGAGCTTTGTTTCTCAGGTCGACCCCGGCGGCTGCCAAACGGGTACTGTCCTTCTTTAAAAGCATAGCTTTTTCGGTTATAGTCATAGTATTTACCCCATATTTCTTAGAATGCAGGAAGTATAATCCTGTTCAATTTGTTTTATAATCATAATAGATTTTAAAAAAAATTGCAATAAAAAAATAAATTTTGCTTGTTTTCTTAACAAAAATGTAATATTATGGTAAGGAGAGTAGTATGCGCACAGATGCACAAAAGAAAAATGATAAACTTAAACAGAAGAAAATAAAGAAACTGGTAAAAACAGCCGGAGCTGTTTTGCTGGTAATTCTGGGCTTTATATACTGGTATAACGGTAATGGTAAGTATTCAGCTGAAAATGAAACGGAATATGAATCAGGATCGGTAAAAAATTCTCGGGATCAAGAAAACGAAAAGTCCGATGATATAACAGATATCAAGAAAAAATCGGATAATCTTGTAGCCGGGAGTGGGAAAGAAACAGATAATGGACAGAGTAGCATTGAGACTGATACGGGAAAAGCAGCGGATGATAAAAAGCCCGGTCCTGAAAATGAGCAGGGTGAGTATGAGACCGAGATAAAAAAGGAATCTGATAAACTTTATGATGAAAACGGCCGGTTAAATATCAATATAGCTGATAAAACAGAACTTATGAAGCTGAATGGGATTGGAGAAAAAAGAGCCCAGGATATTATAGATTATAGGACAATAAACGGAAGATTTAAGAGAATTGAAGATATAATGAAAGTTAAGGGCATAAAACAGGGGATTTTTTCTAAGATAAAAGACTATATATATGTCTGAAGCTTAAAGGGAGGTAAAATGGCAGCGAAGATTCTTGTGGTTGATGATGAGGAATTGATCGTTAAAGGCATTAAGTTCAATCTTACACAGGATAAAATGGAGGTTGACTGTGCTTATGACGGACAGCAGGCAATAGAAATGGCTAAACAGAAGCAGTATGACTGTATTTTGCTTGATGTTATGCTGCCTGTTTTTTCCGGATATGAGGTATGTAAACAGATAAGGGAATTTTCAAATATGCCTATCATCATGCTTACTGCCAAATCAGAAGACAGCGATAAGATACTCGGACTTGAATATGGTGCAGATGATTATATTACAAAACCCTTTAACATTATGGAAGTAAAAGCCCGGATCAAGGCTGTTATGAGAAGAAACAATACCTCCGGATTTGTTAAAGAAAGTGATTATTTTAACTATGGTTCACTAAAAATGGATCGCAGAAATAAACTTGTTACAATTTCAGGAAAGAATATTAATCTCACCGCAAAAGAATTTGATATCCTTGATCTTTTATTAAGTCATCCCAATACTGTATACAGCAGGGAAGAGCTGCTGAAGATAGTATGGGGCGATGAATATCCCGGGGATGTCAGAACAGTTGACGTTCATGTCAGAAGACTTAGAGAGAAGGTAGAAGAAAACCCGAGTAATCCTAAATATGTATTTACAAAGTGGGGAGCCGGGTATTATTTCCATGATTAAGAGATTTTTCAGAAGATTCAAAAATCTAAAGCTTATTACGTTTTTAACAGACATATTGGCATTTGGTCTGGCCTGCGTTATTATTATCTTTGCGGCAGTTTCTCTGGAAAGGACTGAACTTACGGATAAAAAAATAAATGACGTAAAACAGTATTCCGAGGAACTTGCCAGAAGAATTTATTCCAATGCTTATCTGGCTAACAGCAGTGAGAATACCGGAATAACCAGGGAAATGAGTATAATGGCCAATAAATATGACGGCAGGATACTTGTTATAGATTCAACTCTAAAATGCATATCCGACACTTTCAATATTGAGACGGATAAGACATTTATCTCAACAGAGGTAATACAGGCTCTTAAGAACAATTACAGTGAATATACTGACTATGAAAATGCCAAAGTAGAGATGTATTACCCTATCGATTTTGACGAAAATGATGCAGATACTGCATTAAACGGCGTCATCCTATTTTCTTTTTCCATCAAAAATGAACTTGATAATACCGAGCGGCTGTGGAAAAGCCTTCTTCTGATAGCTATTCCATGTTTTGTTTTTGTGTTTATTATCGCAGTATTTCATAGCAGATATGTAACAAAACCTATAAAAAAGATTACGTATTCCCTCAACCATATCAGTGCCGGTTATCTTGAAGACAATATTGAGATAAAAAGTTTTACCGAATTCGAGGAAATGACGGAAGCTTTTAATAACATGGTTATGAGACTGAACAGTATTGAAAATTCACGTCAGGAATTTGTATCAAACGTATCACATGAATTAAAGACACCGCTTACTTCAATAAAAATTTTGGCTGATTCCCTTGTTATGCAGCCTGACGCTGCGCCGGAAGTATATAGGGAATTTCTTGGAGATATCAATTCGGAAATTGACAGAGAGAACAGGATCATATCTGACCTGCTTGAACTGGTTAAACTTGACAGGAAAAACGGGGAAATGCATATTGCCATGGTTTCCATGAATGAGCTTTTGGAAATCTTAATGAAAAGAATAAAACCGATTGCACAGGCCAGAAATGTTGAGCTGATATATGAAAGCTACCGAAAAGTTGACGCAGAGGTAGATGAAGTTAAAATGATGCTTGCAATTTCAAATCTGGTGGAGAATGCCGTAAAGTATAACAAAGATGCAGGAAGAGTAAAAGTTACTTTGGATTCAGATCATAAATTTTTTACAGTTATAGTAGCAGATACGGGAATTGGCATTCCTGAAAGCAGTATAGGATTGATTTTCGACAGGTTCTACCGTGTGGATAAGATGAGAGCAAGAAAAACCGGTGGTACAGGTCTTGGACTAAGCATAACACGAAGCGTTATACTTATGCATAACGGTAATATTAAGGTTGAGAGTACTGAAGGAGAAGGAACCACATTTACGGTAAGAGTTCCGCTCTCCTTTGTTGAAAAAAACACAGAGGGATGATATAAACATATGAAAAAATTTTCGGACAGGTTAAAAAAAATACTCATTGTGGCGCTGAATATTTTTTGCGCCTTGGTTTTTGTTGCCTGCTCGGAAGAGAAAGTAAAACAGATAGTAGATCCTGAACCGCTCCCGGGACAGGTCAAGGTGTACTGTTTAAACTCTACAGCCGATTCTCTGCAGTGGGAGAATATATACCTTGAGAAAAAAGAATTGAATAAAAAAATAGATGAACTTTGCACTCTTTTAAAATCAGCGCCTAAAGAACAAACATATATAAGTGCTATACCGGAGAATGTCAAGATAAATTCCTTTGAAATAGGTGATGACGGTCAGCTTATCCTTAACTTTTCCAATGAATATCTTAATATGGACAGTATAACAGAAGTTCTTTGCAGAGCATCTGTTGTAAAGACATTGTCCCAGCTTGAAGAGATAGAATATATTGAGTTTAATATCGGTGAAGAACCTTTAATATTAAGAGATATGCCTATTGGACTGATGACGGATGAGGATTTTATAGATAATTCAGGAAACGGAACAGGTCTTAATCAGAGTATAAAGGTTACTGTATATTTGACGGATGAAAACGGAAAGATGCTTAAGGAATCCTCTTCAAAAGTTACTATAGACGGTACCAAAAACATGGAAGAGACGGTTCTTAACACTTTGATTTCAGGTCCTATGACCAACCAGAATAATTTAAGGGCAACTGTAAATCCCAAAACAGTGATAAATAAGGTAAGATCCTATGACGGTATCTGTTATGTGGATTTAGATGAGAACTTTTTATCAAAACCGGAAAATGTTTCAGACGTAGTAGCGGTATATAGTGTTGTTAATACTTTATGTGAACTTCCGGGTATAACAAAAGTAAGGATTACTGTTAACGGAAGTGACAGAAAGAGTCTTGGAAAAATCCCGATAAATGACTTTATGTCCCTGCGTCCTGAACTTATAGAGACTGAAAAGGCAGGTGAATCTACTGGAAAGAGTTAAGGAATTATTTGCAAGACCTATTGTCTTGTGGGCTGTAGCCTTATCCGCAAGAATAATTGCAGGAAAATATGAGATCGGCCTAATATATGTATTTTTAGCGATTTCTGTTATAACCGGAATAACGGTATCAGTCAGATGCTGGGATAAAGCTATCCGGGACAGAAGAGTCTTGATTTTATTTGTTTTTATACTTTCTTTCTTTTTAGGTATTATTCAGGTACATGACAGAATATATAAAGAAGAGAAAAATTATGTGCCTGAAAGTGTTTTGAAAAACACGGAAATATGTGGAACAGTAACTGATATATCCCAATCTCAGGAAAAATATTTATTCGTTATAGAAAATCCCAAAATAAACTTAAAAAAAGAATATGATGATGGTGATACTCTTGAGTCAGATGCAAGCATGCTTCTTTATTCCGATTATCTGAATGATATATGTATTGGTGATAAGATAATGGCTAAAGGAAGTTTATACCCATTTAGTGAAGCAACCAATTACGGACAGTTTGATCAGAGAGAATACTATTATGCAAAAGATATAAATATGAAATTATATGCTGACAGCATTGAAGGCATAGATAAGGCTGATGACCTCATTTATAAAATCCGTAACACACTTTTTGAAATTTCCGTAAATTTCCAAAATGGACTTAATGTCATTTTCAATTCAGGAGAAAAGGGTATTCTGTCTGCTATGCTTACAGGCAACCGGTCTGAACTTGATGAAAGTACGAAAGATATATATAAGCGAATTGGGATTGCGCATGTTTTAAGCATTTCCGGACTTCATATATCTTTACTGGGACTGGGATTATTTAATCTTTTATTAAAAATCACCAAAAGATTAAAAATAAGTATTTTCCTCTCACTGACAATTATATTTTTGTATGGTACTCTTACCGGTTTCTCTGTTTCAACAGAAAGAGCCGTGATAATGCTTTTCTGTATGCTTGTAGGAAGACTGCTCGGAATGGCATATGACGGCCAGAGTGCTGCAGGATTTGCTGCAATAATTATTCTTGTTTTTAATCCTACCGAATTGTTTGAATCAGGTTTTCAATTATCTTTTTTTGCTGTTTTCGGAATATTTGCCGGTAATGAAATTAGTACGAATCTGAAAATAAAAAATCCGATTTTGAAATATATCTTTCCGGGAATTTATGCCCAACTCGCAACCTTTCCAATTATTTTAAGGTCATATTATTCTTTCTCACCATATTCATTTATTGCCAATCCAATACTGCTCCCGTTTATGTCTGTAATTGTTATGTCAGGGTTGCTTGCCGGTATATTCGGTACCGTATACTGTTTTTCAGGGACCGCAATATTTTATATGCTTGGCAGTATCATGGGCGGGCCGGCACATTTCTGTCTTGAACTTTATGATAAGGTTGCCGAAATACTTCTTTCTATGCCATTTTCCGATATCATTTGTGGGTGTCCGACTATAACAGGTTGTATTATATATTATGTTATCTTTTTCATCCCGGTTATAATAAGCGGTTATATATATGAAAAGAAGTGTAAATTAGACAATTTTGTTGATGTGCCTAAAGTTAAATATATATATGATAATAAATTGGAACGGTATATATTCGATAGTCACTATGCGGCTATAAGAAATTTCGTTACAACGGTCTCCGTTATTTTGTATTTCTGTATCATAGGTCTGACTGTTTTATACAGACCGGATAATGATGTTTTTTATACAAGCTTTATTGACGTTGGTCAGGGCCTTTCAGTGTATGTAGAGGCCGAGGGCATATCTCTGCTGGCAGACGGCGGGAGCAGCAATGTCAAAAATATCGGGAAATACAGGATAGAACCGTTTTTATTGTGGAAGGGATGTTCTAAGCTTAACTATATCCTTATCAGTCATACCGATTCGGATCATATAAACGGTATAAGTGAACTTATAGAAAACGGTAGGATTAAAATAGAAAAGCTGGTTATCGGTACCAATTATGACGATGATGAGAAAATAATAGCTTTGGCAAAGAAACATGGGATTGAGATAGTATATGTTAATGCCGGAGACAGGTTTACCGAAGAAAACGGATTTACTATAGATATTCTTGCTCCGGACAGAGAATTCATTTATGAAGATAAAAATCAGGCATCGTTGGTGGCAAAGATAAAAGAAGATAACTTTTGCTTTCTTTTTACAGGGGATTCCGATATTTATT
Organism: Lachnospiraceae bacterium; assembly: GCA_017542245.1. GTDB lineage: Bacteria > Bacillota > Clostridia > Lachnospirales > Lachnospiraceae > RUG11977. Next base: position 65,399 of record JAFXXN010000179.1, read on the forward strand.
CCGAAAGTGAATACTGCCGATATTTTGATTACGGTGAGTCGATAGATGTACTTCAATGTGCTCATCACGGATCTAAATATGCGACATCCGAACTGCTTCTTGAAAAGATAAAACCAAAAGTGACAGTTATATCCTGCAGTAAAAACAATTCATACGGACATCCTTCTTCGGAGACATTAAAAAGACTTGAAGAAGCAGGATCGGATACATATATTACTGCAGAAAGCGGCTTGATAACCATCATATACGATAAAAAAGGAAAGTTTAAAGTGTCAACTTATTAAAAAAATATAAAATTTTATTTGACACGTATAAACATAAAGTATATACTAGATTTTCGGATTGAAGGGAAGTAGGAAAATACCGTACTGATTTAAGACAAGTCTAAAAAGCCTCTCTACTCTGTTTAAAAAGGTGGCATTGACTGGATTTAGTAGGTTCAGGATACATGTGGGAAGCAGCAGGTATCCCGGGAGCACATGCTTTAAGGGTAAAAGGGAATGGTAGGATTTTATAATTACACGGTTGTTATAACATATCTTAGTCTTGTATCTGCAAGTCTGGGTATGCTGTTTTCATCACAGGGAAAATTTAAGGCTGCACTGGTATGCCTTCTGGTTTCCGGACTTTGCGACATGATAGACGGACCTGTTGCAAGAACAAGAAAGAGAACGGAACAGGAAAAAAAGTTTGGTATACAGATCGATTCATTATGTGATCTGATCAGTTTCGGTATCCAGCCCGGTGTAATGGTTTACTTTATTGCTGTATATTTTTCTGAAAATGAAATAATTGAATATATAGGACTTGCTGTTGCCATAATCTTTGGACTTTGTGCAGTAATAAGACTTGCATATTTCAATGTTACAGAAGAAGAAAGACAGGATAAAGAGGGAAGCAAGAAAAGAACGGGATATCAGGGACTGCCTGTTACGAATGCGGCACTTATCATTCCGGGACTCTACAATGCAAGATATTTTGCTGACAAAAGTGCTTTTGCGATAATCATGATAGCTGGACTTGCTATAACAGCTTTCTTATTTGTATTTAACTTCAAAATGTTCAAATTAAACGGAAAGAAACTTATTCCTGTAGCCATTTTCGGTGTATTGATTCTTGTAGGATGTTTCTTCACACCTTAAAACACATATAGTTAAGTGAGCGTTGTTTTGTTACCAAGGAAACGCGGAAGACGTTTTCGATGTGGCATTGACTTTTTTGGAGAATGTATGAATTATAAAGACAGAACCGGTAAAGAGATAATTAATACAACAGGACAGGATAAATTCTTAAAGTTCCTTTACACTAACCGTATCGGACGAAGCTTTTTAAAATTTATGATCTCTGATAAAGTGACCCGTGCCATAGAGATTTATATGAATTCAAGGCTGTCCACATTAAAAATTGACGGTTTTATAAAGAAAAATCATATAAACATAAATGATTACAAAAAAAGGTACTTTAAGAGCTATAATGAATTCTTTACAAGAAAAATAAGAGCTTCAAAGCGGCCAATAGACAGAGAAAATGGAGCGTTTATTTCTCCGTCGGATGGAAAGGTTACGGTATATCCGATATCTGAGAATCTTGTAGTAAACATAAAAAACATAGATTATTCAGTAAAATCGCTTTTGCTTGACAGGGAACTGGCTGAAGAATTCTATGGGGGCTGGCTGTATGTAATAAGGCTTACCGTAGATAATTATCACAGATACTGTTACCCTGACAGTGGATATCAGTATGAGAATTATTATATCCGGGGAGTATTTCATACGGTTAATCCCGTCGCTTTAGAGAATACAAGCGTATTTGCACAGAATTCAAGAGCATATACAATGATCGATACTGACAATTTCGGAAGGATTGTTCAGATGGAAGTTGGAGCAATGGGTGTCGGAAGGATCGTTAATCATCTTGAAAACGAATTTGTTGAAAAAGGGCAGGAGAAAGGATATTTCGAATTCGGAGGATCTACAATCTGTCTTTTTGTTCAAAAAGGAAATGTTATACCTGATGCGGATATTATAAAAAATACTGTGGATGGTTATGAGACCCTGGTAAAAATGGGTGAAAAGATCGGGTCCGGTACAGCATTTTAGGGAAGGATATTGAGGCCGGTATGCAGAAACAAAAAGCAGACTTGGATATTGAAAGCGGAAAATTTGAAAAAATATACCTGATAACGGGAAATGAACCGTATCTCTTAAGTCTTTACAGGGATAAACTGAAAAAAGCCATAATACCGGAACAGGAAAGTCTGAATTTTGCATACTTCGATAATATTCAGGATAATCTGGAGAAAATAAAGGATTTTGCAGACACGATGCCGTTTTTCGGAGACAGAAGACTGGTGATCATTGAAAAAGCATCAGCTTTTAAGAAGGATACCGGGCTTGCCGATTATGTACCGACAATACCTGAATCGACTACTATAATTATCGTGGACGATGAAACAGACAAGAGAAGCAGGTTATATAAGGCAATACAGAAAACCGGTGCGGTTATGGAGCTTAATAAGCTTAGCATGCAGGATCTGAAGATTTTTGTTGTAAGCCGTATGAAGAAAGTTTCTAAAGGAATAACTGAAAAAGACTGTGAATACTTGATAGAAAGTGTCGGGGACGATCTTAATACTATCGTGAACGAAGTGGACAAATGTATTGCTTATGCCGGAGATGGCAATGCAGTAAACAGGAACATTATCGATACAGTCTGTTCCATGCAGGTGGAAAATAAAATTTTTGATATGGTTGACGCCATACTTCAGCATAAGGGTGATGTGGCTTACAGGCTTTATACAGACTTGCTTACGCTGAGGGAAAACTCATTTGCGATAATGGCGGTAATAAGAAACAACTATAACAGATTACTTCTGATAAGGGAACTGACGGATCAAGGATATTCTGCAGGAGAAATAGCCGGCAGAGCAAAGATGGCTGACTGGCTTGTTAAAAAACAGATTCAGAAGATAAGAAATTATGATTCCGACAGGCTAAAAAAAGCACTGGAGGTTATTGTAAATACAGAATTTTCAATAAAAACAGGAAATATAGGTGAGCAGATGGGTATTGAAATAATGCTTGCAAATCTGCTTCGCCTGTAGTATAATTACTATGTTTGGAGTGGTATCGAAGTGGTCATAACGGCCCTGACTCGAAATCAGGTAGCCCGCAAGGGCTCGTGGGTTCGAATCCCACCCACTCCGCGATGAGAAAAAGCTAAGCCGTCACTATTGTAGGTAGTGGCGGCTTGACTTACGATTGCAATATTTTTTCATAAAAAAGTAAAACAATCGGAATGGAGGCTTTATGAGATTCTTTGTTACCGAAGATGAGAGAAAAAGTATCGGAAGCACAGCTTTTATTGAATTCCAGAAAGGTGAATATGACGGAAACTGCTGGCATATTGATTCAATCTGTATGGATGATGATGTTTTCGGAGAATTGCATTTAAGACGATTCTTTTCTATGGTTCTGCCACAGTTTGATTATTATGGTATTACACAGGTGTCTAAATTGGAGTTTGAAAAGCTGAAAGAGACCGCTGTTAATTTTTCAAACGATGTTTGTGAATGCATTAAAGAACTTGAAGGATGGATAGGAGAGAACGGAGATAAGGATATTCTGTTTACAATATGCGGGATGTAATACGCTTTAGTCTTAACGAAGCTGTATTCGTAATTACGGAGGAATAAGATGAAAAGATATTTAAAATACTTACTCTTGCTCACAGTTTGTATTGCCGTTCTTGCCGGCTGTACTGAAAAGTCGAAGCAAGATGCAGACAAACTTACAAGCGATATTGTTGATTATAGTCAAAGTAAAGTTGATGAGGCGACTGAATCGTTGTCGCAGGGAATCCAGGAATATTATGATTCCACAAAAGAATACATCGAAGAACAGGCGGGAGATTTTTCAGAGAAATTAGTTGATGGCCTTAGAGATGCCGCAATAGATGTTAAAAATGAGGCAGAAGACTTAGCGGGAGCCGTAAAGGACGATCTGACAAATAATATCAGCCAGGTTGTGGAGGATGTAAAAGATTCACTGTCGGGGAAAGATCCCACACCCACACCGGTGGTTATAGATGAAACACCTACTCCTGAGCCTACAGCTACTGATGATAATTCTGACTCCAAATATGTAGAATACCGTTTCAGAAGTAAAAAACTTCTCGACCAGCATTTCGAGAAGCATGGTAAGGAAATGGGATTTAGCTCAAGCCAGGAGTACGAAAAGGCAGCTTCGGATGTAATAAACAATCCCAAAGCTTTATCAAAGATTGAAAAAGAAGACGGTGATTTTGTTTATTATGTAGAGGAGACAAATGAGTTTGTTATCCTTTCTACAGACGGCTATATTCGTACATATTTCCTGCCCAGTCAGGGTAAAAAATATTATGACAGGCAGTAATAAATATGAAAATTAAAAAAAACAGAACTTAAACAGGAGTAATTCATGCTGATAAATGATCACACTGAAAACCGTAATGAACTGTTGTTCAACTCAGGTTGGGAGTTTTGCGTAATCAAGGAAGGAGAGTCTCTTAATGAAGAGGCTTTCCTTCCTGTTGTTTTACCTCATGACTGGCTGATATATGATTGTAAAAATCTTTATGCTGACGGAATAGGTTATTACAGAAAGAAGTTTTTGCTTGAGAAAAAGTCCGGCAAGAAGTACTATATAAATTTTGACGGTGTATATATGGATTCAACTGTTTATGTGAATAGTATTGAAGCCGGAATAAACAGATATGGCTATTCACCGTTTGAATTCGATATAACCGAACCGGTAAAGAACGGAGAGAATGAGATCAGAGTAGAAATAAGGCATTTCTCACCTAATTCCCGATGGTACAGCGGTGCAGGCATATACAGAAATGTTGTATTTAAAGAAGTAAACGATCTGCATATAAAAAATGATGGGGTTTATATATACACAAGACCACTAAATACAGGAAATACTGAAAAAGACACCGGCGTTACTGCCAATAATGATACTTTACAAGAAATATCAGAAAATCCATGGAGAGTTACTGCGGATATAGAATTTGACGGTATTCCCAATGAAAACATCAGTTTTCTTTACAGACTAAAGGTATTATCTGCAAAACCGGAAAATTCAATATGTATAATGAGAGGAGTCAGTTTTAAGGATATCCCCGAATACTTAAGAGGAAACAATAATGGCTTACAGGAATCCCAATCTGATGATGCCATAATCGCACCTGAAGAATTCTGGAAAATATCTGACAGCGTTTACAGACTTAAATTTATAATACCCAATGCACATATTTGGGATATAACATCTCCTGATCTTTATGAGATAGAGATTTTTGCCTTAGAATCCGGAAAATGCTTTGACGAATATAAATCACGTTTTGGATTAAGAACAATAAAGTATACAACCGATAACGGATTTTTCTTAAACGGCAGACATGTAAAGATAAACGGAGTATGCGAACATCATGATCTTGGTCTTTTTGGAGCGGCTTTTAACAAAGACGCCATGAGACGTAAATTTGTAACCTTAAAACAGATGGGTGTAAATGCCGTCAGGACTTCTCATAACATGCCGGCATCGGAACTTCTTGAACTGGCGGATGAAATGGGTATTCTTATAGATGCCGAAGGCTTTGATATGTGGAGAAGATCCAAAACAGAGTTTGATTACGCCCGCTTCTTTGAAGAAAACTATGAAAAAGATATAAAAAACTGGGTAAGACGTGACAGAAACCATCCATCCGTAATAATGTGGAGCATAGGAAATGAAATATATGACTGCCATGCCGATGCAAATGCTCCGGAATTAACTCTTGATATGAAACTCAATGTCGAGAAATATGACTATGCATATAATGCGATAGTTACTCACGGATCTAACTTTATGGCATGGGAAGGGGCAAGAAGATGTACGCAGATACTGAAACTTGCCGGATATAATTATGGGGAAAGACTCTACGATAAACAGCATAAAGACCATCCGGATTGGATGATCTACGGAAGCGAAACAGGTTCAACCGTTCAAAGCAGAGGAATATACCATTTCCCTTTATCCGTTTCGATTTTGGCTGATGACGATGAACAATGTTCTTCACTTGGAAACTGTTCAACCAGTTGGGGAGCCCCGAATACAGAATATGTTATTACTATGGACAGGGACAGAGAATTCAGTGCCGGGCAGTTTATCTGGACAGGATTCGACTATATAGGAGAACCTACACCTTATCATACCAAGAATTCCTATTTCGGACAGATTGACACTGCCGGATTTCCTAAGGACAGTTTCTACATACTTAAAGGTACATGGACTGATCCCGAGACTGCTCCCTTTGTACATATTTTCCCATATTGGGATTTTAATGACGGACAGATAATAGATGTAAGAACAGCCACAAACTGCGACAAAATCGAGCTGTTTTTTAATGACAGACTGATCGGAAGCGCTGACATCGACCATAAAACAGGATATGAACTTGTCCCTACATTTAGAATTCCATATGAAAAAGGAAAAATAAAGGCAATTGCATATCTGAATGGTATAAAAAAAGCAGAAACCGAACAAACATCCTTTGGAGATCCTGTCGCTTTATCAATAAAGGAAAATTACAGAGGTGAAAAAATCGTATTTCTTGAAATAAACGCAAAAGATAAGGACGGTATAACAGTCGAAAATGCTGCATCAAGAATATACATTAATGTTAAGAACGGAGTGCTTTTAGGTTTGGATAACGGTGACAGCACCGATGAAGAGGATTATAAGTGCAATTCAAGAAGACTCTTCTCCGGAAAACTGATAGCTGCAGTAGCAACTCAAGGCAATAATGACAAAATAACGGTAATTGCTGAATCCGAAGGGTTAGAAGAAGCCAAAATAATATTAAAAGATATAGGAAAAGAATACGGATCTAAAGAAAACATTGAAATTGCCGGAAATGCTTTCAGCGTTCGCATGGAAGAAAAATATTCAAAAGAAATCCCTGTAAGAAATATAATCCTGAAAACAGACGGTTCAAATGAATTTAATCCTGAAAAGAGAGAAATGACTATCAGGGCAGAAATTCTTCCTGCAAATGCGACTTATAATGATATCAAATGGGTGGCGGTAAATGAAAAAGCAGTACCGACCAACATAGTAAAAGTCGAACCGTTTAATGATGAAAACGGGCATTTCTGCAGACTGACTGCTTTAGGAGACGGAGAATTCCGTCTCAGGGCTTTATGCTACAATGGCGGAAGAGTAGCAAAAGTGATATCTTCCCTTGAGTTTAAAATAAGCGGCATAGGCCATGCTTTTATCGATCCCTACAACTTCGTATACGGATCACTGTATACAGACCATAAAGGAGAAATCGGAAACGGAAACGAGAAAGGAATCTCTACTCCTAGAGGAGAAGAAAGCTATTTTGGATTTGAAAACGTTGATTTCGGAGATATCGGATCTGATGAGATTACAATACCTATCTTCACACTAAATGATGCTGATTACCATGTCGGCATTTGGGAAGGAAAACCCAATGAACCCGGAAGCATCCTTCTTTGTGACGGAAAATACTGCAAGAAAAGCATCTGGAATGTATATCAGCCCGAAACATATAAGCTGAGCAAACGATTAAAAGGAATTACAAATCTGTATTTTACTGCAGATGATAAATATCATTTTAAAGGATTTGAATTCAAGAAAACTCAAAAAGCCTTTGAACAGCTTTATATGGATCAGAGAAGCCGTATATACGGAGACACATTTACTATAGACAAAGAGGCAATACTCGGTATAGGAAACAATGTAACTATAGAGTTTGATGATATGGATTTTGGTGACAGACCGGCAAAGCAAATAGTAATATGCGGCAAGTCCGTTCTGGAAAACAACTCGATACATCTGAAATTTGAAGGAACTCAGGGCATAAGTACCCAATTACTGGAATTTTCAGGTTCCGACGAATATGTTGAAAGAACATTTGACATCCAGGGAGCTTGCGGAGTAAACAAAGTCGGTTTTGTATTCCTACCAGGATGCGACTTCGATTTCAAATACTTCAGATTTGTTTAGTGCAGAACCAAATTGCAACAACCGGACGGAGAATCAAAAAATCCCTCTTGGCAGGCCCCAAAGCCGTGCAGAGGAATTTTTTGATTCTCCGTCCTTGACCCTACCAATTTAAAGCTTTTTTGTTGCTTGGCATTTGTGTTTTTCGAATTCAAGTAGGAAACTGCCGCGGAGATTGAGATACAGAGTTCCCTCTGCACGGCTTTTGGGCCTGCCAAGAGGGAACTCTGTATCTCAATCTCTGCATAGAGCATAGTTTTCATTACTTTGATGCCTGCTAAATTAATGCAGAAAGAGCAGGGAAAGGGGTTCATGAGTCCCCTCTGCATGGCTTTGGTGCCTGCCAAGAGGGGACTCATGAACCCCTTCCCCGTATAGAATTCCTAGTCTAAAATTATGCTTTCTTCCGAAGTTTCAGCTGGCGGAGCTTCACCCCGGTATTGTAGAAATCTTTGGTCGAGCATCCGGCTCTTCCGCCACCTGCACATGCACAAGCGCATGCACATGCGCATGAACCGTGAGCATATGTTCCCGAATGTCTTGTAGGAACATAAACATGAGATACATGAACTCTCATAAATGTATTTGGAATGGAAGCAAAAGGATGAAGCCCTTCATTATTTTTCTGAGATTTAAGGCTGCTGTCAAGTTCCTTAATTTCTTTTTCTTCCAGAACTTCCTCGCTTTGAATCATGCTTCTTCCACAATATTCACAGTTTTCCTTACCTTCAACTCTCGGAGCGCTGCATGAAGGACATGAAGGATAATAAACAACCTTTGTTCTTTTGATTTTTTTCTTTGTTGTTCCTGCCATATTTGCGGTACTTTTGTATTTGTTTACGGCAGAACTTATGGATGCCATTACTAGAGCAAGTGCAGCAATCAGAATAGCTAAAGGTACTGTAAGAGCATCGTCATTACTATTGGTAATAGTCTTTTCTGAGTCAAAATTGAAAGCACTGTTCGGATAAGTAAGCGAAATATTGAATTTTGCTTTTTTATTCAGCTTTGTTGTCCAGGTAAGATATCCGTCTGCTTCTAAATGACATGCAGGAGAATAACTGTCAACTTTATCATTGTTCCATTTTAAGGTTAAAAGTTCAACGTTTATATCATCAAACCAGCCGGGAGTAAACTGATATACAGTTTTTCCTTCTTCATTTTTGTTCATCTCATAAATATAATCCTGAACAATCTCAAATTCAAATTCTACGATTTCACCGGCATTATATTTCTTCTTAAAATCGATTTTGATGAAGCTTCCGCCATCAGAATAATATTTTATGCTTTTGATATTTGTGGTCAGACCTCTGATATTTGATACATGTTTGTTAGCGATACCGATTTTTACCCATTCCAGCGGACCTTCAGAAGTTGAATCAAGAACTTCCCATACGATATGATATCTCATATTGACGGTACCGTTAGATAAAACATTTGCGGTTATATCGTATTCATGGATTTTATCGAGATCTTTAGCTTGTACTTTGTTTGAAAATATTGGACTGATCAGTATTGCGGCAAGTACAATGCAGCAATAAAATGCCATTCTTTTTGTAATTTTTTTCATTTATATCACCTTTTTCTTTATATGTGTTTTCAGCAGGATCTGCCGCCTTTTAATATCCTTAACGGACATTCACCGCGCATCTTTGCTGAAAACTTCCTGCGTTCCTTACAAATTTCATTTTCCCAGATGTCTTCCCATTTATCTTTTAGAATATTGCCGAGAGGTTTATCTGAAAGCCAGCTTTGGCAGGGAACAACATTACCGCCGGGAGTTATTGCCATATTGCTTAAGCATGCACCGCAGTTCGGAGTACTGATACCGAGCTCCGTACAGAAGCTGCTGTCCATCCACCCGGGAGATGTAAAACTGATCTCCATATTATTGGAGTAGCAGTAATTGACCGCCTCTTTAACAATTTCCCTTACTTCGGCATTAGTAAGCTGAAGGTTTTCGGATTCTTTTTTTGTGGCGTTTCCGGTAGTAATAAGTCCGGAGCAGGTAACATATTTAACACCTTTCTCATGAAGAAATTTTAATGTTGAGAGATAATCTCTGTTAAGTGTACATAAAGGAGTGTTAATGCTTATGTTAAGCCCGGCTTCCAAAGCATTTTCAATACCTGAAACGGTATCTTTGTATCTTTCTGCACCGACAAGTCTGTTATGTATTTCTTCTTTATCGGAATAAAATGTAATCTGCATGCTGTCAAGTGAAGCAGCTCTTAACTGGTTACAGAAATCTTTTGTAAGTTTAATACCGTTTGTATTCAGCCTTGTGATGAACCATTTTGCATGATCTATCAGTTCAACAAGATCATCTCTCATGGTAGGTTCGCCGCCGGTGAAAGTTAACTGAGGAATCTTGGCCTCACGGCATTTATCTATTATAAGTTTCCAGGATTCGGTATCAAATTCATCTTCGGATGAGTTTTCCTGACCGGCTGCATAGCAGTGTACACATTTCTGGTTACAGTGCCATTTACCGTCTTTTGTCATTGCACTGACCATAAGATCCATTCTGTGCGGTGCAGTCATCATATCTGCGTAATCACCTATACTCATATATCCGATAGCTTCATCAACTTCTTCACCATAAGCAATCTGCTTAAAAGATTCCATGATTCTTATGATATCTTTTTTAAATCTGCTTTTAAATATCAGTGGATATACTTTTTTTACAATCTGACATGTATTATCGATTATGGTCTGTACATCTTCGTCGGAAACATTTTTACCGCTGAATTTGTTGACTTCTTCTATAAAAGCTGTAAGTAATATGCTCCATGAAACATTTATGGGTACAATATCCTGACCATTGATGATCGCAACGCTTGCTTCAATATTTTCCCTGCTGTACTTAGGTGGGATAAGATGTATTCTGACAACACCCGGTCCTTCGGGATCGATAGTTGTATGATGTACTTCATTATAATATTTCTCAGCAAATAAGTATTCCCTTTTTGATGGATACATTTTTCGTTTCCTCCTTATGTTACTCTAAATTGCTTTATGTCATAATTATATTTATTGGTTTTGATATTTTCAATACTAATCGTAAAAAAAATATTATGGTTTAATTGCAGCAGCGTCTGCAAATCAGACCGTATAATTTGCTCAAAAGAATTAAACAATATTTAAATATATAGTTGTATTGTAAGAGAAGAAATTGTATAATGATGCAAAGGACAAAAGTCTAAAAGCCGTTCAAGCTTGCTTGAAAAGGCTTTTAAGACTTTTGTCCGCCCAAACACCGAGAAGAAACGATTTTCGAAAGAAAATCGTGAGATTCGAGGAGTTTGAAGTATTGCGAGAGTTACTTGAAAAGGCGTTGAGAAAGGAAAAAAATATGCACGACAGATTATTTTATACTAAACCAGCAGGAAGATGGGAGGAAGCTCTGCCTTTAGGTAATGGCAAAATCGGTGCCATGGCTCATGGACAGGTCGGATTTGAGTATTTTCAACTTAACGAGGACAGTTGCTGGTTCGGAGGATTCAGGGACAGAAACAACCCCGATGCAAAAAAAGCTTTGCCTGTTATTAGAGAATATTTAAAGAATGGACAGATAGCTAAAGCCGAAGAACTGATGTTGGCATCACTTTCCGGAGTACCTAAGAGTGAACATCCTTATCAGACTCTCGGTGATTTAAGAATATATATGAAACATTCCTGGGAGGCATCGGAATACAGAAGAGAACTTAATATAGCTAATGCCGTATATAGCTGTTCGTACAGGATAAATGATACGGTTTATAAAAGAGAAGCCTTTATAAGTGCTGTTGATGACTGTCTTGTGATTAAGATTTCTTCATGTTCTGCTGAAGATAATACTGAAAATAAAAATAACGAAATTTCGGAAGAAAAGAATAAAAGGTCGCATGCAAAAATAAGCTTTGACTGTGATATTTCAAGGGAGCCCTATGAGACAATTATAAAGAAAACCGGGAATGATTCTCTTTCGGAACAAAAAAATGGCGATATATCAGCGCCTTCCGGATGGACATTTACAGATGAAAAGGAACAGAAAAGCCGCGGACTTATATGTCTTGGCAATACCGGTGGAGACGGAGTTGATTACGGATTTGAACTAAGAGCTTATGCAAAAAACGGTGAAGTTAAGATTATTGGTGCATCCCTTGGCGTAAGAGATGCTGATGAAGTTGTACTGCTTCTTACGGCAGGGACATCTTTCCGTATGAAGGATATTGAAAAGGAATGCGGACAGATATTAGATAATGCATTTAAGTTTTCTTATGATGAGCTTAAGGAGAGACATATTGCTGATTACAGAAAATATTACGATAGAGTATCACTTGAGATTGAAGGCTCTGACAGGTATGAGGATATTCCGACAGATGAAAGGCTTATATCATTAAAAAATAGAATAGAAAATAAGGAAAATTGTGAAGATGCATATGATAAAGGACTTGATATTTTATATTATAATTTCGGAAGATATCTTATGATATCCGGCAGCCGTCCGGGTACATTGCCCTTAAATCTTCAGGGAATCTGGTGCAAAGACTATCAGTCGGCTTGGGGAAGCAAATTCACTATCAACATAAATACTGAGATGAACTATTGGCCTGCTGAAAGCTGCAACCTGTCCGAACTGCATATGCCGTTGTTTGATCATATTGAGAGAATGTTTCCAAACGGAAAAATCACAGCAGAAAAAATGTACGGATGCAGGGGATTCGTAGCACATCATAATACCGATATCTGGGGAGACTGTGCAGTGCAGGATCAATGGATACCTGGATCATACTGGGTAATGGGTGCAGCATGGTTATGTACTCATCAGTGGAAACATTTTCTTTATACAAAAGACATGGAATTCCTGAAAAAATGTTTCCCGATTATGAGGGAGTCGGCTTTATTTTTCCTTGACTTTTTGATTGAACATGACGGATATCTGGTAACCTGTCCTTCAGTTTCACCGGAAAATACTTATATTTTGCCAAACGGTGAAAGAGGAGCAAACGGTATAGGCGTAACCATGGATAACCAGATACTGAGGGATCTGTTTTCACAGTGCATAAAGGCAGCGGAAATCTTAGGTGTGGATGATGAACTGAACGCCAGGATTAAAACCGCTCTGTCAAAAATAAAGCCGGACCGTATCGGAAAATACGGTCAGATTATGGAATGGATAGAGGATTATGATGAAGCGGAGCCGGGACACAGACATATATCCCATCTGTATGGTTTACATCCATCAGATCAGATAACGCCTGACGGAACACCAGAATTGGCAGAGGCTGCTTCGAAAACACTTGAAAGACGTCTTTCCAACGGAGGAGGACATACAGGCTGGAGCAGGGCTTGGATCATAAACAACTATGCAAAACTTTGGAATGCAGAGAAAGCTTATGAAAATCTTGAACAGCTTCTGGTGAAGTCTACATTACCCAATCTCTTTGATAATCACCCGCCTTTCCAGATAGACGGAAATTTTGGCGGATGCGCAGGAATAGCAGAGATGTTGGTACAGAGTAATGAAAAAAGGACTGTTCTTTTGCCGGCATTACCCAGGGAGTGGAGATCGGGCAGGGTAAACGGCCTTTGCATAATAGGCGGGGCCGAACTTAGTATGGAATGGGAAGATGGAAAGTTGGCAAAATTTAATGTTTTAGCCGTGAAAGCAGATATTAAAACAATATTTGTATATGATGGAAAATCCTATGATTTATGTATTTCAAAGGGGAAATGCGAGGAAATATTACTTTGAATGAGATATTCGTTTAAGACGATGGTTGAGCCGCACCCGAAAAGAGATGCGGAGCATCATGTTGTTAACGGGGAAATTATGAAGGCGTTTTAGAGGTGACATTGACGAAAGGACGAAGAATATTATGAAAAAAGAAGGTATTTCACTGAGTAAGTTAAATATTTTTGCTTTGATCGTTACTGTAATAATATCTATCGGCTTGATAATCGCAATGAATAAAACCAGAGGTATTTTTGGTGATACAAATGATTTTACGGAGCAGTTTTTAGAGTGGAGAAAATGCTCTTATGAACTTCAGGCAGCCTCGGATTATCTGACTGATCAGATGCAGAATTTTACCGTTACCGGAGACAGGACTTACCTTGACAATTATTTTACTGAAGCAAAAATTACAAAAAGACGTGAAAATGCCCTTACAGTTTTGGGACAGGGTCGTGCAAGATCTTCGGCATATCATGATTTAAGTGCTGCAATGGAAGAATCGGTAAAACTGATGGACAAAGAATATTATGCGGCAAGGCTTGTTGTCATGGCCTTTGGCTATGATATTTCGGAGTATCCGGAAGAAATAAAAAATGTTGTGATCGATCCTTCGGATGCAGAACTTCCGCCTGAGCAGATGAAAGAAAAAGCAAGAACCATCATGCATGGCGAAGAATACCAACAAAGTAAGCAGGTTATTTCAAATAATATGGAGAAATGTCTTCAGGAACTCGATAAGGAAATGGATGAAAATCAAAGTGATTATTCTGCAAAACTCAGCAGACAGATTCTTTTTGAGCATATTTTGACAGTTCTCATCATAATTATGCTGCTGTTAATGGTATTGTATACGTACAGACTTGTTATTCTGCCTCTAAAAAATTCTGTAAATCTTATTCGGGATGATGAAGACCTGCCGGTCAGCGGGGCTTATGAGATCAGATATTTGGCTGATACATATAATATAATGCATCACACACCTTTAAAGAAAAATGATAAAATTTCTTTTGAAGATTCTCATGATAAGCTTACAGGACTTTATAATAAAGCCGGATATGAACATATTATGGAGAACATGGTTGCGGAAACTACTGTGCTCATGCTGGTTGATATCAATAAGTTTAATCTGATAAATGAAATTTACGGGCATGAAGTAGGAGACAGAGTGCTGGTAAGGGTTTCTGATACATTATATGCTCATTTCAGATCACATGGCTATGTCTGTAGGATAGCCGGTGATGTAATGGCAGTGATTCTTATAAAAAAGGATTCTTTCATATCTGAATATATAGAAGAGAAAATTGAGGAGATCAACAGAGCTCTGGGGATTAAATATGACGAAGATCCTGTCGTTACGATAAGTACCGGTGTGGCATACGGAGAAACAGGAACAAAAGCTGAAGATTTATATGCGGATGCGCAGAAGAAACTTAATGAAAATAAAGAAAATAAAGAAAAGAAGAAAAGCGATAAAGAAAATAATTAATCAAAAATAATGATTCTGCAAAGGCTTTTTAAAAAAATAATTTGTATAATTAAAACAGCCCTTGCCGGTATGACTGCTGGCAAGGGCTGTTTTTACAAATAGAGAACAATCCTGTGATCGAAAATCACGGATAGTAGATTTCATGAAGCTCAGCAATAACACTGGTGTGCTTACCAGTCTTCTTGTTATATTTTTCAAAGATAGTGAAGGTAGTGCCGGGATAAATATATATACCTAACTGATCTGCAAGATCTTTATTTGTTAATAAAGAAAGATATACATCTGCGGTTATTTCGCATCCGTTAGGATACATTTCTCTGTCAAAATATGCAGGATAAACTTTTGTGTTTTTATTAATCTTAAGCTTAACCTGAGCGGGATATGTATATCCGAGCTTTACATAGCAATCGGGTGCATACTCATAATCATCATATGCGATGAACAATCCGCCGTCTCTGGAGATAAGGCCGAAGGTCTGATTCTGGGGATCTTCACGATAATCCTCAGATTCGGGATAGAATTCTTTCCAATCTTTTACCTGACATACGATACCGCGGCATGCATCGCTGAAAGAGGTTATAGGAACCGGATCATAATTATCATCTATAGCGAACATAGAAATGATGGTAGTATCTTTTCCGTTAAATGATAAGGTATCGCCGACTTTAAGACCGACAAGTTCATCATAGGTCTTGTTGTAAGGTGTCTCATAGTCAACGGTGACGGTATAATAACCTTTCTTATTGGGCTTTGAGGAAATCTTGGTGATTGTTGCTTCTTTTGCACTGTTAGCACTTGCAGGAAGTATGTTCTTTATTTTAATAGTAGAAGCATACTTTTTCCCATCTGTTGTGGTAAGCCTAACAGAATATGTTCCGTTAACATTAACGTAGAAGTAACCGATAGTTGATCCGTCATCATCAGAATAGAAATCTACAGCCTCGGTGTTTTTCCACTTCTTGTTTGAAGTCTTGGTGACTTTTCCGTACTGCATCTCAATTTTAGCAATTTTATCAGCTTCAATCGGAGAAGAAACACTTACATATACATATGTGTAGGTGGCCTGTTTTGTTGACGGAGTAAGAATAACGTTTTGGCTTGCTGCATCAGCAGGAATGCTTCCTACGAGGAAGATACCGAGCAGGAATGCAAAAAAGCCGGAAAGAATGAATTTTAGTTTCATGATCTTTTCCTCCTGAAAAAAATTTTGATGGAATATATTATAATATAAAATATAAATAAATGCAATTTATATCAGCAAAAAAGTATTGCAATTTTTAAAAAGTAATGTTAGAATGTTACTAATTGGGCGGTCAAGGGATTATTATGCCTAAAAATATTCGGCTCCCTGATAAACGCCCCTAAATTCAAAGGAGGTCTCATATGTCCAAAAGAGCAAAATTATCTATGGACGGTAATACAGCTGCAGCTCACGTTGCGTATGCGTTTACAGATGTTGCCGCTATTTACCCCATCACACCTTCCAGCCCTATGGCAGACCAGGTTGACCAGTGGTCAGCAGCAGGTCGTAAGAATGTATTCGGCAACCAGGTAAAGGTTGTTGAGATGCAGTCAGAGGCAGGAGCAGCAGGTACCGTACACGGTTCACTTGCAGCAGGTGCAATCACTACTACATTTACAGCATCACAGGGTCTTCTTCTTATGATCCCTAATATGTACAAGATAGCCGGAGAGCAGCTTCCCTGCGTATTCGACGTATCAGCTCGTACAGTAGCTACACAGTCACTTAACATCTTTGGTGATCACAGCGACGTTTACGCTTGCCGTCAAACAGGTTTCGCTATGCTCGCTGAGACAAATCCTCAGGAAGTTATGGATCTTTCAGCAGTAGCTCATCTTTCAGCTATTGAAGGCAAAGTTCCTTTCCTTAATTTCTTCGATGGTTTCCGTACATCACATGAAATCCAGAAGATCGAGACATGGGATTATGCAGACCTTAAGGATATGCTGAATATGGAAGCAGTAGAAGCTTTCAGAGCACATGCACTTAATCCTGAGAAGCCCGCTATGCGTGGTTCACATGAAAACGGTGACGTATTCTTCCAGCATCGTGAGGCATGTAACCCTGTATACGAGGCACTTCCCGCAGTAGTATCAAAGTACATGAAGATGGTAAATAAGAAGCTTGGTACAAAGTATGACCTCTTCAATTACTATGGTGCTCCTGATGCAGACAGAGTAATCGTAGCTATGGGTTCTATCTGCGACGTAGCAGAAGAAGTAATCGATTACTTAACAGCAAAGAAGCAGAAAGTCGGCCTTATCAAGGTTAGACTTTACAGACCTTGGGTATCTAAGGCATTCTTAAAGGTTCTTCCTAAGACCGTTAAGAAGATCGCAGTACTTGACAGAACAAAAGAGCCCGGTTCACTCGGTGAGCCCCTTTACCTTGACGTTGCTACTACACTCCTCGAGGCTGGTCTTTCAGACATCACCCTTGCAGGCGGTCGTTACGGACTTGGTTCAAAGGATACTCCTCCTTCGTCAGTATTTGCTATTTACAAGGAGTTAAAGAAGGCAAATCCTAAGAAGAGATTCACTATCGGTATCGTAGATGACGTTACCAACCTTTCACTTCCTGAGGAGAAGCCCGCACCTATCACATCTGCTAAGGGTACCGTTGAGTGTAAGTTCTGGGGTATCGGCGGTGACGGTACTGTTGGTGCAAACAAGGATTCGACAAAAATCATCGGTGACCATACCGATAAATATATACAGGCATACTTCCAGTATGACTCAAAGAAGACAGGCGGTATCACAATTTCTCACTTAAGATTTGGTGACAAGCCTATCAAGAGCCCTTACTACATCAACCAGGCAGACCTTGTAGCTTGCCATAACCAGAGCTACATCGTTAAGGGTTATAAGATGGTTCAGGACGTTAAGCCCGGTGGAATCTTCCTTATTAACTGCCAGTGGGATGATAAGGAGTTAGGCGAGAAGCTTAATGCAGAAGCAAAGAAGTATATCGCTGAAAACAATATTAAGGTTTATACAGTTGACGCTGTTGATATCGCAGGCAAGATCGGTCTTGGCAAGCGTACTTCTACAGTTCTTCAGTCAGCATTCTTCACACTTGCAAACGTACTTCCTGCTGATGAAGCAATTAAGTACATGAAGGAGAAGGTTGTTGCTAAGTTCTCTAAGAAGGGCCAGGATATCGTTGACATGAACTGCAAGGCTATCGATGCAGGTAAGGATGCCCTTCATCTTGTTAAGGTTCCTGCAGGCTGGGCTAAGCCTAAGGCAGATCCTAAGGCTAAGAAGCTTACAGGCCGTCCTGAGACTGTAGAGATGGTAGAGAAGCTCATGAATCCTATCGCTCTTATGGATGGTGATAACCTTCCTGTATCAGCATTCGCTGACAGAGCTGACGGACAGTTCGAGCTTGGTGCTGCTGCTTACGAGAAGCGAGGAACAGCAGTTATGGTTCCTGAATGGGATCCTGCTAAGTGTATCCAGTGTAACAACTGTGCATTTGTATGTTCACATGCAACCATTCGTCCTTACATGCTTGATGAGAAGGAAGTTAAGGCTGCTCCTAAGAACATTAAACTTGCTGATACAAAGCCTAAGGCAGGCAAGTATAAGTTCACTATGAGCGTATCTCCTCTTGATTGTATGGGATGCGGTGAGTGCGTTACCGTTTGTCCTGATAAGGTTCAGGCTATTAAGATGGTTCCTCAGGAGAGCCAGCTTGATGAGCAGCCTGTATGGGATTACCTTGTAGCTAACGTAGGACGTAAGGATGAGGCTCCTGCTGAGAACACTGTTAAGGGTTCACAGTTCAATCAGCCGCTTCTTGAATTCTCAGGATCATGCGCAGGCTGTGCTGAGACTTCATACGCTAGACTTATTACACAGCTCTTCGGTGAGCAGATGTTCATCTCGAATGCTACCGGATGTTCTTCAATCTGGGGCGGTCCTGCTGCAACATCACCTTTCACTGTAAACAAGGACAGCAAGCAAGGTCCTGCATGGGCTAACTCACTGTTCGAGGATAACGCTGAGCATGGTCTTGGTATGTACTTAGGACAGAAGGTTCTTCGTGACCAGGCTATTGCTAAGTTAAATGAACTTGCCGGCAAGGAAAAGGCTACTAAGGCTCTTAAGGATGCTATTGCTAAGTTCTTAGAGACCAAGGACAGCACAAAGGAGAATCCTGCTGCAGCTAAGGCCCTTGTTAAAGAACTTGAAAAGGCTGAGAAGGCCGGATGCGAACTCTCTAAGGAAATCCTTGAGAAGAAGCAGTATCTGTCAAAGAAGTCTGTATGGATCTTCGGTGGTGACGGATGGGCATATGATATCGGCTTCGGCGGACTTGATCATGTACTTGCATCAGGCGAGAATGTAAATGTATTCGTATTCGATACAGAAATGTATTCAAATACAGGTGGACAGGCTTCTAAGGCTTCCAACATCGGTGAGGTTTGCCAGTTCGCAGCAGCAGGTAAGGAAATCGGCAAGAAATCACTTGCTGAGATCGCTATGAGCTATGGCTATGTATATGTAGCACAGATCGCTCTGGGCGCTAACCCTGCACAGGCTGTTAAGGTTCTTACCGAGGCTGAGGCTTACAACGGACCTTCACTTATCATTGGTTACGCACCTTGTGAGCTCCACGGAGTTAAGGGCGGCATGAACCATTGCCAGGATGAGATGAAGAAGGCTGTTGCTGCCGGCTACTGGAATCTGTTCAGCTTCAATCCTGCACTTAAGGCAGAAGGCAAGAATCCTTTCACTCTTACTTCTAAAGAGGGTGACGGAACATACCAGGGCTTCCTTAACAACGAGACCAGATATACTTCACTTAAGGTTAAGTTCCCTGAGAGAGCAGAGAAGCTCTTCGCTGAGTCTGAAGATGCAGCTAAGGCTCGTTATGAGCACCTTATGAAGCTCGTTGAACTTTATAAATAAGTTCAGTAATGTGCTTTTGCATAAAATTTAAATAGTTTTATTGTATAAAACTTACAAAATTTCCGTGCTATGGATAATGGCACGGAAATTTTTTTTGTAAAAAATTAACAATTTCTATTGTAATTTTTTGTGTAATTTGATATATTATAATATACTAGAAATATGGGGAAAAATTATGAACGTTGAATTTGAAAAAAAGCTTACCATTCCCATGGATGTTAAGAAGATGTTTCCACTTGATGAAGCCGTAAGGATCGTTATCGAAAACAAAAGAAACCGGATAAAAGACATTATCTCGGGAAGAGATAAAAGGCTGCTGCTTATCATCGGACCGTGTTCAGCTGATAATGAAGATAGTGTGATTGATTATCTTTTGAGATTAAGGGATATACAGGAAAAGGTGGAAGAGAAGATTTTTATTGTTCCCAGGGTTTTTACAAATAAACCCAGAACTACAGGGGATGGCTATAAAGGTCTTCTGCATCAGCCGGATCCTTCGGAAAAACCCGATGTGTTTAAAGGTATCATAGCCACACGTGAAATGCATATGAAAGCTGTTAAGGAATCCGGATTTGCATGTGCCGATGAAATGCTTTATCCCGAAAATTACAGATATCTGGATGATATTTTAGGCTATACGACGATCGGGGCCAGATCGGTGGAAAATCAGCAGCACAGGCTTACTGCGAGTGGAGTTGAAGTTCCGGTAGGCATGAAAAATCCTACCAGCGGCGACCTTTCTGTTATGATGAATGCAATTAATGCCGCACAGCATAAACATTCATTTATTTACAGAGGCTGGGCGGTACATTCATATGGCAATCCGTATGCTCATGCGGTACTTCGCGGATATACTAACAGCAAGGGGAGGACAAGACCGAATTACCATTTTGAAGATATAGAAACGGTTCTTAATCTTTACAATGAGAGCAGTCTTGAAAATCCTGCGGTTATTATTGACACAAATCATGCAAATTCCGGTAAGAATCCATTCCAGCAGCCGAGGATTATCGATGAAGTGATGAACAACCGCAAAAATAATCCTGAGATAGCTTCTCTGGTTAAAGGATTCCTTGTTGAAAGCTATATCGAAGACGGAGCTCAGAAGATCGGAGACGGCGTCTATGGCAAATCGATTACGGATGCATGTCTTGGGTGGGAGAAGACCGAGAAATTGATCCTAAATCTTGCTGAATATTGATTTTTTTAAAGTATAGCAATCATAGTATAAAGATAAGCAATTTTAGGCAAGAATGATAAAAAGATATTTATTATTATTAGTTTTATAGTAAAAAATACAACAAAATTGTTTACAAATTGTGAAAATTGTTGTATACTTATGTGAAGAAATTATAAAATCATATTTCTATTTTTAAGAGGTTACTATGAAAAAGAAGAAGTCGAACAACACCAGAAACAAAAAAATTATCATTGCAGTAGCCGTTATTGTAGCAATTATTGCTGTATTAGTGCTTCTGTCTTTGAGACCGGTTAAGAATTACTCCGAAAAGTATGCCGGAGCAAATCTTGATGTTGACGTTGAAGGAATGGAGAGAAGCGGAACATACAAAGAGTATGTCATGAACCATCAGGGTGCCGCTAAGCCTTCCAAGACTGTGGATGTTAATCTTACAAATTATACTTCAGAAGGATCCGTATCAGCTTACTCGGGTGAAAAAGCTGTAGCCGGGTCTTTACTCACAGATATAAATTCTAAGGTAACATTTACGGCTAACGTTCAGGAAGCAGGCTTCTATAATATTTATATCGAGTATCTCGTACCCAAGTCTCACGGCGTACCTGCAGAAAGATCAGTAACCATTAATAATGAAGTTCCTTTCCTTGATGCACAGAATCTTTCTTTCTCAAGAATCTGGATGGATGACGGAGAGAAGAAGATAGATAATCAGGGCAACGAAATAAGACCCAGCCAGATAGAATATTTTGATTGGCAGAAGACATATCTTCAGGATGACAGAGGATATGAAGCAGAGCCTTATATGTTCTATTTTAAGGCAGGAGAAAATATTATAACTTTAGGCGGCGAAAATGAACCGCTCGTTATCAGGAAGATAAGCCTTACTCCTGTACAGAATCTTCCTTCATATGATGAGTATTATGCTCAGTGTTACAACACACATAATCCTAACAGTACAACCGATACTGCAAAGAATTATGTTCAGCAGGTACAGGGAGAAGATTCAAGTTATCGTTCAGAATCTTCACTTTATGCAAAATATGACAGATCATCACCGAGCACACAGCCCAGCAGCGTAACAAATACCGTGCTGAACTACACCGGTGGTGAAGCCTGGAACCTTAACGGACAGTGGATAGAGTGGCCTTTCACTGTTCCGGATGATGGTTTCTATAACATAACGATTAAAGGCCGTCAGAACTATTCCAGAGGTAACGTATCAAACCGTAAGGTTTATATTGACGGAGAAGTTCCTTTCAAAGAACTTGAACAGATTTCATTCAGCTATGATAATAACTGGGATCTTAAGACTCTTGGCAAGGATGATGAAAATCCCTATTATTTCTGGCTTGAGGCAGGAGAGCACACTTTAAGGCTTGAAGCTACCATGGGTGACCTTGGTGAGATTCTTCAGCAGATTGAGGATTCTACATTCAGACTTAACCAGATGTACAGAAGAATCCTTGTTTACACAGGTGTAAGCCCTGACCAATATCGTGATTATCACATTGACACCACTTATCCCGAAGTAATGGACGCTATGGAACTTGAAATGAAGCGTCTCTACAAGATCGTTGATGATTATGTAGCTTATTCGGGACAGAAGGCAGAAAACATTGCTCCTGCACAGACCCTTGCACAGCAGCTTGAACGTTTCATTGAAAAGCCTCAGAAGATAACCACAGAGTTCACTACTTTCAAGGATAATATTACTGCATTAGGTACTTCAACACTTAACCTTACCACTACAAGACTTGATGTAGACTATGTAGTTGTAAACGGTATCAATACAGAGCCTGACAGTGACGGAGAGAACATTTTCTCTAAGATCTGGCATGAAGTTAAATCATTCGTTGCTTCATTCTTCGTTGATTACAATTCAGTCGGCAACGTCTATGATGACGGTGAAATTCTTAAGGTTTGGGTAACAACAGGTCGTGATCAGGGTACAATTTTAAAGACCATGATCGACGATACATTTACTCCTCAGACCAACATACCGGTTAACGTTGAAATCGTTTTGGCAGGTTCACTGCTGAACGCCGTTATGGCAAACCGTGGTCCTAACGTAGTTCTTACAGTTGGTTCCGATCAGCCTGTTAACTATGCACTCCGTGGTGCCGCAGAAGATATTACGCAGTTCCCGGATTGGCAGAAAGTACTTGATCCCGAAACATTTACAGAAAGTTCATATGAACAGTTCAAACTTGTAGATGCAGATGGACATACCGGTATTTACGGACTTCCTGAGACACAGACATTTAACGTAATGTTCTATCGTAAAGACGTTCTACAGGAACTTGGTTTCGTTGATGAGAACGGAGAGGCTAAGCCTCCTAAGACATGGAAGGAAGTTATAGAGATGCTTCCTACCATTCAGGGACACAACCTTTCAGTAGGTATTCCTTCAGCAGCAGGTTCAAGTTCGACAGGTACTGCTTCAACAGCTATCATGTCTACATATCCTGACCTTTCACTTTACTTCACATTGCTTTATCAGCATGGTGGTGATATGTACAATGAGGCAGGAACCAAAACTACTGTAAACGATGAAGCAGGTATGGCTGCATTTGATGAGTATGTAAGATTCTTCAATGATTATGGTCTTCCTACCATCTATGATGCAACAACCCGTTTCCGTCAGGGCGAAATGCCTATCATTGTTTCACCTTATTCACTGTATAACACACTTATGGTTTCAGCTCCCGAAATTCGTGGACTTTGGGATTTCACCCTTGTTCCCGGAACAGAAAGAGTTGATGAAAACGGAAATACGTATATTGATTACTCGGCATTTATTGCAGGTTCAGCAACCATGATGATCTCTACAGACGACGAAAAGATCAAGGCTGATGGCTGGGAGTTCATGAAGTGGTGGATAAGCGAAGAAACCCAGACACGTTTCGGTCGTGAAATAGAGGCTCTGCTTGGTGCTTCTGCAAGATATGCAACAGCAAACAAGAAAGCATTCAAGAATCTTTCCTGGAGTGCTGAGAATATCAGAGTACTTGATGAACAGTGGTCACATACAGTCGGAATCCGTGAAGTTCCCGGTGGATATTTCACAGGACGTCATATCTCGAACGCAATCCGTAAAGTCCTTAATGACAGAGATGATACACGAGAGACTATTATCGACTACTCAAGACTTATTGATGACGAGATTGTTAAGAAACGAAGAGAGTTCGGTCTACCGATTGATGATGACTGATGTTAAACCCAATAAAAAATGTAATTAAGAATATATAAGGGAGAGTTTTATGGGCGAGTATCTGAAGAAGTATTTTACGTTAAGAAAACATAACGTAAGCACAGCATGGAAAAAAGCTAAACTTTCAAAGAACTGCTATTTATTCCTGCTGCCATATGCCATTATTTTCTGTATGTTTTACGTATATCCTGTTGTAGCTTCAATCTATTACAGCTTTACGTATTACAACATTCTTGAATCACCGAGATTCTTAGGATTTGCAAATTATATCAGTCTTATTCTTGAAGACGATATATTCCTTATCGGTTTAAAGAACACATTGGTAATTGCTATTATCACCGGTCCTCTGGGCTACCTGTTATCATTCCTTTTCGCATGGCTGATTAACGAACTTCCCAGAGCCGTACGAAGCGTTGCGGTTATAGTATTCTATGCTCCTTCTATAGCAGGTACCTGTTATACGATTTTCTCCATCTTCTTCAGAGGAGATGCCTACGGATACGTAAATTCAATCCTTATGGATATGGGTATTATCGATACACCTATCCTTTGGTTCATAAATCCTCAGTACATGCTTCCAATCTGTATGGGTGTTATCCTATGGATGAGTCTTGGTACCGGATTCCTTTCATTCGTTGCCGGACTTCAGGGTGTTGACAGATCACAGTTTGAAGCAGGTATGGTTGACGGTGTTAAGAACAGATGGCAGGAACTGTGGTACATAACCCTTCCGAACATGAAGCCCATGCTTATATTCGGTGCCGTTATGGCAATCACTCAGTCCTTCTCGGTACATGATGTAACTGCTGCACTTTGCGGTTTCCCGAGTACAGACTACGCAGCACATACAATCGTTTCTTGTCTGATGGACTTCGGTTTCCAGAGATTTGAAATGGGTTATGCCTGCGCAATTGCAACAGTATTATTCCTGTTAATGATCTTATGTAACAAGGCAATTCAAAGTCTATTAAGGAGAGTAGGAACCTGATATGAGTAAAAAAGCTAAAGCAAAAGCAAAAGAAGTAAATTATTACAAGCCCTATCATAAGCCCCTTATTAGAAGAAGACGTCCTAACAGATCAGTAGGCGGCGATGTAGGCTTGTACATTTTCTTAGGATTAATGGCTATCATCATGGTATTCCCGCTTGTTTATGCGGTTGCCAACGCATTAAAGCCATTGGATGAGCTGTTCAGGTTCCCTCCGAAGATTTTTGCTCAGAACCCGACGCTCGATAATTTCTCAGACCTGTTTGTAACTCTTGGTAAATCATGGGTTACATTCACCAGATACCTTTTCAATACTATATTCATTACTTTCGCCGGAACAGCAGGCCATCTGCTTATAGCATCCATGGGTGCATTCGTTCTTGCAAAGTATGATTTCCCTGGTGGAAAAGGATTCTTCAAAATCGTTACCGTAGCTATCATGTTCGTTCCTCAGGTTACACAGGTTCCTAACTACATCCTGCTTTCAAAACTTGGCTGGATCGATACATATTGGTCAATCATTATTCCTGCATTTGCTTCTCCTATGGGTATGTTCCTTATGAAGCAGTTCATGGAAGGTCTTCCTACTTCACTTGTTGAAGCAGCAAAGATCGACGGTGCTACGGAGTGGAAAGTATTTACAGGAATCGTTATGCCTAATGTTAAGCCTGCATGGATGACTCTTATCATCTTCCAGGTACAGGCTCTTTGGAATAACAACGGTGGTATGTATATCTTCTCAGAGCAGAAGAAGACCCTTCCTTACGCAATGGGCCAGATTCAGGGCGGTGGTATTGCAAGAACAGGTCAGGGCGCAGCTGTTACGGTTGTTCTTATGATAGTTCCTATAGCAATATTCATTTTCTCAGAGAGCCAGATTCTTGAAACAATGGCAAGCTCAGGTATGAAGGATTGATGCAGGGAGGTATATGATGAAGAAAGTTATTATAAGAATTGCTGCACTTGCAATGTGTACGATGTTTATGCTTCTTATTCCGGCTAGTGTAAGTGCACATGCAGACAGCAGTTATACGTACAATTATGATTACTGGGGTGAGTTTACTGATTCACCGGATGTTTACTCTGTATCAACTGTTATAACATCAAAAATGCTTGGACTTGAGCCGGAGATGAAATCTCCCCAGAGCGTTACAGTAGCAGGAAAGCTTATTTATATAACTGATACCATGAACAACAGAATCGTTGTTATTACTGAAAAGAACAAGTCGGAATTTGTTCTGGTTGAAGTTCATGACAGCTTTAACGGTGGTTCGGTAAATACATTTAATCAGCCTACAGACGTAGCTATTTCCGAGGATGGAAATATCTTCATTGCTGATAAAATGAACGAAAGAATTGTAAAGCTTGATAAAAACTGGAATTACGTTATGGAATTCAGAATGCCTAACGATCCATCAATAGCAGACAATACTTCGTTCAATCCTTCTAAGATAGTTGTTGATACTGCAGAACGTGTTTACTGTGTAGCAGATAATATTAACAAAGGTCTTATCAAGTATGAAGCAGACGGTACATTCTCAGGATTTATCGGAGCTACCCCTGTTACATATAATTTCTGGGATTGGTTATGGAAGCATTTCGCTTCACAGGAACAGAGAGAGAAGATGGTAAACTTTGTTCCTACTCAGTATGATAATCTTTACATGGATAAGGAAGGTTTCATTTATGTAGTAACATCTAAGCCTTCTGAAGAAGATATCAAATCCGAAGCATCTAATGTTGTAAGAAAGTTAAACCTTTTGGGAAGCGACATTCTTGTAAGAAACGGTAGTTATCCTATTTACGGTGATCTGTATATGGGATCAGGAGGAAAGAAATCAGGTCCTTCAAGATTTGCAGATATCACTACACTTGATAATGATATTTATATCTGTATGGACAGAAACCGTGGCAGACTTTTCGTATATGACGATCAGGGACATCTTGTATGTGCATTCGGCGGAACCGGTAACATGGACGGATATTTCAACTCCGCAATAAGTCTTGATCATTACGGGAAAGATCTACTGGTACTTGATGAAAGAGATGCTGCTATTACATTCTTTACAACTACAGAATACGGTGATCTGATTTATGATGCTGTTGATCAGTTTGACTTAGGAGAATACGATGCTTCCGAAGCAAGCTGGAGAAAGGTTATGGATCTTAACGGAAATTATGACCTTGCTTATATCGGTATCGGACGTTCACTCTTAAGACAGAAGAAATACAAAGAAGCAATGGATTTCTTTGAACTAAAGCATGATGCAAAGAACTATTCAAAAGCCTTCAAGCAATATCGTAAGCAGTGGGTTGAAGATCATATTGTTCTTATAGTAATTATTGTTCTTGCATTATTCCTTATCCCGTTAGGAATAGGAAAGCTGAAGAATATAAAGCACGAGATCGATACTGCTGATATATTTCAATTATAATGGATGGAGATAGGATGATATGGCATCAAAAAGATCGCTAAGAAGAAAAAAATTTAATAAATACAAAGATTCGCTAAAATTTGCGTTCTATTGTATTACTCACCCGATTGACGGCTACTGGGATCTTACACATGAAAAGCGTGGAACTATGGCTGTAGCAAATACCATCTTATTCGCGACTGTATTCATGCGTATATTCAGCTTGAAGTATACCAGCTTCATATTTGTAGATATAAACTGGGAAGAAACAAACATTCTGTTATACATCGGGACCATTTTGTTCCCCCTTGCTTTGTGGGTAGTCGGAAACTGGGCACTAACAACGCTTGCAGATGGAAAAGGACGATTGGGTCAAGTCTATATGGCAACATGTTATGCTATGCTGCCATACCCTATAGTTGAACTGTTCCTTATGATATTCAGTAATGTAGTAACTGTTGATGAAGCAGGATTCTATACAACTGTTGGAACTATAACGCTTATTTATTGCGCAATACTGATTATTGTAGCTATGGGTCAGATTCATGAATACCGTGCAGGTAAGAATTTGTTATTTACATTATTCTCATTATTTGCTGTACTGGTTGAGATTTTCATTCTTTTATTATTCTTCAGTATGATATCGCAAGGTGTTGCTTATATCGTATCGCTGGTAAAAGAAATACTGTTCAGACTATAAAGGTTTGATAGACGATTATACGATATCAAATGATTATAATATTTGAGGAGCTACGATGAAGAAAAAAGTAAATCAGGAATTAAAAAATGAAAAAAATTCAAAAATCAAGCAATTCCTGCTTGATATGATTGCACCTGTGGTATTGCTGGGTATAACTATAGCACTTTTTGTATACGGTAACAGTAAGAAACCTGTAACAAATACTATTCCTATGCCCGATATGTATTCATATGAAGGCTCAGAGGATCCTATAACTCTTGAAAGCGGAGATTATAAATTATATGTTGATCCTTTAACAACATATATTACTGTCGAGAATAAGAAATCCGGTAAGACCTGGACATCCAATCCTGAAGAGATTCTTACAGCTGATTTAACTGATGAAATTGCAAACAAGTTGAAATCAACTTTGATCCTGGAATACTCAAACAGTGTTGGTGCAACAATCGATCCTTATTATAACTATAAGTACAGTATTGAAAAGAGCATTTATGACATTCAGAAAAATGGGGATGTTATAACAGTAAATTATTCAATAGGTGATGTTGCTAAAACATATATCTGTCCTCCGGTCTGCTTGGCAACTGAATTTGAAGATTATCTTAAAAAGATAGAAGCTTCTGAGTCCGGCGGAACCAAGATAATGCGTGATGTAAAAGGTAATTACAAGAAGTGGGATAAAGATAAAGTTGGTAAGTATGATGTTGACCAGTTTGAAATAATCAAAGAAAGATATCCCAAGGTACTTGAAGAGCCTATTTACGTACTTCGTGATGGACTTGGCAAGACCACAATGGAGAAAACAGAAAGAGCTTTTGTTGGTATAGGTTATTCTGAAGAAGATTATAAGAAAGATAAAGAACTTGATAATCAGGAAGCAAGCTCCAACAAGCCTATATTCAATGTAACAATTCAATACAAACTCGAAGGTAACAAACTTACTGTAACAGTTCCTTTTGATAAGATTGAATGCCCTGCAGATTATCCTGCTATCGGTCTTAGCATTCTTCCTTACTTTGATGCAGCCGGAAAAGATACAACAGGATTTATGGTTGTTCCGGAAGGCGGCGGTTCTGTTATCAACTTTAACAACGGTAAGACCGCTATGGAAGCTTATGCTTCAAAGATTTACGGACGTGATCTTTGTTTGACTAAGGATTCTCTTGTACACGATCCTATATCTACATTCGGTGTTATTGGTTCATCGAGAGGGGATCATTCATATATCTGTATTCCGGATGGATGTTCATCATATGCAACAATTTATGCAGATATTTACAGACAGAAGAGTCCTTGTAACAATATATATTTAAAGTATGATCTTTTCCAGCGTGAAATGTATGATATGGGTTCGCAGGTTTCAACTGCAATCTATAAATATATAGATGAGCTTCCGCAGGATGAAAAGATTACACAGACCTATGTATTCCTTGATAAAGGAAATTACGTAGACATGGCTGAGGCATACAGAGAGCATCTGCTTAAAGAATACGGTTCTTATATGAGCAAGAATAGCGACAGCTCTACTCCTGTAAATGTAGAAATCATTGGCGCTGCTGATAAGACCGAGCAGATACTTGGTATCCCGGTTAACAGACCTCTTGAACTTACCAATTTTGATGAGGCTTCAGAGATAGCTAATGATCTTAAAAACAGTGTAGGAATGAAAAATGTTAATCTTAAGCTCGTTGGCTGGTGTAACGGTGGTGTTAAACAAACAGTCCTTAGCAGTGCAAGTCCTGTTTCAAAGCTTGGTGGAAAGAGCGGACTTAAGTCTTTCATAGAGACAGCAAAAGGACTTGGATATAACGTATCACTTAACGGTATTGTAATGTATGCTATAGACAGCGATCTGTTTGACGGATTCTTCTCATTTACTGATGCTGCAAAGACTATTCCTCAGGAAAGAATGGAGATATTCAAATACAGTGCTGTAACATTTGCATTAAGAGAAGGTACTGAACCTTATTATCTGTTACATACAGATCTTATATTTAAGTATGCTGACAATCTTGTTGAAACAGCAGATAATTACGGCGTTGGCGTAAGCTTTGATGATTTCGGAAAAGATCTTGCAGCCGACTATTATGATGATAAGTTCTACTCCAGAGAAAAGGTTAAATCCTTGCAATCTGATCTGTTTAAGAAATTAAGAGACGGCGGAAAATATGTTGTAATCAATTCAGGAAATGAATATGCTATTCCTTATGTTGATATGATAACAAATATGGATCTTAAGGGAAGCGATTATTCAATCCTTGACGAAAACATTCCTTTCCTTGAGTTTGCAATTCACGGATATGTAAATTATACAGGCGAATCTCTTAATATCAGCGGAGATATGTCAGAAGAGCTTCTGTATTCAGCAGCATACGGTGCAGGATTAAGCTTTACCTACATGAAAGAGTCACCTTTTACTCTTCAGGATACACTCTATACACATTATTACGGTTGTGATTATGATGCATGGAAATCCTATATGGTTGATATTTACTCAAGATATGAAAAAGAACTTGGTCATATATTCAACCAGAAGATGACAAACCATGAATATATCAGCGAAGGTGTATCATGTACTACTTACGAAGACGGTACAAAAGTATACGTTAATTTCAATTTTGTTCCTTATAATGGTGGCGGAGTAAGTATTCCTGCCAGAGATTATATAGTGAAAAGATAATTGACAGGAAAGGGTAAGAGTAGCTATGAAGAAACAAAAAAAGTTGGCAGGACTTGAAAAACGCAAGTCAATATCAGGGTATATATTTATAGCTCCGTTTATACTCGGTTTTTTACTGTTCATGTTTAAACCGTTGATCGACTCTTTGGTTATGAGTTTCCAGAACGTAGAATTAAATGGTACTATAGGTTCTACAAGAACATTTATAGGTTTTGAAAACTACAGAAACGCATTAAGAGTCGACCCGGATTTTAACAGACTTCTTACTGAGGAATTTATAAGACTTGTAGTCTACACATTAGCAATTATAGTTTTCTCATTCTTTATATCTCTGGTACTTAACCAGAAATTTAAAGGCAGAAGCTTGGTAAGAGCAGTATTCTTCCTCCCGGTTATACTTTCTTCCGGTGTTATATTAGGACTTGAAAGTAATAACCAGTATATGGCAGCTATGAAGGATACAGTAGAAACTACTGTTTCTGGAATAAGCGTCAGTGCCGCGGTGGAATCCATTCTGAAGACTATGGATGTCGGTGGTGCTGTATTTGATAAGGTTTTCGAAGTTATTGATAACATTTATGATGTTGCTATGGCTTCAGGTATGCAGATCATTATCTTCCTTTCAGGTCTGCAGACTATATCATCAAGTATGTATGAAGCAGCAAGTATTGATGGATGTACAAAGTGGGAGAGCTTATGGAAGATTACTTTCCCTATGATATCTTCTCTGTTCCTTGTAAACTGGATCTACACTATAGTAGATTTCTGTATGAGATCTGATAACCAGGTAATAGATAAGATAACTACAGTTATGACTTCTAAGTTGCAGTATGGTCCTGCATCCGCTATGTCGTGGTTGTATTTCCTCTTCATAATAGCGTTTGTCGGCATTACATCATTCTTCATATCAAAGGTGGTTTATTACAATGACTAAAAAGAAAGCTGGATTTAATTTTTGGGAGAGAAACAGATTATCAAACGGATATCTGTTGAGAAAGAAAGCAACAAAAGTTAGTGTAAGTATATTACGAGCTATACTTCTGTTCGGATTATGTTTCCTTATCTTACAGCCTGTTCTTAACAAGATTTCTGTTAGTTTCATGGATGAGAAGGATCTGTATAATCCTATAGTAGTATCGATACCACAGAATTTTACCACAGCTAACTATAGACTTGCTGCAGATGCTGAAATCATGGATTACAGCAACAGTTTAAGGAATTCTATAATTATAGCAACTACAATTGCACTCCTTCAGATTGCAATGTGTACTCTTGTTGGATATGGTTTTGCAAGATTTAAGTTCCCGTTTAAAAAGTTCTGGTTCGCTATGGTAATTCTGGTAATTATCATACCTCCGCAGACAATATCAAGTTCTTTGTATCTGCATTTCCAGTTCTTTGATATATTTGGAATTATTGAGGGAATAAGCGGAGAACCATTGAACTTAAGAGGTTCGTTTGTCCCGTATTACTTGATAAGTGCAGGATGTATGGGACTAAAGAACGGACTGTATATTTACATGGTTCGTCAGTATTTCAGAAATATTCCTATAGACTTGGAAGAAGCTGCTTATATAGATGGATGCGGAACATTAAAGACATTCGTAAGGATTATGCTTCCTCAGGCAAAGCCCATCATCACTTCTTGTTTCCTTTTCGCATTTGTATGGCAGTGGACTGACGGCTTCTATGCTAAGCTGTTCTTCCAGGGCGTAAAGCTTGTCAGCAGACAGCTTGCTAACATTGTTGCGAGTCTGGGTGTATTTATCGGCCGTGTACAGGGTAGTGACGGACCGGCAACTATTACTACAGCAAGATCAAACCAAATACTTTCTACAGGTACTCTGATGATCGTATTCCCGGTTATCTTCTTATATCTGTTTGCACAGCGTCAGTTCGTTGAAAGCTTATCAAGCACAGGTATTAAAATGTAATAAAAAAATTATAATAAAATCAAGAAATTGTTGCATAATTTTTAAGTATGTGTTATAATATCTTCATTGTATGTAAACTGCATAGATTGAGGGATACCCGGAAGACTAATAATATCTCTCATTTGAGCAGTTTAGATAATAAATTAGCTGTAATAATATTACGCTAGTTCCTATGAGAAGGAGGAAAAAATGAAAAAAAGAAATTTGCAGAGAATTTTTGCAGCATTCATGGCAACAGCTATGGTTGTAGGTGGAACAGCTTGTTCAAAGGAAGAGAAGAAGCCTGATACTACTCCTACTCCTACCCAGGACGCTGGTACTACAACTACTACACCTGAGCCTACAAAGGATGAAGGCGGAAGCGGCTCAACAGAAACCACTCCCGAGCCTACTCAGGAAGTAACCACTCCCGAGCCTACTCAGGTTGTAGAGGATGATAAGTGGGCAGACGTTGACCTCGGCGGAATGGAAATTATCGTTCGTGACTGGTGGTCACCTGAAGATCCCGGTGAGCCTAAGAATGACTACGAAGAAGCTCAGCGTAATTATCAGCAGGAAATGATGGAGAAATACCACTTCAAGATCAGATCATTAGCTATTTCTGATTGGGGTTCGGCTCCTCAGGATTTCGTTGACTATGTAACAAACAAGGGCGACGAGAACAACTATGTATTCGTTCTTCGTAACGATCCTGCTATCGTTAGTGCTATGGCTAACGGCCTTATGTATGACCTTTCTACTCTTGACTGTCTTGATTTCACAGAAGAGAAGTTCGCAGCTAACCGTACACATGAGATGTACTCATACGGTAGCAGCATCTACTGCTGCTTTGCTGGCCCTTCAGAGCCTCGTGATGGTCTGTTCTTCAATCCTGACTTACTTAAAGCTGCAGGTATCGAGCCTAACAGCATTTATGATATGCAGGCAAACGGAACATGGACTTGGGAAGCATTTGAGGATATGTTAAGCAAAGTTCAGAGAGATACTGACGGTGATGGCGTTGATGATGTATTCGGTCTTTGCTGTAACAATGGTGTTTGTGTTACTACAGCTGTTATCTCTAACGGCGGTGAGTATGTTGGTAAGAAGGATGGCAAGTTCACTTACAGACTTGAAGATCCTGAGACAACAGAAGCTCTTCAGTGGATCACTGACATCTTCACAAAGTATAATAACCATGATCCCGAGGGTGCTGAGTGGAACTACTACATGTCTGACTTCAGAGATGGACATACAGCATTCATGATGGATCAGGAATATCAGGTTGGCGCTAACGGCGTATTCTGGGGTGACAATGCTCCTAACTTCACACCTGGTTTCGTAATGTTCCCTAAGGGACCCAAGGCTTCTACATACATTAACCTTTGGGATAACAACCCTCATGCAATTCCTGCTTGCTACGATGCAGACAGAGCTTGGAAGATTGCATTTGCTTGGAACCTTTACACAAATCCTGTTCCCGATTATGAGGACTACAACGGATATGTTGTAACAGCACAGAACTCTATCGTTGATGAAAGAGCACAGGACGAGACAATTCCTATGATGTCAGAGCCTGAGCATGGTACAGTTACATATCATGCAATCATTCCTGATATGCAGGCTGGTCCTGAGTTTATCTGGTCTATTGGACCTAACGCTGACGTTGCAGCTGCTCAGGAAGCAATCAGAGATACTTGGAAAGCATATATTGACGCTGCTAACAAGTAATTAATTTCATTGACATTCAGTTACAATATTTAATTAATTAGGGACGGTGTTTTCCGGGCACTGTCCCTTATTTTATGATATTTGCTTAATAAGATAGAAAAGAAAGTTAGTTATTTATCTTTTATATCTTATTAAGCTTTAGTATCATTTTATATAATTAAAAATCGTTACTAAAAAATATATTAAAAGGAGTTCAAAATGCCAGTTTTAGCCCATAATCCTATCTTACCCGGATTTTATCCTGATCCTTCGGCGTGCGCGATAGGTGATGATTTTTATATAGTAAATTCCAGTTTTGCATATTTCCCCGGTTTACCTATAATGCACAGTAATGATCTTGCACACTGGGATCAGATAGGCAATGTTCTTACATCCGAGACGCAGTTACCACTTAAAAATGCTGAAGTTTCCAGAGGGCTTTTCGCTCCAACAATAAGATATAACAAAGGAACTTTTTATGTTATCTGTACAAATGTTTCATTTGGCGGAAACTTTATCGTAACATCAAATAAAGCGGAAGGTCCCTATTCAGAGCCACATTATCTTGAAGGAGCCGATGGTATAGACCCCAGCCTTTTCTTTGATGATGACGGCAAATGTTATTATATTGGTACGCATCCAAACCCTGAGGGCTGTAAATATGATGGAGACTGGTATATCTATATTCAAGAGATAGATATAAAGAATTTTAAGCTTGTCGGCGAGAAACATAACGTATGGAACGGTGCCATGCGCGGTGTACACTGGCCTGAAGGTCCTCATCTTTATAAAAAGGACGGATTTTATTATCTGCTTCATGCTGAAGGAGGTACTGGCCCGGAGCATGCGGTATCAGTTGCAAGAAGTAAAGAAGTGTTTGGTCCTTACGAAGGCAACTTTAAAAATCCTATAATTACACATCGTCATTTAGGAAAGAATTTCCCTATACAATATGTTGGTCATGCTGACATGTTTGAAACTTCAAAAGGTGACTGGTATATGGTCATGCTTGCGGTAAGACCGTTAAAAGGCTATACCACTATGGGACGTGAAACATTTATGGCAAGAGTAATCTGGGAAGATGGATGGCCCGTAGTAAATCCTAATGTCGGAATGCTCACTATGTCATTAAAAATCGATCTTGACCCGATAGAGAATGAACTTATATCAAATACAGAGCCCGGTGGAGATAAAACATATGATTTTAGGACTATAAAAGAATTT
Source organism: Lachnospiraceae bacterium (assembly GCA_017542245.1). Classification (GTDB taxonomy): domain Bacteria; phylum Bacillota; class Clostridia; order Lachnospirales; family Lachnospiraceae; genus RUG11977. The sequence continues at coordinate 101,631 of JAFXXN010000179.1, forward strand.
GGTCCTGAAATACTGTTTTTAAGGAATCCTGAAAAGGATATGTATGAGATTGTTGAAAAACGTGGCTTAAAGCTTAAATGTTCAAAGTCACTTATAACAAGCCTTGGAGATGTTTCTTTTATTGGTTTACGTCAGGATTGTCACGCATTTGAGATAGGCTGTGTAATTAATACCGAAAATCTCTGCAGAGGTGCATCTGCCGGACTGATCATATATCAGAACAATAAATACAATGTCCGTTTTGAAATTTCAAACTGGATAGGATACGTAATTGTTACTAAAGACGGAGTTGAAGAAAAAATAGAAACATGTCCTTTAGGAAACATTGCCACAACTATCATGATCCGTGTCCTTGGACTAAAAGCATTTTTCTTCATTATGACTGAAAAAGGTCCTTTGCCTATTGCCGGTAACCTTGATATTTCTTCACTTTCTACCGAAGTGGCCGGTGGCTTTGTAGGATGTACATGCGGCTTATATGCACACGATTATGATGAAAAACGTGAGGATGACATATATGCCGGCTTCCAAAAGCTGTATTATAAGAGGTTTAGAACTCAGATGGAAAAAGATCAGCAGGAAGAGGAAGTCTGATCATCTTTAATATCAAAAAATAAGAGGATTTAAAGAAATGAGAAAAAGTACAAAAAGTAAAAAAATTACTCTGCCGGCAAGATTTCATCTTCCGGGATTAAGATTTAATTATCCGCTGAATATGTACTGGGTAAGCTTATTAAAGACTCATCCCGAGCTTTTCAGGGAAGGGGTTGAAATAGGTTCTTTCTTTGGATGTTTCCCTGTTGCACTTTGGAACGGCGGAAGGCTTATAGCGCATGATCAGTGTGATTCCACATTTATAAAGAATGTAATAAAAAGTATAAACAATGAAGGAATTCCCGTAAGATATACATTTACAAATCCGTTGCTGACAGAAGAAGATCTTGACGATCCGTATTGCAATTTCTGTATGCAGGCCGCAGATAACGGCATGAACGAAGTAATGGTATTTTCACCCATACTTGAAAAATATATCAGGGAAAAGTATCCTTCATTCTCGGTAAACAGTTCAACATGCAAAGAAATCAAAGATATAGACGAACTGAATGCAGAGCTTGAAAAAGACTATAAATATGTCGTTCTCGATTACAATCTTAACAATCAGTGGGAACTTGTTGAAGGCCTTAGCAAACCCGAAAAACTTGAAGTTCTGATAAATACTTTATGTACTCCCGCATGTCCGAGACGTGGTGAACACTACCGGTATATCGCACAAAAACAGAGAGCCATTTTAGAAAACAGAAAGCTTCCTCCGGAAGAAAGAAAAGAAATAGTTGATGATTGGAAATGCGAATACGGAGAGTACAATTATCTTTATAAGATAATGGATTATCCCACATTTATCAGTAACGATATGATCTGGAACGATTATATTCCGAGAGGCATAAACAACTTTAAGATTGAAGGACGTACTGCAAATCTTTTTTCACTTATCGAAACATACTGCTATTACATGATTAAACCTGAATGTGTAGGTGAAGCAAGAATGCTCATGATCTCGAATCTTATGGATTCACGTATTATAACCGTTAATAAACCCAGACCTTCCCATTGGCCGTAAAACATTTGGGTAAAAAACAAATTTTATCGAGAGGTATTTCCATGGCAAACGAAACAATATACTGGCATATACCCGGTATCTGCTACTTTGGTATGATTAATCATGTACTGCTTGATACAATGAAGAAATTCCCCAGCAGGTTCTATGAAAACTATAAAATTGCATCCTGTTACGGAACCATTCCCGGAGCAATTTGGAACGGTGGAAGAAATATTATCAAAGGATTCACATATAAGGACGAAGTAGAGCAGGTAATCAGTTCATATAATCAGAGAAAGATACCTGTAAGATTTACATGGACCAACGTTCTGCTTGAAGAAAAGCATATATATGATACTTATTGCAATATGATCATGAAAGTCGGCGATAACGGCATGAATCAGGTACTCGCAAATCGTCCAGTGCTTGAAGAATATATAAGAAAAGAGTATCCCAGATATAAGATAATTTCTTCAACTACCAAAAGAATACTTAATCTTGATGAATTATTAAAAGAATTTGAAAAGGACTATTTCCTTGTCGTTCTCGACTATGATCTAAATCATAATCAAAAAGTTATAGAAAGGCTGATTCCGGTTGCAAATAAGGTTGAAATCCTTGTAAACGAAACCTGCATTCCCGGATGCCCTAAGAGAGTTGAGCATTATCGCGAAATCTCAAAATATCAGCTTGAATATGATACAAGAATTAAATTCCCTTGCTGTAATCCGGATCCGGATAAAAATACCTTCGCTGCAATGCAGAGAAGACCACAGTTCATGTCGCATGAAGACATTGAACGCTATGCAGAAATGGGATATAGGAACTTTAAAATCGTTGGCCGTGGCGGTCCAAAGATGATGCTCATAGATTCTTATGTTTACTATTTTGTAAAAGAAGACAGCCGTGATTTTATCAAAAACTATATAGTAAGTACTGTAATGAAAATGACAGGCGGACAGCCTATAAGATAAGGAGAAAAAATGGCTAAGGAATTACCGGAAAGAAGTGCAGTAAAAGTTGAAGATACATGGGATTTATCCTGCATGTATGAAAATAAAGAAGCATGGGAAAAAGATATTGATAAAATCTTTCAACTGGTAGATGAATTAAAAAAATATGAGGGGATTGTTTGTGAAAATGCAAAGAATCTTCTTGTATGTGGAAAACTGAATGATGAAATAGATATGCATATTCAAAGAGCATATAACTATGCTGCACAGCTTTACGACCAGGATACTGCAGATTCGGAACATCTCGCCATGGTATCAAAGATTAAGACAAAATATAATGAAGTTATGTCAAAGATATCCTTCCTGGCATCAGAGATATCAGAAGGTGACGAAGAAGAAATTTATTCATGGATGGATTCAGATTCGGAACTCAATCTGTACAGAAGGGATATCAGCCTTTTATTCAGAGATAAGCCCCATAGACTGTCAAAAGAAATAGAGGAAATACTTGCCACATCGTACGACTGTACAGATGTTGCCGATGAAGTATACTCCGTACTTGATAATGCCGATATGGAATTCGGCGAGATCAAAGATCAGGACGGCGAACTGGTAAGAATAACACAGGGACGTTATATTTCACTTGTAAGTTCTTCTGACAGAAGAGTCAGGGAAGATGCATATAAAAGTTATTATGCATCATATCAAAAATATAAGAATACATATGCAGGACTCTACTACGGACATCTTAAGAGCTTGAAATTTTATGCCAATACAAGAAAATACGACTCAACCCTGCATGCTGCGCTGTTTGGAAATGAGATTCCGGTAAGCGTATATGAAAACCTCATATCAGCTGTAAACAACAATCTGGACAAGCTTCACAGATATGTTGACCTGAGAAAGAAATGTCTTGGAGTTGACACCTTTAAGATGTATGATATATATCCTCCTATGGTAAAGGATGTAAAGGTTCAGTACTCATATGAAGAAGCAAAAGCTTTAGCACTTGAAGCACTTAAACCCTTAGGAGAAGACTATATCAGTCACGTAAAAGAAGCTTTTGAAAATCGCTGGTTTGACGTTTACGAAAACAAAAATAAGCGCAGCGGAGCATATTCCTCTACGACTTACGGCGTTCATCCATATATGCTTCTTAATTACAGCGGAAAGCTTGATGATGTGTTTACCCTCGTCCATGAAATGGGACATTCTATGCATTCATATTATTCAAATGCAAAGCAGCCATATGTATATTCATCATACAAAATCTTTGTTGCAGAAGTAGCTTCAACATGTAATGAAATTCTGCTTCTTAAATACATGCTGACTCACAAAGAGGATATAAATGAACGCGCGTATCTGCTCAACCATTATATGGACATGTTTAAAGGTACCTTGTTCCGTCAGACACAGTTCGCTGAATTTGAACTTGAGACAAACCGCTTAGTAGAAAATGGAGAAGCTCTGACAGCCGATGTCCTTTGTAAGATGTACTTTGATATAAATAAAAAGTACTATGGAGAAAACGTTGAATATGATGATTCTATCTCATACGAGTGGGAAAGAATACCTCATTTCTACTATAATTACTATGTTTATCAGTATTCAACAAGCTTCTGCGCATCAGTATCTATAGCAGAAAAGCTGCTTAATGATCCCGCTTATGTAGGAAAGTACATAGATTTCCTTTCAAGCGGCTGCAGCGATACAGCCATAAATCTGTTAAAGAAAGTTGATATTGATATGGAATCATCCGAGCCCATCAATACAGCATTAAACGTAATGAACAGCGTAATGGATGAATTTGAGAAATTGAGAGGCTTTTGATTTAAGCCTTCCCCTTAAGGGGATTATCTCTACCACGAAGTGGTTGAGATGCCTCACTGGTGAAGTGAAGGCTTAAGAAGTAGCCGGATGAGGTGTAATCCATTTCATTGTAGATAGCCACATTTATAGATAATAAGCACAGAAAGATAAAAAAGTAGAAAATAAGGAGTTGATAAAATATGCCTATAAAGGTACAGAATGATTTACCTGCAAAGAAAATAATGGAAGAGGAAAACATATTTATGATGGACGAAAACAGAGCCATATCACAGGATATCAGACCTCTTGAAATAGGTATATTAAATCTCATGCCACTGAAAGAGGCAACTGAGGTTCAGCTGCTCAGATCTCTTTCAAACACACCCTTACAGGTTAATATTACATTCCTTACCACATCTACATATGTTGGAAAAAACACTGCCAAGAGCCATCTTGATCAGTTCTATCTTACATTTGAAGATGTAAAAAACAAAAAACTTGACGGACTTATAATCACCGGTGCACCTGTTGAAATGATGGAATTTGAAGAGGTAGCATATTGGGATGAACTCTGCAGTATAATGGAATGGTCAAAGACCCATGTCACTTCGACACTTCATATTTGTTGGGGAGCACAGGCAGGGCTTTACTATCATTATGGTGTAAAAAAGATCCTACTTCCTCAGAAAATGTTCGGAGTATTTAAACATAATGTACATCATCGGAAAGAACCGTTTGTAAGAGGATTTGATGATATATTCTATATTCCTCACAGCCGTCATACAACGATAGATCCGGAAGAAGTAAAAGCAAATCCTAACCTGACCGTACTTGCGGATTCTCCTGAAGCCGGAATATGTATGGTACTTGCTAAAGAAGGAAGACAGGTTTTCGTATTCGGACATCCCGAATATGACAGAATGACACTTGATCAGGAATATAAACGAGACCTTGAAAAAGGACTTGATATACAAATCCCGCAGAATTATTATCTTAATGACGATCCAAACGAAAAACCGCTTCTTACCTGGAGAGCCCACGCAAATACCATGTACACTAACTGGTTAAATTATTATGTATACCAGGCAACTCCGTACGATGTAGAATCCATTGGTTTGTAAATTCAATATGATGTGAAATTTATTTCTTTAGTAAATTTCATATGAATTGGAATAAAATTTTTTGCAAAAGATATAGAAATGAAAAATGACAAAGGATATAAAGCTTTTGTCATTTTTTTACAAAAAAGATGAAAAACAGGGGTCAGACTCCCAGCGGGGTCTGACCCCGAGGCAAAAAGAAAGCGAAGAATATGAAAACGAAAAAAGAAATGTTTGATAACAGAACACCGGAGAAAATTAGCTCCGGTATAAGAGTAAACAAATATCTTGCAGATGCCGGTGTATGTTCAAGACGTGAAGCAGATAGAGCCGTAGCTGAAGGAAAAGTACAGATAGATGGGGAATTAGCCGTTATGGGAAGCAAGGTACTCCCTGGACAAAAAGTAACTTTTAACGGCAAGTTAGTAACTAAAAAAGAAGATCTGGTACTTATAGCGCTAAATAAACCAAAGGGAATCATTAGTACAACCGACAGAAGAGAAAAGGATAACATAATCGACTTCTTAAATTTCCCTGAGAGAATATTCCCGATAGGCAGGCTCGATAAGGACTCGGAAGGCCTAATATTACTGACTAATGACGGAGATATAGTAAATAAGATTTTAAGGGCCGGAAACTATCATGAAAAGGAATATATCGTAACAGTAAACAAGGATATTACTGAAGAATTCTTAAAAGCCATGGCAGGCGGTGTTCCGATACTTGACACTGTTACAAGACCCTGCAAAATAGAAAGAATCGAAAGAAATGTATTCAGAATTATATTAACTCAAGGACTTAACCGCCAGATCCGAAGAATGTGTGAAGCCTTGGGATACAGGGTAAGATCACTTACAAGAGTCAGGATAATGAATATAAAACTTGGAAGATTATTGAGTGGAACATACAGAAATCTTACGCCCAAGGAACTTGAAGAATTAAAAGAAATGATAGCAGACTCAAGCAGCGAACCAATAAAATATTAAAACTATTATTTTGTAACTTAGAAAACGCAGAAAGTGTTATTGAGAAGACATTTACTTAATAAATGTGGGGAAGGAATATGGACAGTAATATAGATAGCAATATTGATAATAATAATGAAAATAATATATTTATTAACGATAAAAACAAAAGCATACAAGATTCAGTAAACAATGTCAAATTTGATAGAATAAAAGAACTTGTACAGGTTTTAAATGAAGCTTCCGATGCATATTATAATGACCGTGATGAAATAATGAGCAACTTTGAGTGGGACAAACTCTTTGATGAGCTGGTTGCACTTGAAGCAGAAACAGGATTTGTTCTTCCGGACAGTCCTACTGTAAAAACCGGTGCAGAAGAGAACATATCCTCAGGCAACCGCGAAGTTCATGAATTTCCTGCACTGTCACTTGCCAAATCAAAAGATCCTGAAGTGATAAAAAAATGGGCAGGAGAAAGGCCTATCTGGCTCTCATGGAAATTGGACGGACTTACGCTTATACTTACATATGATGAAGGCAACCTTACAAAGATAATGACTCGTGGCAACGGAACGACCGGAACTAACATAACATATTTGAAGGAATATATCAAAGGCTATCCCTTAAAAATTTCATATAAGGGACACATGGTTGTCCGCGGCGAAGCTGTTATATCTTACTATGATTTTAATACGATAAACAGCATGATAGAAAATCCGGATGAACAATATGCAAATCCCCGGAACCTTGTTTCGGGAACCTTGGGACTTGATATCAGCCGGGCAAATGAAGTAAAAGAAAGATGCGTTTCATTTAATGCCTTTACTCTGGTACATATAGATGAAGAAATAAAATCCTGGGGAGACAGGATGAACTATCTGAATGAACTGGGATTTACAGTTGTGGATAGGGAACTTACAAGTGCCGAAAAGCTTGTGGAAACAATAGAAAAATGGACAGAAATCGTAAGAAACGGGAAAATGGATTTCCCTGTGGACGGTTTGGTAGTTACATTCGACGACACCGATTATGCAGCGACCGGTTCTGTTACCGGACATCATGCCACAAATGCCGGAATGGCATTTAAATGGCAGGATACCGAAGCTGAAACAACACTCGATCATATTGAATGGAGCTGCGCGGCCTTTGCAATTTCTCCCGTAGCAGTTTTTGATCCCGTGTCTTTGGAAGGAACCACAGTATCGCGTGCGAGCCTTTGTAACATCAGCGAAATGAAGAGGCTCGGTATTGGAGAGAATAGGAAAACATCACTTACAGTAATAAAAAGTAACATGATCATACCCAAATGTATAAAAGCCGACAGTCACGGAACAAACTTCATAATACCTGACAAATGTCCGGTATGTAATGCTCCGACAGAGATTGTTATAAGCGAAAAAACGGGTACCGAAACTCTTCATTGTACCAATCCTGACTGCAATGCGAAGCATATTCAGAAGTATACCCGTTTTGTAAGCAAGTCAGGTATGGATATCGACGGACTTTCAATAAAAACCCTTATGAGATTCATAAATGAAGGCTATATTAGTGATTTCGCAGACATTTATAATATCACTTCATTTAAAGACAGAATAATAGAACTTGACGGTTTCGGAGAAAAGTCATACGGGAATCTAATTTCATCAATTGAGAAGAGCAGAAAAAGACATCCGGTAAATTTCATTTATGCACTCTGTATCCCGATGATCGGACTTGACGCTGCAAAAAGACTTATATCATTTTATGGAACAAAAGGATTTTTTGACAGACTGAATAACAAAGAAAGTTTTGAAGAAGTTGACGGTATCGGAATAGAAAGATCAAATGCCATATTGAAATGGATTGAAAATGAGAAAAATTCCGCACTTCTCAGTAAACTTATGAAGACCGTTATACTTGATGATATAGAACCCGCAGGAGAAAAAACCGGAAGTTGCAAAGGACTGACATTTGTTATCACCGGCGACGTTCATATCTTTAAAAACAGAGATGAATTTAAAGCATATGTTGAAGCCGCGGGCGGTCATGTAGCCGGTTCCGTTTCAGGAAAGACATCATTTCTTGTAAATAATGATATAGAATCAACCAGCTCTAAAAATACCAAAGCCAAAAGCCTTGGCATAGAAATTATCACAGAAGATACCTTTGTGGAGAGATTCGGAAAATAAGATATAATAAAATGAAAATATTTGATAAATGATCTTAGAAAAAGAATTAAGTGACTTTAATTTGATTTTATTTCGGATTGACACTTATAAATAAATACGATAAAATGTATATAGTTGCTTACATCGAAGCAATCCGTATCATAAGTTGGAGGTAAAACTAGGTTTTAATTCCAACATCATAACAAAAATATGGAGGTTATATATGCTTAAAGACATTTTAAGTTCTAAAACGGGATTATTTGCTGACGGTGTTCAGACGATTCTTCGCGGACACGAAAACAGAAACCGTCGTGTAGTAATCCTGAAAGGAAACATGGTACAGAATTCACGCAGTGCTTCGAACGGAATCAGTGCTAGAGTTAACAAAAACGGAACATATGGATTCGCATCAACTGCAGACTATACTGCGGAAGGTGCCGAAAGAGTATTGAAAGCAGCAACAGAGAATGCTCTTTTCTTATCAAAACATTCAAGCAGAAACATCGAACTTCCCGCATCCTTTGGCAAAGGCTCGGTTCCGCTTAATGCCGAAATAGTTGATACCGAGCAGAAAGTGATCATTGAGGCATGCCAGACAATTGATGCATACATTCAGAAGAAATATCCCGATCTTTTAAGCCGTACTGTTGTATATACTGAAGATTCACAGGACAGAATCGTATATACATCAGACGCATTTAACGGCCATCTGGTAACTCCCAGAAGCTATATCTACGTTATGATGAGTACTGAATCAAAGGACGGAACTCCTGTTGAACTGTTTAAAGCCTTTGGCGGCTTCGGAAGTTTTTATGACAATTTCAGTAAGTTAGACGAGATTTATGAAGGAATTGACCTTCTTTATAAGAGAATAATGGATAAAAAAGAAGGTGTATATGCTGAAGCAGGATACAAGACAGTTGTCCTTTCAGGTTTTATGGGCGGTATGCTTGCTCATGAGGCAGTAGGTCATACTGTAGAAGCAGATCTTGTATTAGGCGGAAGCGTAGCAGGTCCTTCACTCAATAAACGCGTTGCTTCCGATCTGGTAAACCTTGTAGATTTTGCCAATACCTATAACGGAAAAATGGCTCCTCTTCCTGTTTACCTTGACGATGAAGGTATTGTTGCAAGCGATGCTGAACTTATCAAAGACGGTATACTTGTCGGATACATGAACGACAGAGAAACCGCTAAACATTTTGGCATGGATCCTAAAGGAAATGCAAGAGGGTGGGGATTCGCAGATGAACCTATTATCCGTATGAGAAATACATGTATCCTTCCCGGAAAGAATACTGTAGAAGAGCTTATTGAATCGGTAGAGGACGGATATTATCTTATAGATTCCGGAAACGGCCAGGCCGATCTTACCGGTGAATTTATGTTCGGCGTAACCTGCGGTTATGAAATAAAGAACGGAAAGATCGGAAAAGCACTTCTTGATACGACAGTTTCAGGTGTGGCATTTGAAATGCTTAAGACAGTTGATATGGTATCAAATGAAGTAGAATGGACCTCAAGCGGTTTTTGTGGCAAGAAACAGCCCATGGCAGTAGGAATGGGTGGACCTCATATGCGTTGTAAGATAATGATAGGTGGACGTTAAACAATTATTGAATAAAAGATAGGAGTTTACATATGTCAAAAATAAGAGAAACAGCCGATACTTTTGATAAAATAATCAAAGACAAAGGCATAGAAAAATATAAATATACATTAACAGAGTCTGAGAAACGCGAGCTCAATCTCGAAAACGGAGATTTCAAGCTTTTCCGTACCGTATTTTCAAATTCGGGTTCTATAAAAGTATTTAAAGATAACAAAATCGGTTCAGCAAGCGGAAACGATCTTTTGGAAGAAGCACTTGAAGGCTTCGCTGCAGATGCTTTAACTGCTGCTGAGTCATCACCTGAAGATCCGGCACATGATATCGGACCCAAGGTTGATCCTCATGTATTTAAACAGGGTGTATTAGAGCCTGATATTGACAAATTCCTTGACAGGATAAAAGAGTTCCTTGCTACAGTTGAAAAGGAATATCCTTTAGTTAAGATCATCCAGTCTACAGGTTCATATGACAGATGGAACTGGCTCTCCAGAAATTCCAACGGAACCGAATTTGAAGGCTTCGGAGGACAATATGGATTCTCAATCGAAATCTGTGCAAGTGATGGAACAAATACCACAGGTTTTGACTATACGGGCATCGGAGTAAGTGATCTTGATACACCTTTTATAGAATTAGGAACCGTCCGCAGACATATAGTTGACATTCAGAACAGTCTTAAACCTCAGACTGTTGATGGCAAGTTTGAAGGAACAGTTATCTTAACACCCGAAATCGCAGCTGAATTTATCGGTATGGTACTTGGTAATTACTGCGGTGAAGGCGTAGTTATCGAAGGAACTGCTCAGTGGCTTGATAAAGTCGGTGAGAAAGTAGCAGACGAGAAGCTTACCGTAAGATTCGATCCTTATGATGAAAGAATCAGTATGGGTGAGCGTGCTACAGCAAACGGATTCTTATCGGAGCCTTACACCGTAATTGAGAAAGGTGTATTAAAGACATTACAGTTAAGCCTTTACGGAGCAAATAAGACCGGACGTCCGTTAGTTAAGAATACCGGTTGGGATCTTATCATCGAACCCGGTGATACAAGTTATGATGACATGCTTAAATCCGTTAAGAAGGGTATTATCCTTGGCAGATTCTCAGGCGGATCACCCGGAGCAAACGGAGAATTCTCAGGAGTTGCAAAGAACAGCTTCTTAGTAGAAGACGGCCAGGTTAAATGTGCTCTTTCTGAAGCAATGATAAGCGGTAATTTGGGAGAAGTAGTTAAAAACATACGTTCAATCTCAAAAGAACTTATCTGCGACGGCGGCAGTGTAGTACCTTACATAGCTGTAGACGGAATCACAATTTCCGGAAAATAATGGAGATAGGGGACGTATTGTGTCGCTAAATTCCAAAGGAGATTTGGGACGGTTCTGTGATTATTACAGAACTGTCCTCTTTTTGTGCGATAAACGAATGCCCTCAGTGCAAACTCGCATGCAAACTGAGAGCTGAGTGAAATCAATAAACTAATAAAACTGGGGGTGACTAAGAGAATGACAGATTATGATCTATTATCACGGCAGGCAGAAGAGTTTGCCAATGGATGCAATTGGGATATTACGCTTTATGCAAATATTTCAGCTCTTTTATATGGAACACTTGAAAATATAAATTGGGCCGGATTTTATCTTATGCGAGACGGAGAGCTGGTTTTAGGACCGTTCCAGGGGAAGACAGCGTGTATGCGTATCCCGGTTGGGAAAGGCGTTTGCGGAACGGCAGTACAGGAATCAAGAGTTATCCGCGTAGAAGATGTGCATTTGTTTAAAGGACATATCGCATGTGATGATGCTTCGGAATCGGAGATAGTTATTCCCATCTGTTGCAGAGATGAAATAATCGGAGTACTTGATATAGACAGTCCTATAAAAAATCGTTTTTCAAAAGAAGACGAAGGAGGACTGCTAAAGATTAAGAAAGTTATAGAAGACTTTAAAACAAACTTGAAAAATCAATAAATGAGAAAATAAAAACAGTTAAGCTTGCTGCAAGGGCAACCGTAACGAGTCCCCGACCTTTTAAGGCAAGAAGAATAGCTATAAGAACTCCTGCAATCAGACCGACAACATTATCCGAACTGTAAAAAACTGCGGGAATAGTCATAGCTGTTAAGCAGGCATAGGGAACATAGTACAGAAAAGATTTGATATATCTGTTTTTTATTTTTCCTCTGATAAGGGTAAGGGGTAACATTCTTATAAGATATGTTACGACAGCCATTACAAGAATATAAATATATACATTCATTTTTACGGATCCTCAAAAATTGATTTTATTAAATTATCATCTTTTTCTCTTAAGCCTTCAGCTTGAAGTGATTATCTTTGACACGAAATGGTTGAGATGTCTCTTAAGTTTTCTTTAACGCATTATCAGTTGAATTTTCTTTGGCATTTGTAACCGGTTCTTTCTGTGGGAAGAATATTGCACCAAGACCTGCTGCAAGAACAGTGCAGATACTTATCGCAATTCCTTCTGAAACTTCATTAAGAAAAGGAACATATCTAAAAAGACAGCTGAATGCTATAGCCATACAGACTACTAAAAGTATGGGTCTGGATTTTTTTGTGGCAGGGACGACTATGGCTATGAACATACCGTATAGCATTACATTCATAGCGATACTGACGCGTTCAGGCATCAGATTACCTGCAACGGCTCCGAGTAAGGTTCCGAGAGTCCAGCCGAATATAGGTAAGAGCTGAAGACCGGCCATGAAAGAGAAAGTAAGACTTTTCTGATGGCTCATGGCAACTGCAAATATCTCATCGGTATTTCCGAAAGCAATGATCAGTTTTTTCCAAAAGCTCATATTTTCTTCAAGCTTTTGTGACAGACTAAGGCTCATGAGCGAATATCTTAAATTTATGATAATCTGTGTTAAAACCATTTCAGCAAGTGTACCGCCGACAGCAATAACTCTTATACCGGCAAATTCACCTGCACTGGTGAGATTGGAAAGACTCATGACAGTCCCCTCTACAGCACTTATGCCGGATGAAATCATGGTTATTCCAAGACTGAAGCTGACGGCAAAATACCCGAGGGCAATAGGCAGACCGCTTTTTATTCCAAGTTTGAAATCTTTATTCAATGTTAAAACCTTCTTTATCAAGATATGTGAATCAAAAGAAAATGTATATTTATAATTTGATTCACCTTGCTACTTTAGCATATTTATTGGGATTTTGCAATTAGATTTATTGACCTATAAAACATAATTTGTTCTAATCAAGTTTATATACATAACAATTTTTTCTACCATGTGGGGGAAGATCAAGAAGAAGTGAAAAATAATACTTGAATCTTTTATGCAATTGTGGTATAAATAAAGTTAATTTTATTAGATGGAGGCGATATTATGGCAAAGAAAGATATTGACTGGGGCAGTCTGGGATTCGGATATATCAAGACCGATTACAGATATGTTTCAAATTATAAGGACGGAGCATGGGATAACGGAACCATGTCTACAGACGGAGATGTAGTACTTAGCGAGTGTGCAGGTGTTATCCAGTACGCTCAGACAGTTTTTGAGGGCTTAAAGGCATATGAGACAGAAGATGGCCGTATAGTTACATTCCGTCCCGACTTAAACGCAGAAAGAATCGAGCAGTCAGCTAAACGTCTTGAAATTCCTGTTTTCCCTAAAGACAGATTTATTGACGCTGTTAAGCAGGTTGTTAAAATGAATGCAGATTATGTTCCTCCTTACGGATCGGGAGCAACATTCTATCTTCGTCCCGTACTTTTCGGAACCAACCCTGTTATCGGTGTTAAGCCCGCTAACGAGTATCAGTTCAGAATATTCGGAACACCCGTTGGACCTTACTTCAAAGGCGGCGTAAAGCCTCTTACAATAAAGGTAAGTGATTTTGACCGTGCAGCACCTAACGGAACAGGAAACATCAAGGCAGGTCTTAACTACGCTATGTCATTACATGCAATCGTTACCGCTCATGCTGAAGGATTTGATGAGAACATGTATCTTGATCCAAAGACCAGAACAAATGTTGAAGAGACCGGTGGAGCAAACTTCTTGTTCGTTACAAAGGACGGCAAGGTTGTAACACCTAAGTCAGACAGTATCCTTCCTTCAATCACCAGACGTTCACTCGTTTACGTAGCTCAGCACTACTTAGGACTTGAAGCAGAAGAAAGAGTTATTCCTTTCGAAGAAGTAAAGGATATGGCAGAATGCGGACTTTGCGGAACTGCAGCAGTAATCTCACCTGTAGGAAAAATCGTTGATCACGGCAAGGAAATCTGCTTACCCAGCGGCATGACCGAAATGGGACCTATTACTAAGAAACTTTACGATACATTAACCGGTATCCAGATGGGCCGCATCGAAGCACCCGAAGGATGGATTTACGAAATCAAATAAAAAAAATATTGGCCTGCCGTTTTGGCAGGCTTTTTTTATTAAAAACATAGCAATAATTGAATATAAAATAAATATAATTCAATTGAAAAAAATACAGGGATATAGTACACTTATCATGTATTAGACTATATTGAGAGCCTGATGTTTGAAAGAAAAAATTTCAAAGGGGGATATGGAATGAAAGGACCAGTTGCACCGAAAGATCCGGTTAAGAAGAGACCGGCGATATATCTTATGTATGACAAGCAGATTTTTGCAAATCCGTTTAAGGACGGAACCGGAGTCTGCTTCCTTTATATGGATGACGGCAGAATGCCTGCTTTGGCAAAAATGGTAGGTGGAGTTGAAGATGAAGATATTCTGAAAATGCTTGCAAAGACTGAGGAATTCAGGAAGCTTGTATACGGAATCGGTGTTTCAATGATAAATGAAAAAGGAGTAGAAGGTGAATTTGTACTCCAGATGTATGGAAAAACCGATCTGTATAACAGCGGAACAACCTTGAAAATCGGGCTTACCCCTGACGGAACCGAATATCTCATCCCTCTGAATGAAGTAGAATGGGGAAATGATGATGACCGTATCGGCCAGATCCGTTTCCATTTTGATAAGCCTGAGTTCCCGGCAACTGTTATGGTAAAATTATATCTGAATGACGGATATACGGTACCTGATTTTGTTCCCTCAGATCCGGTAGATGTAAATTCTGACAGATATAAGGAACTTATCGCCCAGTCACTTGTTTCAATGGGAAATTTTGAAAGATTAAAGAAAGCAATAGATAAGGCAAAGTCCGGGGAGTCAGTTAAGATGGCATTTATCGGCGGCTCTATCACACAGGGCGCCGGCGCAACGCCTATAAATGCAGAGTGCTATGCATTTAAGACCTATAAGGCATTCGACGAGCTTTTTGCCAAGAACCATAATACCGAATATGTAAAAGCGGGCGTTGGCGGAACGCCTTCAGAGTTCGGTATAGTAAGATTCGACAGGGATATTTTAAGGGAAGGATATTTCTTAAATGGTGAAAAGTCCTCTGATCCCAGCAGAAATCCTGATATAGCAGTAGTAGAATTTGCCGTAAACGATGAAGGCGATGAAACTAAGGGCAAATGCTTTGAAGGTTTGATCAGACGTTTCTTGGAAATGAAGAATATGCCTGCAGTAGTTGTAATATTTAGCGTATTCATTGATGATTACAATCTTCAGGAAAGACTGTCACCCATCGGATTCCACTATGAAATCCCCATGGTCAGTGCAAAGAATGCCGTTACCGATCAGTTCTATATGTCAAAGGAACAGGGCAGGATAATCACCAAAGACCAGTATTTCTATGACAGATATCATCCGACCAATCTCGGACATACTATAATGTCAGACTGCATCATTAACCTTTTCAAGAAAGTTGCTGATTCGGATGATTTAGATAAGATAGTTAATGATGATACAGCCGATGCAGGAAAGGACAAGAACCTTTTTGGAAAGATTTCCAAAGAAGTGGTTCTGAACGGAAAAAAGGAATATAAATTGCCTGAAAGTCCTAAGATGTCAGATGCCTTTGAGTATATAAGCCTTGTAACCATAGGCGAAAATTCAAAAGAGCTTGCAGGCGGCAAATATGTAGGGAATGAAGCTAACGGTGAAGATGGTTTAGGGAATACCTGGTCCATAAGTAATTTCGACCTTGGTGACTTTACCGATAAAGATGATGCATCCCAATATGCAGAACGCGACTTTGACCTTTTCGGAACAATGCAGTTCCCCGATAACAGAAGACATGTATCCGGTACAAAGCCATTAAGTTTTGACACTGAGTGCAAACTGCTAATGGTAGTTACCAAAGACACCGCCGCACCAGATGAAGGAAATGCAGATATTTTCGTTGACGGAGAGCTTGTAAAGACTGTAGATCCCAGAGAAATCGGTTGGACACACTGTAATGCCATGATCATATTTAATAATGAGACTAAAAATAAGCATAATGTGAAGATATCCATGCATCCCGGGGATGAGGACAAGAAATTTACAATTCTTTGTTTTGGTATTAGATAATGAACACACACGATGATTGGTCCAGGACAAAAAACGAACTCGTAACATCAATATATTCTCTTGGGTTTCCAAAAGAACTCGGAGAGGCTGTGGCAAGACAGCTTGGCGGAATCAAGGCTATGGAGCGTATGATAGCATATTTAAGATATGTTAAACCTAAGAGCGCCGAACTGATTGTTGACGAGATGCTTGCCATCAACAGTGATATAGATGTCTGGCGGAAAAAGAAAGAGTCCGAAGAAGCTAATATGGCATACAACGAGATGCTTGATGAAGGATTATAAACATGATTATAGCTGTAAGCGCATGCCTGCTCGGGGAAAACTGCAAGTATAACGGTAAAAACAATAAAAGCGAAAAAGTTCTTAAGTTTATCGAAGGACATGAAGTTATACCGGTCTGCCCGGAAGTTTTGGGAGGATTACCCATTCCTCGCGAACCGGCAGAAATTGTAAACGGTGTTGTTTGTCACAAAGACGGAAGCAGTGTTGATAAAGAATTTAGAGACGGAGCAAGTATTGCTTACGAAATAATTGTTAAAAAGAACGTAGAATGTGTTATTTTACAGTCTAGGAGCCCTTCCTGCGGAGTAAATCAGATATATGACGGCACATTCTCAGGAAAACTTATATCCGGAGAAGGCTTATTTGCCAAAATGCTGAAAGACAATGGGATTAAAGTTGTTGACTTAGAAGATTTGTGATTATATTTATTCTCAAAAATGATGAAAGACAACTTAATTAAAGTTCTTAATAAAGAGGATTTATGATTATATTAATAGGTGGAAGTTCTCATGTAGGCAAGACATTACTTGCTCAGAAGCTGCTTGAAAAACTAAAAATGCCGTATCTGTCTCTTGATCATCTGAAAATGATGTTCATCCGAGGCCATCTTACAGACCTGACAGTTGAGGATGATTATGAGATGCGGTACTATCTGTGGCCTTATGCTGCTGAACTAATTAAAACAGCCATTGAAAACAACCAGAATATGATTGTCGAAGGCTGCTATATACCCTCTGAATGGGGAGAACAGTTTGATGACACATATTTAAAAGACATCAAATGCTTCTTTATAACTATGTCCGAAGAATACTTAAGAAAAAATTCTGATAGTGTTCTGAAGTACGGTAATGTTATCGAAAGAAGACTCGAGGATGAGATAGACCTGGACCGTCTGATAAACTGCAGTAAGGAATTTAAAGAAGAGGCTGAGAAATTCAATATCCCTGTTATCGAAATAACGGACAGATATGATATTGAGGAAATAGTTGATAAAGCACTGGAAATAATAAAATAAAAAAAGAATTAATAGGAAGAAGAAAGAGGTTAAAATGAATAAAACCAGAGAGGCAGAATGCCGCAAAAAAGCAAAAGACCTTGTATCAAAGATGACACTGACGGAGAAGGTGTACCAGCTTCGTCATACTGCACCCGCAATACCCAGATTAGGGCTTGGAGCATATAATTATTGGAACGAAGCACTTCACGGAGTAGCACGTGCCGGAGAAGCTACAGTATTTCCGCAGGCAATCGGTATGGCAGCTGCATTTGACGAAGAACTGATAGGACTTGTTGCCGATGTAATATCCACAGAAGGCAGGGCAAAGTTTAATGTTCAGAACAAATATGGAGATAACGGAATTTATAAAGGACTCACATTCTGGGCTCCCAATATCAATATTTTCAGGGATCCCCGCTGGGGCAGAGGACATGAGACATACGGCGAAGACCCGTATCTTACCTCACGTCTTGGAGTAAGCTTTGTTAACGGTATCCAGGGGAACGATGAAAATTACATGAAGGCTGCAGCCTGCGCAAAGCATTTCGCAGTTCATTCAGGACCCGAAAGTATCCGTCACAGTTTTAATGCAGAGTGTTCAAAACAGGATCTTCGTGAGACATATCTGCCCGCATTTAAGGCTCTCGTTACAGAGGCAAAAGTTGAAGCTGTCATGGGCGCATACAACAGGACAAACGGTGAAGCATGCTGTGCATCAAAGACCTTGCTTAAAGATATTTTAAGAGATGAATGGGGATTTGAAGGTCATGTAACTTCTGACTGCTGGGCAATACGTGATATTAACGAAGGACACGGGATTACATCTTCACCCTCAGAATCTGTAGGTCTCGCTATGACCAACGGATGTGATATCAACTGCGGTAATCTCTACGAATACCTTCTTCAGGCAGTAGGAATGGGATATACCACCGAGGAAAGAATAGATGAGGCTCTGACAAATGTCCTTACTACCAGATTCAAGCTCGGTATACTTGATACAGATGATAACGGAAACATCATCCCTTACAGCATGGAAAACAGTGATGATCCTTATGCATCTATCGATTACAGCCATGTTGATTCATTTACTTCCAAAGAAATAAACTTGAAAATAGCAGAAGAAAGCATAGTTCTTCTTAAAAATGAAGGAAATCTTCTTCCTATAGACAAAAACGAAATTACAAAGATAGGCGTTATAGGTCCCAATGCAGACAGCCGTAAGGCTCTTGTCGGAAACTATGAAGGAACATCTTCGGAATATGTTACAGTACTCGAAGGAATACGCAGGGAAGTTGAAAACAGCGGCACCAGAGTATTTGCATCAGTAGGCTGTGATCTTTATAGACCTAAGGTTGAACCTTTAGGAGAGCAGTCTGACAGACTTGCGGAAGTTAAGGCAGTATGTGATGTTTCCGATGTGATAATTGCCGTAATGGGACTTGATGCATCATTAGAAGGCGAAGAAGGAGATACCGGAAACGCATACGGAAGCGGTGATAAGCCTAACCTGCTTCTTCCCGGACTTCAGCAGGAAGTATTGGACACAATAGCAGCATCAGGCAAGCCTGCAGTTCTCGTAGTTCTTTCGGGAAGTGCACTTGCACTTGACAAAGCTTCTTCAGAATTTAAAGCAGTCATTCAGGGATGGTATCCAGGTGCTCAGGGCGGAAATGCCATTGCACATGTATTATTTGGAAGAAAGAATCCTGAAGGACATTTACCTGTAACCTTCTACAGTGAGAAGAATACTCTTCCTGAATTCACGGATTATGCCATGAAGGGCAGAACCTACAGATACATGACAGAAGAGCCTCTGTATCCGTTCGGTTTCGGCTTAAGCTACACTGATTTTGATGAGAAGATATCAGATGTTTCGGTTAACGGCAGCGCAGTTCACTTTAAAGCAGAAGAAGGAATCTCAGACGGAAAAGTTACCGAATGTAGTGATGCAGTTGCATTTAAACAGGGCTATAAGCTGGATATTACCGTAAAGGTAAGTAATAAAGGCAATAAAGCTGGTACCGCTACTGTACAGGCTTATGTTGAATCAGGTATTTCAGGAGCTCCCTTAAGACAGCTTAAAGGACTGAAGAAAGTAAGCCTTGAAGCAGGTGAAGAAAAGGATGTCATTATTTCTCTTGACGAAAACGCTTTTGGACTTTTTGATGAGAATGGTGAATGGAAGCTCAATTCAGGCAACTATAATGTCTTCATTGGAAATGCACAGCCTGATAAAAGAAGTGCCGAACTGACAGGAAAGAAATGTGAGAAGATTTCTGTAAAAATATGATATGTTTATATGAATATGCATTTGAACCCGAAAAATGGCAAGCATTTTATGAGGACTACGCCTCGAATGAACATGCTTATAAAGCAGATATAAACAGCTTAAAGCTCTATATAGAAAATGAAAAATATCTCGAAGTATTAAAAAACTACGAGGATTCAGGGCAGTTTCCGATACCAAGACTGATCATGCTTAACAAAAAGGGAACAGGAAAGAAAAGAGCTGTATTCTCATTTGAAGAAAATGCTTCATGGCTTTTAAAATTTTTCGGGTATTATCTGCATATATATGATAATATTTTCAGTGACAATCTGTATTCTTTCAGAAAAGAAAGAAGCGCAAAAAACGCAGTAACAAAGCTTCTTAAGCAAAAAAATCTCACTGCCATGTACGGAGTGAAACTGGATATTCATGACTATTTTAATTCCGCAGATACTGACATTATATTGGAGAAACTAAAGGATACTCTTGATAAAAACGACAGACTGTATGATCTGTTTGAGAATATCCTGAAAAATCCATATGTTTATTATGAATTAGGGAAAACGGATAAGGAAGATTTGGAACTGGAAGAAATCTATGAGGTAGATCATGGCAAGATAGATTCAGATGAGGTAGATTCTGAGAAATTAATCTCATCCGTTCATAAAGGTATGATGGCCGGTAGTCCGCTGTCACCGTTTCTTGCAAATCTGTATCTGAACGATTTGGATGAACATTTAGGCACCACATTAGTTTTTTATGCCAGATACTCCGACGATATGATACTGTTCTCAGAAAATGCAGAAACCATAAAAAGAGAGACGGAATATATTGTCAGATATTTAAAAGAAAACGGTCTTGAATTAAACCCCGATAAGATTATGTTTATTAATCCGGGAGATACTTTTGAATTCTTAGGATTCTCTTTTGAGCAGGGGAATGTCGATGTAGCGGAAGCTTCTTATGAAAAAATCAAAAAGAAGCTTCGTAGGAAATCAAGGGCAATACTCAGATGGCGTCTGAAAAAGAATATAGATGCCGAAAAAGCAGCAAGGGTTTACATAAGATACTTTAACCGTAAGTTTTTCGAAAATCCGATAAAATCAGAGTTAACTTGGTGCAGATGGTACTTTCCGATAATCACTACTGATGAAAAACTAAAAGAAATAGATCATTACATGCAGGAATGTATCCGCTTCATTTTTACCGGAAAACATACGAAACGAAATTACAATATCCGCTATGAACAGATAAAAGAACTCGGATATAGGTCTTTGGTAAACGAATTCCATAAATTTGCGAACTGAAACATATTATGAACTTTAAAAATTTTTATATCATTAACGTAGATTTTTCTTTTTAAGCCTTCCCTTTCAGGGGATTATCTCTACCACGAAGTGGTTGAGATGCCTCATTGGCGAAGTGAAAGTGGCTGCAAAGTAGCCGGATGAGGTGGATTAAATCGAACGTCTTATCTTGAAATATTTCTTGACGAAAATTCGGTATTGAAATATAATCATATAAGATGCAACGAAGCAATACATGGCATCAATTTGGGGCAAAGCAGAGATTTGACCAACATAAAATATTTTGGGGACAAAACAGGTTAGAGGAGGTATAATATGGGGTTATTTGATTCGTTCTTAAAACAGGTTAAAAGAGAAGTAGAACGTGATGTTACAAGAAATGCTGCAGATGCAGTAGCTTCTTCAATTTCAAATGCTTTTAACCAGAAAGTAAATGATGCTGTCAGCCAGCAGAACACACACGTTAACGGTGTTCAGGCACCTTCAAATGACAGGTACCAGGGATTTGTTGTACCGAATAATACACAAAACGGAGGATATACTCCTACAGAACCGGTATATGAAGAAGATGGTCCCGTTATAATTGACGGCATAGACTACGCTCAGATATATAACTGCGATCTTAATCATTTCAGAACTATACTTAAGGAAAGCTTCCCGGAGATGACCCTTCGCGAAGATGTACCGCTTAGAGATATTATTCCCGGAATCAGTGGTGCATACATGTCTGTATCCTTCCTGCTTTGTGACGGAAATACTCCTAAAGTTGCTATCCAGATCAGGTATCGTGGACAGGCAACACGCCAAGGTTCAAGACGTCAGTGCCTGCAGCATGGTATAGGATATATAAGCCTTTGGACAAATTATAAGAACCAGAAGGAATATATTGAAAAACGTGTTAAGGAAGCATTGTGGAATTAATGTAATAAATGGCTAAAATCAGATATTTATAAAGACACCCTTGCATAAGGGAATAAAACAATAAAAAAAGAAGAACGCGTATCTTACGCACCTGTATAGGGTGCAGCATGCTCCAACATTCCTTATAGGGGTTGTGCAGGTAGCCGGAGCATGTATCACCCGGTAATCAGAGCATTTGCTCTGATTTTAAGTATTTCTTCTTTTTATATGGGCTTCAGTTTTCTGAAGCCTAATTTTTTTTAAAAGTAACTTTTGGTGAGTTGCTTTTTTTTATAAAATCTGTTATCCTATCTCATTGTTACAGGAATTGAGCGGTTTGAAGCAGAAAAAATCACCTTTGAACCCTTGAAAATCCTAAGAAAGAAACATGAAAAAAAGTGAGGTAGAAAAAAGTGAAAAAGTTATTTGCATGTATTTTGGTTATCGCAATGATTGCGTCTCTTGCAGCCTGCGGTAAAAAAGAAGACACCCCTTCGGGTGGAAGCACTGAGCCGACCAAAGCGGCAGAGGCTACAAAGCCTGCTGAAACAACGCCGGAACCCACAGCAACACCCGAACCTACGGCTACACCTGAGCCTACAGCTACACCGACACCTACTCCCGAGCCTGAAATTGATACAAGCCTTGGAGAACTTGTTGGTACATGGAGCGAGATTAACAATCTGTTCTCAAGAACACTTATCGTAAATGAAGACGGTTCTATGGAGATCAGATTCCAGGGTGGCGGTGCAGTATATGGATCAGTTTCCGTTCAGGCAAAGGACGGCAGTGCATATTATGTATTCTCAGATCCGGAAGGAAATCCTATAGCAGAATTCCCCAAGAATATTTCTGGCGATACATTTGTTCTTAAGACTGCCGAGGATGGAGACATTACTTTCCAGCGTAATGATAATGCAGTCCTTACAGTAGACCTTGAAGCAATAAAAGGTGTGTGGGTTGAAGAAGAATATGAGACAGGTTGGGATTTTGAAATCCACAGCGACGGTTCATGGGTATCATACAGGAGCGAAGAGGAATGCTCAGGAGATATAGTTATCAAACCTTACGGAATGGCAGGCATACCTTATGTTATAGAACTTCGTGAATTTACAGGTGATGTTTGGACAACTATCAGCTGGGATTGGAGCACCGGCACAGTAGAGCGTCTGAATGCAATGGACCTTGGAGATAACGGAAAATGGTACGTTCGCTACGGCGGTTTTGAAGGATTCTCTGAGGGTACTTTCGGAGATGAATACTGCGGAACTTACCAGGCCGAAAGAGCTGTTATGCAAGTAGACCTTGAAGGAGATAACGCATTTATCTTTACAATCAAATGGGCACAAAATGATACGGAGTGGACTGAATGGCAATACTGGACAAACTATGATGTAAACAGTAATTCATTCCATTCAAATGGCGGAAACATGAAGTGGTTATGCACATATGATTCATCGGGCGAAGAACAAAGAGAAGTAATCTCAACTAATGAAGAAGCTGATTTCTCACCTAGCGGAAACCTTATGTTCTGGATCGACCAGACAGGAGATATCGAAGGCGAGATGCAGTTCGAAAGAGTTCCGTAAAGAATATTTTTACATATGCACCCCGGTTAAGTTATAATAACTTGACCGGGACCTTTTTTATTTTTTCCTTCTTGCCTAAAGTGAAAAAAATTGATATAATGATAAGATGCAGTATTATTGTATTGATTTTTGAAATGAGGAATCTTTAATGGATAAAAATGTAAAAAAAGGTTTTTCCGAAATTATAGCAACATCTGTCAAGGTGCTTATGGGAGTTTTACTTACCTTTAACATCTTTGTTCTTATATATTTCGGAATAATAGACAGAGCGGACGTTTGGGAAAACGAACCCATAAGCTTTATTGAAAACTGGATCGTTACAGACAGCAAGGGAAATCAATTTACCACAGGCCGAAATTTCGTATCAGATGAAGAAATTCATGAAGAGTTTACCATAGTTTCGACTCTTGCACAGGATATAGCTGATAATGAATATCTTTTCTTCCTTACACGTACCGATATAGCAGTATATATCAACGGCGAGTTAAGAAAAGATTTTATAGAGGACAGAGATGTAAACATTCCCGGCGGCCTTGTAACAAAGTTTTATATGACCGTGCCTTTAAAAGAATCAGATGCCGGAGCCGAGGTAAAAATGGTAAGACCCCTGGCCTTAAAAGACGAGGAGCTTGTTCCTGAAACATTTATCGGTACACGTTCCGCAGCGTTCAGTTACATGTTACATAACGGAGGCCTCTCATTCTTCCTTGCAGCTATTGTACTTATCTTTTCCATAGTTGTTATTATCGTGAGCGTAGTGCTGAAATTATGGTATAAAATAAAGATAAATATGTTGTACGGCGCACTCGGTATACTCATTACAGCGTCATGGCTGATAACTGATTCATTTGTATGCCCGTTTGTTTTCAGAGTATATTATGTTCATGGTCTGCTGAATTATATGTTCGGACTCATGATCCCATTTGCACTTGCACTTTATCTGAATGCTATACAAGGCGAAAGATATAAAAAGAGTGTATCTGCGCTGCTTATTTTAGCAAGCTTTAACGCTGTTGTATGGCCGTTCCTTCATTTCACAGGTATTGTTCCTTTTTATAATATCCGTTCATTTGCAAATGGTATCCTTGCCATTATTACCGTGCTTGCATTATATGTTGTTATCAAGGATGCAATTAAAGGGAATGTCAGTGAATATCGCTATACATTCTTGGGATTTCTCGGATTTTTAATATGTTGTACCATCGAGCTGGTCATAGTTCTTACGATAAAGACAACCAATGCAACCCTGCCTATGGTAATAGGACTTGGAGTGCTTCTGACATTTATCGTTATGCAGCAGGTAAAAGACCTAAGAAAGATCAATCAAGAAAAACAGCATGCTATTGATATTTCCGAGGCAAAGACGAGATTCCTTGCAAGCATGTCTCATGAGATAAGAACTCCTATCAACGCAATTCTCGGTATGAATGAAATGATATTAAGAGAAAACAAAGATAAGGTTATAGGAGAATATTCAAGAAGCATCAAGACATCCGGAAAAATGCTTCTTATGCTGGTAAACGATGTACTTGATTTTTCAAAGATTGAAGCCGGAAAACTCGAGATAAACGAGAACCGTTTCCGCATGTCGGATATGCTGCATGACGTAATTTCGCTCGTTAAGGAAAGAGCCGATGAAAAGTCTCTCGAAATTAAGACCGAGATCAACGGAGAAATCCCTAACGAATTGATTAGTGATGAGTTCAGAATCAGGCAGATACTTGTAAATCTGATAAATAATGCAGTAAAGTACACCGAGAAAGGTACTGTTACACTTAAACTCGGAGGCTCGTATACCGATGACGGATATGAACTTGGAATATATGTTAAAGATACAGGAAAAGGAATCCGTAAGGAAGATCAGAAAAATCTGTTTGACGCATTTTCAAGAGCCGATGCTAAAGCCAATGTGAATATAGAAGGAACAGGATTGGGACTTGCTATAGTAAAGAGCATTGTCGATTCCATGAACGGAACACTCGGTTTAGAAAGTGAATACGGATCAGGCTCTGAATTTTGGGTTAAGATTCCGGTTAAATATCTGGGTAAAGCTCTGCTTAAAAAAGATTTCATGGAGGAAAGCTCTCATTATGAAGCTACTATCGAAAACTGCAGTTTCACGGCACCTGCTGCGAAAATACTTGCAGTTGACGATAACCAGTCAAATCTTACTATCGTAAAACTCTTTCTTAAGAGAACAGGGATCAAGCCCGATCTTTGCAGTAACGGTAAGCGTGCTATAGAACTCTGCAGGGAGAAAAAATACGATATCATTTTCCTTGATCATATGATGCCCCAGCCTGACGGTATAGAGACATTTCATATAATTAGGAGTGACGAGAAATCTCTTAATAAAGATACAAAAACAGTTATTCTTACTGCAAATGCATTGGCCGGAAGCCGCCAGATGTATATAAATGAGGGATTTGACGATTATCTTACCAAACCTTTGGATTCGGCTATGCTGGAACAGACGGTTTTAAACATGCTTCCAAAAGAAAAGGTGGAATTGCTTTCACCTTTGGCTGACAGGAGATCAGAAGAAAAAGATGAGGTAATTGAATTCAATCCGGGCGAAATGCCTTCTGTAAAGGAAAGACTTACAGCAATAAAGGGGCTTGATTATGAGACAGCTTTGGGATATTGCGGCGGTGACGAAGAAATGCTTGAGGAAATAATTACCGATGTTGCTGCTGACGGTCCTAAACGTGTAGCCAGAATGAAGAAAAATCTTGAGGAAAAAGATATAAAAGCTTACAGGATAGAAGCTCACACTGTAAAAAGCACTGTGGCTACCATAGGCATGAAAGAATTAAGTGAGAGAGCAAAGAAACATGAATATGCTGCAAGAGACAATGATCTGGATTTTATATACAGTGATTCGGAGGACTTTATAAAAGAATATTTAGAGGTGTGTAAGAAACTGATATGAAGAACAAAGTACTAAGAAAAGTTCTGAAAATTGCCATAATTGTTTTTATCATAATTGATATTATACTTATCGGAGCAAGATTATATTTCAGACTACCGGTAAAAGAATATTACGATCATTCAGAAGAAGGCTTTGTTATACCAGATATAGGCGCCGGCTTTGTGGCACAGGGACTTGCATATGATGAAAGATCAAAATGTTTCTTTGTGACCGGATACATGAATGACAAATCAGCCTCGCCTATATATATCGTTGAAAAAGAGAGCGGGCTGTGTGTTAAAACACTTAAGATGCAGAATCCTGACGGGTCTGAATTTCATGGCCATGCAGGCGGTATGACTGTACATGGGGATTATCTGTATGTCGCAGGAAGCAGCGACAATTGTCTTTATATATTTAATTATGCTGAAGCAATGGAAAAGGAAAATGAAGCTAGTATAAAATCCATAGGAACATTTCCCATGCCGGATGATTTAAGCGTTGCTTATGTTGCATCGGACAGTTCCTGCCTCTACTCCGGAGAATTCTACAGAGCAGATAATTATGAAACGGATAAGACACATAAGATGACGACAGAAGCCGGAGATTATAACCAGGCTATTATATATGCATACAGGTTTTCAGACGGAGAAAACTCATCATTTGGGCTTGAAACTGAGCCTTTTGAAGCATATTCCGTTACGGACCTTGTTCAGGGAATGGAACTGAAAAACGGGAAAATATATCTTTCAACATCATACGGTGTGGCATTTTCTCATATATATGTATATGAGAAGCCGGTAAGTAAGAAGTCATTTTCGGTTTCGGGAATGACCATGCCACTATATGAACTTGATTCGGCATCACTCATCAAAGACTATAAGTTTGCACCTATGTCTGAAGAAATCGTATTTGTTGGTGACAAGCTGTATACCATGTGTGAATCGGCGTCGGACAAATACATATTCGGAAAGCTAACTTCAGCAAAATGGTGCTATTATACCGATATGGATTGGGATGACTGAAAAGCTGGCCTCAGAGCAGCCATATGAGGTGTAATTAAAAATAATTTATCTAGCAAAAAATATTCCTGCATAACAACAAAGTACATTATAAGGTCAAGTTACTTCATTGATTATTATCCGGCAGGATAGTAAAATGAGTTCCACAAACATAAACATTTGCACCTGAATCCACTATTCCCGGAATAGTTGTAGGAGCTTTTGTTTGAAAGTCCTTATTAAATTGCTCTTTCTCATATTAAACCTATATATTGTCTCTGGAATCAACGTTCCAAGACATTAAAAGTGCCCCGAAAGTGGGGCACTTTTTAATCTCTTTATTAAATTCGATACTAAAATATATCTTGTAATATATGCCTTGTGATGATATACTCAATAATATATAGGATGAGGTGAAATTTGAAAAATATATAAGAAAGTAAAAGAAAGGTATTAAGATGTCAGATTTGTTAAACGGATTAAAAAATTTCATAGTTGTTACCGGGCATTATGGCTGCGGGAAAACAAACTTCGCTATTAATCTTGCATTTGATTTTATAAAAGCCGGAAAAAAAGTCACTGTTGTAGATATGGATCTGATAAATCCGTACTTCAGGACATCTGATTATAAAGGCATATTGGAGGAAAAAGGAATAGAAGTCATAACTCCTGTATTCGGTGCCACAAACCTTGACATTCCTTCCCTTCCTGCAAGTATGTACGGTGTATTTGAAAAGAAAGACATAGTCATCGTAGATGTCGGAGGAGATGATGCCGGAGCTACGGTTCTTGGACGATTCAGGCCCCAGTTTGAAAATGTTGACTATGATATGCTTTATGTAATAAACCGCTTTCGCTCCATGAGCACGGATCTGGATGAAGCTGTCGAAGTATTGGAGGAAATAAAAGCCGTTTCGGGACTTAAACCTACAAAGCTTATAAATAATTCTCATCTTATGTTTGAAACAACCCAGACAGTGTTTGAGGAAGGCTTAAAATTTGCAAAAGAAACCGCTTCAAAAACAGAACTTCCTGTTTTTTGTTCAACCATACGTCGCGATCTTATTGAAAATGGAATCGTAAAACCGATGGATGATGTTGGTCAGATATACCCTGTTGATATCTATGTAAAGACTGTATGGGGTCAGACCCCATGAACAAAATATGAACATGTAAATTCATATTGCAAAATTATATCAATTTGTGATATGATAAATATCTGTGTGTACATTAAACATTTTTGTACATACAGATTATTTTTTTGAAAGAGGAGAAAGAGATGAAGAAAAATCTTAAGAAGATCATTGCAATGATTACTGTCAGTGTAATGATTCTCAGCCTTGCTGCGTGCAGTAAGAGCGAAGGTAACGAGTCGACAACTCCGGCGGCAACTACACCGACTGAGGAAGTAAAGCAGGGCACAAAGCCTGATGAAACCGAGAAGGTTACCGATGCTCCTAAGGAGGATGAACCGGAAGAAGATGAAAATTTAGATGATGACGTATCGGAAGAAAACGGTGAAGAAACCGGAGAAGATGAAGAAAGCCAGAAGGCTGTTTCCGGATTCAAAATGTCAGTAAACAACTCTGACGGAAAGATGAACATTACCCGTTTAAGGAAAAACGAATCCATGGGAGAAGAAGATACATGGACAATATTTGTTTATCTTTGCGGAACGGATCTTGAGAGCGGTGACGCAAGCGGAGCTGCTTCAAGCGATGTTGAACAGATGCGTAATGCCACAGGCAGCGATAATGTAAAATTTGTATTCCAGACAGGCGGAACAAGTGAGTGGGTAAATGAAAACTTTAGCAGTGAAGAAGCTCAGCGTTTCGTTGTACAGAATAATGAATTGACCCTGGTTGATTCACTTGAACTTGGCAATATGGGAGATCCTAATACACTTTCAGATTTCCTTACATGGGGTATTGAAAACTATCCTGCTGAAAAGATGGGACTTGTATTTTGGAACCATGGCGGCGGATCTATAACCGGTGCATGCTTCGATGAACTTAATGAAAGTGATTCACTTTCATTACAGGAAATAAACACAGCACTTGCAAAAGTATATGAGAACATGACAGACCAGTTTGAATTCATCGGATTTGACTGCTGCCTTATGGGAACAGCTGAAACAGCAAATATCATGGCTTCCTATGCAAGATATTTTTACGGATCACAGGAATGCGAGCCCGGTTCAGGCTGGGATTATGAAACATACGGATCTTTCATTGCAGAAAATCCTTCAGCTTCCGGAGCAGAGCTCGGCAAGGTTATAACAGACAGCTTCTATGAAGAGTGTGCTAAGGCCGATCAGGAGCAGTGCTCAACACTTACAGTTATCGATCTTGTTAAATTTGATGATTTCGTTGTTGAGTTCAATAACTACGCAAAGAGCCTTTTTGAAGCAGCTGACAAAAACCTTCCCGGAATCGTAAGAGGTATCACAAACGCTGAAAACTTCGGTGGAAATAACAAGGCTGAAGGTTATACCAACATGGTAGACATAGGTTCTATCATTTCAAATTGCAGCAGTTATGCTGACGGATCGGATGCCCTTACCGCAATGAACAATTGTATCGTATACAATAAAAACGGTTCAGACCATTCAGGCGCAAGCGGACTTTCAATCTATTATCCTCTGCAGGTCGGTGGTTCTAACGAGCTTAAGATCTTTTCAGGAATATGTATAAGCCCTTACTATCTTTCACTTGCAGACAGAGTCGCAAAGGGATACACAGAAGGCGGATATACAAACGCTATCTTCTTTACTGAAGAAGGAAACTGGGAGAATAACGGCTGTGAACTCGAAAACATCGAAGAAAACTATTTCGAAGGTGAAGAAGGCGAAGAGTCCGGAAATAATGAGAGTACTTTAATAACATTTGAGTCAGAACCCGCTTTTGATCCTGAGAACGGTTTCGGATTTACACTTGATGAAAACGGATATGAATACACCGCTAATGTTTCAGCTACGATTTATCTCACCGCAGAAGAGGACAGCCATATAGCTATCGGAGAGACAGCTGAAATAAACGCTGACTGGGAGACAGGTTCATTCTATGATTCCTTTGATGGATACTGGCTTGCACTTCCCGACGGACAGATTCTTTCCACGTACATAGTTGGTGTTGACGAAGACAGTGTCGTATATACCTCACCCGCACTTGTTAACGGAAACAGAACCAATATCCGTATAAGAAGAGATGAAAACGGCTTCAGCATTGAAGGCGTATGGGACGGTATCGGCGAAAACGGAATTGCATCACGTGATATGCATGACATTAACCATGGTGATGTGATAATTCCTCTCTATTATTTTGCTGAAAACGAAGAAATAATGAACGGATCGGAATATACATACAGTGAAGGCGATGAACTGTCATATTCATCTCTTCCTGCCGGAGAATATTTCTACTGCTTCGATATAACAGACGTATACGGAGATATACTTTCTACCGACTTTGCTATGTTCACTGTTGATGAAGAAGGAAATATACTGTTCGGAGACGGATCTGAAGGTGAAGAAGAATCTGAAGAAGAGTACGAAGAAGAATAATTATACAAATAATATATGTTAATAAGTATAACAAAATAGAAGATATCTCCCAACTCTAAACATAGAGAAGATGGGGGATATCTTCCTTTTATAAACAAAGAAATACTGAAGACTTTTTTAGGTTACATATGTAGAGAATAGAATTATACAGATTCATTTAAAAAAGTTCTTGTATTTTTATAAAAGAAATGTTATAGTACTAATTTAGTATTAGAATTTACAGATGGGTTTATAGTCTGATAATAATTTTGTATATTAAAAGGTTCATAGATAAGGAGGTTTGAAGATGGGAAAAATCACTATTAACGAGTCGCTTTGTAAAGGCTGCGAGATGTGTGTTAATGCATGTCCCCTGCATCTTTTAGAGCTTGACAAATCCAGACTCAATGTAAAGGGATATCATCCTGCACATATGACAGATATGAGCAAGTGCTCAGGATGTAAATCATGTGCGACCATGTGTCCGGATGTATGTATCACCGTAGAGCGTGACTAAAAGTATTCACGATAAAAATGTGACAAAAAGAACCGTCCCCATTGTCATAAGAAATAAAGCCTTCCCCTTGAGGGGAAGCCTTAGATTACATTATTTATGAATAAAATAATCATAGGAGAAAAAACATGTCAGAGAAAGTATTAATGAAGGGAAATGAGGCCCTTGGCGAGGCTGCTATCCAGGCAGGCTGCCGTCATTTCTTCGGATATCCGATCACACCTCAGACAGAGCTTTCCGCATACCTGTCAAAGAAGATGCCCAAAGTCGGCGGAACCTTCTTACAGGCTGAGTCGGAAATAGCAGCTATTAACATGGTACTTGGTGCAGCCGGATCAGGCGTTCGTGCCATGACCTCTTCAAGTTCACCCGGAATAAGCCTTAAGTCAGAAGGCGTAAGCTATATTGCAGGATCAGACGTACCTGCAGTTATCATAAACGTACAGCGTGGCGGCCCCGGACTTGGAAGCATTCAGCCTTCACAGGCAGATTACTGGCAGGCAACCAAGGCTTTAGGACACGGTGATTTCCAGCTTTTCGTTCTTGCACCTTCAACAGTACAGGAAATGGCTGATTTTGTTGCGCTCGCTTTTGAGACAGCAGAAAAATACAGAATGCCCGCTATGATCCTTTCTGACGGTATGTTGGGCCAGATGATGGAGCCCGTTGTATTCCCTGATTCTACAGAGATACATGAAGGCGACAAGTCATGGGCTGCTTCAGGACACAAAAATCAGAGAAAACACAATGTTGTTAACTCTCTCTATATAGAAGCTAAAGACTTAGAGCAGAAGGTAGTTGAGCGCTATAAGCGTTATGAGCTTGTAAAAGCTAATGAACAGCGTTCAGAGAGCTACCTTACCGAAGATGCAGATATCGTTGTTGTAGCATTTGGCGCTTCTTCACGTGTATCAAGATCTGCAGTAAATGCTGCAAGAGCTAAAGGAATTAAGGCAGGTCTCTTCAGACCTATTACCCTTTGGCCTTACCCTGTAGATGCATTAGAGAAGACAATCGGTACAGCTAAGAAGTATCTTGTTGTTGAGATGAACATGGGTCAGATGATCGAAGATGTTAAGCTTGCCGTTAATGGCAGAAAGCCTGTTGAATTCTTCGGACGTACAGGCGGAATCATCCCCACACCTCAGGAAGTTCTTGCTCAGATTGAAGCTTTGGCAAAATAAGGAAAGGAGAGTATAAAAATGGCAGTAGTATTTGAAAAACCCCATGCATTGGCAGACATCCCCTTTCATTATTGTCCCGGATGTACGCATGGTATCGTACATAGACTTGTTGCAGAAGCAATCGATGAATTAGGCGTTGAAGGAAATGCCGTAGGTATCGCTTCTGTTGGTTGTTCAGTATTCAGTTATAATTATTTTAACTGTGATATGATCCAGGCTCCTCATGGACGTGCACAGGCAGTTGCTACAGGTGTTAAGCGTGCTCATCCCGAAAATGTAGTATTTACATATCAGGGCGACGGTGACTTAGCAGCTATCGGTACCTGTGAGACCGTACATGCAGCTACCCGTGGTGAGAATATCACCGTTATCTTCATCAATAATGCAATTTACGGTATGACCGGCGGACAGATGGCTCCTACATCACTTCCCGGACAGATTACACAGACAACACCTTACGGACGTGACGTAAAGACCGCTGGTTACCCCATAAGAATGTGCGAGATGCTCTCCACATTGGACGGCGTTGCTCTTGCTCAGCGTGTTACCGTAGATAACGTTAAGCATGTAAACGAAGCAAAGAAAGCTATTAAGAAAGCATTCCAGAACCAGATAGACGGTCTTGGATATTCCATAATCGAAGTTGTTTCAACATGTCCTACTAACTGGGGACTTTCTCCTAAGGCAGCTGTTGAATGGCTTCAGAACAATATGCTTCCTTACTATCCTTTAGGTGTATACAAGGATAAAACAGCTGAGGGAGGTGACAAATAATGGCTAATACTATGAATGTCCTTCTTGCAGGATTCGGTGGACAGGGTATTCTTTTCACCGGTAAGGTTATGGTATACGGAGCACTTACAGAGGGCAAGGAGCTCAGCTGGCTTCCTTCATACGGCCCCGAGATGCGTGGTGGTACATGTAACTGTTCAGTAGTAATAAGTGATGAAGCAATAGGTTCCCCCCTTGTTACAAACCCTGATGTACTTATCGCTATGAACCGTCCTTCACTCGAGAAGTTCGTAAACAGCGTAGTACCCGGCGGCACAATCCTTGTTGACAGCTCAACAGTTGACATCAAGGTTGAAAGAACCGACGTTGCCGTTTATTATGTACCTGCTACCACTTTAGCCGATAAAAACGGCCTTAAGGGTCTTGCTAACATGATCCTTCTCGGAAAGCTCTATAAGGAAATGAAGTTCATCTCTAAAGAGTCACTTGAAAAGGGACTTTCAAAGTGCATCCCTCCTAAGAAGGCAGATATGCTCGGACTTAACCAGAAGGCTCTAGAAATCGGTATGGAACAATAAATGGGATTATCTCTACCACGAAGTAAATAGGCTGCACCGGAAAACGGTGCAGCTTTTATATTTTTGATAAGCAAAAAACACTTGAATAAAGCTTGTTTAGATATTAAAAGTCATACTTGAACTAAATACTATATTATGATATAATATCTATGTATGTTAATGATATAATTACTACTATTTCGGAGAGGTATGATTATGTTATTTGGGAAAAAAGCAAATGAAAATGAACAGGCACTGCAATCTCAGATAGACGAGCTTAAAGCTCAGCTTTCAAAGGAACGCAGTGAGAAAGAGTTAAAAGCCAGGATGTTAGAATCTGTTAATAACTCTACTCACCTTGCTATCTGGGATGTTTTCTTTGACAGGGACGGGAACCAGACAGAAGTTCATTTCACGGACGAAATGCGAAGAGTACTCGGTTATAACTTAAATGAACTTCCAAATTCTGCAGAATCCCTAGCCGCCATTATTCATCCCGAGGATGTTGAAAAAGCATTCGCCATGTTTGCAGAGGCAACTAAAGACCGTAATACAAAATTCGATATAAATTACCGTCTTAAGAGCAAAAACGGCACATTCCGTATGTATCATGCAGCCGGGGACTGCATAAGACGTGCGGACGGATCTCCCGAAGTATTTGTCGGGACATTCCAGGATATAGACGAACAGATAAAAACGGCTCAAAAGCTTGAACACGATCAGAGAAGACAGGGAGCTGTTGACCTGATGATGCTGGAAGGTTCATGGAGTATGGATTTAACCAAAAGTGACATTAACGATCCAAATGCTCCCATGATATTCTCAGATCAGTTTAAGAAAATACTTGGACATGACAATCCTGCTGAGTTCCCTGATTATTCAAGCTCATGGATGCCCAGAATACATCCGGACGATGTACCTATAGCATCAAAACAGATAGGAGATGCTCTGTCAAATCCTGCAAGGGATTATGTATGTGATGCCGAATATAGGATGAAGCATAAAAACGGAGAATATATATGGGTTCGTACCTCATGCTCCGTTGTCTGGTCAAAAGACTTAAAAACTCCTTTGATGGCAGCCGGAACAATACTTGATATAACTGAGGAAAAAGTAAACAAAGAGCGTTTCCAGACACAGATGGCTCCGAACATCGAGTCTCTAAGAAACGGTATCACCGAAATTGCAAAATCCGTACGTTCTGC
Source organism: Lachnospiraceae bacterium (assembly GCA_017542245.1). GTDB lineage: Bacteria > Bacillota > Clostridia > Lachnospirales > Lachnospiraceae > RUG11977. Next base: position 137,256 of record JAFXXN010000179.1, read on the forward strand.
GGCAACCCAGATGAAGGACGTAGCCGACAGGCAGGATGATATAGTAGAATCTGCAAAGACCATCGGTACAAGTGTTGATGCATCCATGAATATCATCAACAGTATCCAGAGCATAGCCAACCAGACCAACCTCTTATCACTTAACGCAAGTATAGAGGCTGCCCGTGCAGGGGATGCCGGACGCGGCTTTGCGGTTGTAGCACACGAAGTACAGAACCTTTCAAATTCTACCAAGAACACCACAAATGATATCGCAAGCATCCTTGGCGAGATGAATGCTTCCGTAAAGGATATGTTAGGCAAAATCTCCATGATCAGTGAAAATGTCAGCCAGGAGAATCGTGAAATCGAGGAAATCGACAGAACCGTTCAGAACCTCCATGACTTCGCCGAAGAAATTGCACAGATGATGTCAACACTATATAAATAATCGATCAGAGGGACGGTTCCTATGCTATAACAGCTTAACTTAATAGCATAGGAACCGTCCCTCGATTTGATTAAAATATTATTGAAACGATGGATGTTACGTGTTATAATTATGAAAAAGTAAAAATACAGGAGCGTATGGTCATGAGTGATGTATTGAGAAAGGCTTGTTGGCTGGAAGGTGGCAGAATGATTTTTGACCTTTTTACTTGAATGGGACATTTTTGCCCCAAATGGCATAAAAAGATAAGATACATTGGAAGGAGAAACAAAAGATGAGAACTAAGAAGCACCTGGTAAAGAACATCGTGACATTTGTTATGGCGATAGCTCTTGTTATCGGCATGATACCCGTGATGCCGGGAAGTATAAAGGCTCAGGCATATTCGGAGAGCGGTTTTTTATGGAATGGAGTTGATGGATCCGCCTTTGTAAATACGGATCTCGATGATGATTCAATTGGAAGCTGCTGGTATGTTATCACTGATAATGAAGATGGCGGAAAATCGAAGGTAGTTTTTAATCAGGCCGATCCTTATGGTGATGGTTCTACCATTAATGATGAAGATATCTACAAGTACTCTGGAATCAGTGGTACGGCTATATTGGACAAAGGTACGTTGGGTATTAATCCTTTTGTATATATCTGTTTCGACATTTATGGGAAAGATGAAAAAGGTCGTCCAATACCTGCCCCTGTCGATATCCCCAATTACTGGGCTGGCCTGTCCATTTCATATATGTGCGATTGTGATGCAACTCTTGAACTTGGCTTGGGAGATGCTAAGGATGCTCAAATTGGATATGCAAATCCGTATGTTAATTTAAAAGCAAATGCTAATGGGTTAGTTGAAGATTTTGAATGGAAAAAATTTGGACAACCGGGTTGGGCCGGGGCGAATCAAATAATATCTAGTGAAGAAGCTGTCGAATCATTAGCGACCGTTAAGATTAAGATACAAGCCCCCACTAGCAACGGTGGTACTTTTCATTTCATGATTGACAGAATCGGTACCTTAGGTTCTGTAAAATATACAGCTGTGCTTGAAGATCAGGGATACATCATCACTTACGAAGGTGTGGATGGTGCATCATTCGAAAACTCCAATCCGGACAGGTACACTATAAAGGATTCTATCACGCTGAACAATCCCAGCAAGGAGGGCTATGAGTTCGCAGGTTGGACAGGAACAGGGCTGGATGCAGCAACCACTAGTGTAACCATTCCAGAGAAAAGTACGGGGAATAGGGTGTATACTGCAAACTGGACACCGATTGATTATGATATCACCAAATCAGCAGAGCACGGAACATTTACCGTTAAGAAAGGTGATACAGAGGTAACAAAAGCAAATTATAATGATATCTTGACATTAACAGCAACACCCGATACCGGTTATAAGTTCGTATCTTGGAATGTTAAGGACAAAGATAATAATGATATCACTGTAACGGACAATACTTTTACTATGCCTGCAGGTGATGTAAATATCACTGCAGAGTTCGGACATAACTACTCTCTTTCAGATCTAGATTATGGTATAGAACTGGAAGTAGGGGATACTATACAAAATGATGAGGCTTTCGCGTTTTATTATGATAAAGATGATGGGGATCACAAAGGGTATTGTAAAAGTTTTACCATAACTGATTATGGACTTGATTTTATTGACCTAAACGGTGAACGGAACCAGTATCCGTTTCCGGAAGGCTCTAAATGGTTCTGTTTTAAACATCCTTATGAAACTTTGAACGGTAATCCTATTTTACGTGTATGGCAAGAGGATACCAGTATTATTTTAAGGGAATTAGATCCTGATCAATTATCAAATGATGGCGAATGGCTTAGATTAGATGATGTGCCTTTTATTGATAATATAGGATTTGAGCAAGGTGTAATCCAGGCAATAAGTAATAGAAAAGAAAATGAACAAATAAAATTTCTTCATAGTTATGAGTATAATTCGGAAAACGACAGATATCTCTTTGATATAATATCGTTTAAGGATTCTGGAATCGATTTAGATATTATTGATATTTTTGTTTCTGAAATAAAAGAAGATTATGAGAATGGGATAAAATATTTATACCCGGTTAGGAAAACTTACAAAATAAGTAAAAATACTCCTGATAACGGTTCTTTTGATGTTTTGTTTGAGGGCAGAGAATCTTCGGAAGCATGTCCCGGTGATATAGTTACTATAAACATCGAACCTAATTATGGGTATGAACTTGATTCAATAAGTGTTAAATGTGGGTCTGAAAATGTCGATTTATCAGAGACAGATACAGGCTATACTTTTACTATGCCTGAAGGTGATGTTAACATTAGTGCTGAATTTAAAGCTAAGGGTTATATAGTAACATTTAAGGTAGAGGATGGATCCTGGGAAGACGGGAGTGCTGATGATATAGTTATATTATTAGATTTAGATAAGCATTATCTAACTGCAGATCAGATACCGTCTGTAGGTGAAAATCCTCGATATCATTATAAAGAAGGGGCTTGGGATACTGAGCCGACTACAGGTGTATATATAGATGAGAACAGGATATTTACCTATACATATAAATATAAAGAAGAGTATGAGATTGTTTCAGATACGATATCGGAACTTCCGGACGCACAAAATGTATCATTCTCAGATAAAAAAGCTATAGAAAATGCTGGAAAGGCTTATAACGCACTCAGTGAAGAGGAAAAAGGCCAGATATCAGAGGATTTACGTAATAAATTAGCTGATGTGGAAGCTGCATTTTTAGCTTTAGTTGAAGCTTCAAAAGCAAACCCTGAGATCGTAAATACTTGGGCTGAGCTTAAGACAGCTATGGCAAACGGCGGAGCTATAAAGCTTGGTGCGGATATAACTGACACTAATAGCGCAGATGGATCCCATCTTGTTGTTGAATCAGGGAATTATGTAATTCTTGATCTTAACGGTCACACTATTGACAGAGCGCTTACTGCTGATAATAACCTTATGAAAGGTTATGTTATATATATATCAAATAATTCTACTTTGGATATATATGACACCCAAACCGAAGGAAAAATTACCGGAGGATACTCAAATGGTGAAAAGGGTGGGGGTATCTATAGTAAAGGTACTCTTAATATGTACGGAGGTACGATCACAGGTAATACATCAGTAGTAAATTATAGCTACTGTGGTGGTGGCATATATAATAATGGTACTTTCAATATGTTTGATGGTACTATAACCGGTAATAATGCCAGTGGTGAAGGAAATGGAGGTGGCATATATAATGATGGTACTTTCAATATGTATGGGGGTATCATCTCGGATAATCATGCTGTTAGGCAAGGAAATGATTTATATACCTGGAACAATAGATTTGTAATGACCGGTGGTACTATAGGAGATGTAGATAATTCTGAGTATTATTTTCGCTTTGTTCTATCTTTTGATAAAAATGGTGGTACCGGTTCCATGACTGAGCAGTATATTATGCAGAGTAATACTTTTGCCCCGTTTACTTGGTTAAAGGAATGCAAGTTTGAAGCTCCTGCAGGAAAGAAATTCATAGGCTGGAGTTTCACTGAAAATGGTGCGGTTGTATTTTCAGAGAAAGAAAGGGTTAAGATTGATTATGATGATGTAGAAAGTCAATATGTTATAGTCAAAGTCACTGAAGATGGAACTGCGGTAGGTGAAGGGATAGGAATAGAAAAACAGTCTACTACTACACTTTATGCCATCTACGCTGATAAGAAAACGCTTGAACCTGCTATTGTTATTTCCGATTGGATTTATGGTGATGCTCCTGTAGCTCCCAGTGTTAAAGATAATCTGGGCAATGGTGCTGTGACATATACATATTCTTCAGATGGCGTAAACTTTAGTGAAGAAGTACCTTTCAATGCAGGTAACTACACAGTTAAAGCTACCATCGCAGAAACTGAAAACTATAAGAGTGCGGAAGTAACTAAAGAGTTTTCTATTAAGCAGAGACCTATTACAATTACCGCAGGCAGTGCTGAAAAGGTATATGATGGAAGTGCTCTTACCTATAGTGAGTATACGGCATCGGAAAATGGTCTGGCAGATGGCGAAATGATTACCAGTCTCACTGTCAACGGAAGCAGGACTGATGTCGGAAGCGAAGAGAATGTTCCAAGCGCCGCTGTCATCAAGAATAGTAGTAATAAAGATGTAACGTCGAATTATGATATAACATATGCAAAAGGAACTTTAACAGTTACGAAGAACACTGTAAACAACGTGACAGTTGCTATTCAAAACTGGACCTACGGAGAGACTGCAAAGGCGCCTACATCAACTGCAGATTTTGGTACTGCAACATATTCCTATAAGTTAAAGAGTGCTGAGGATACTGCATTTACATCTGACGTACCGACTTTGGCAGGAGAATATACTGTAAGAGCATATGTAGCCGGAACTGCGAATTATGCAGCAGGCGAGGCAAGGGCTGACTTTAAGATCCTTCAGAGTTCTGCAGTACCCGGAAAGCCTCAGGACGTACCTACTTCAGAAATGAGTGTCGGATATTCGGTAAAGAAGGTCAGTGATATTTCACTTTCCGGTAACTGGGTATGGGATGACAATGATAAGAATACCGCTCTTGTTGTCGGAACTATAGTAAGTGCTAAGGCAGTTTATGTTGGAAGTGATGCCGAAAATTACACTGAAGCAAGTAAAACGGTAACTGTTTCAATTACAAGGCTCGCATGTACACATGAAGGCTGCGAGACCGAGATAAAGGATGCTAAAGCGGCAACCTGTACCGAGGCAGGTTATACAGGAGATACATATTGTAAGACTTGCGGCTCAAAGATTTTATCAGGAACAGTTATTAATCCTCTTGGACATACATACGGAACAGCTACATATGAGTGGAGTGCAGATAATAAGACCTGTACGGCTACTAAGGTATGTACACGCGAAGGATGTACGGATAGTACTACAGGTCATAAAGTAACTGAGACAGTAAATACTACAAGCTCAGTAACAACACAGCCTACCTGTGAAGAAAAAGGTGTAAGAACTTATACTGCAACCTTTACAAAGGCTGGATTTACAACTCAGACTAAGACTGAGGATATAGATCCTACCGGACATGAATACGGAACAGCTACATATACTTGGAGTGCAGACAATAAGACATGTACAGCTACGAAGGTATGTACACATACAGGCTGCTCAGATAGTCTGGCTGGACATAAGGTAACTGAGACTGTAAATACAACAAGTACTGTAACCACACAGCCTACCTGCGAAGAAAAGGGTGTAAGGACTTATACCGCTGAATTCACTACGGAAGGTTTTGCTAAACAGACTAAGACTGTAGATATAGATCCTACCGGACATGCTTATGGTACTGCTACATATACTTGGAGTGCAGACAATAAGACATGTACAGCTACGAAGGTATGTACACATACAGGCTGCTCAGACAGTCTGGCTGGACATAAGATTACAGAGACAGTAAATACCACAAGCTCAATAACAACACAACCTACTTGTGAAGAAAAGGGTGTAAGGACTTATACCGCTGAATTCACTACGAAAGGTTTTGCAACTCAGACTAAAACTGAGGATATTGATCCTACCGGACATTCTTATGGTGCTGCTACATATACTTGGGGTGCAGATAATAAGACCTGTACAGCTACAAAGGTATGTACGCATACAGGCTGCTCAGAAAGTTTGGCAGGACATAAAGTAACGGAGACTGTAAATACTACAAGCGCAGTTACCACAGCTCCTACCTGTGAAGGTAAGGGTGTAAGAACATATACCGCAACCTTTACTAAGGAAGGTTTTGCAACTCAGACTAAGACTGAAGATATAGATCCTACAGGACACAGATGGAATGATGGCGAGATAACCAAGCCCGCGACACCGGCTGAAGATGGAATCAAGACATATACCTGTCTCGTATGCCATGCTACTAAGACCGAAACTATCCCGGCTACAGGAGTAGAAATAACAGGACAGCCTGCAGATGCAACGGTTGATGAAGGCAGTACTGTTAAGTTTAGCGTAACAGCAGTGGGTGCTGGTCTGAAATATCAGTGGCAGACAAGTAAGGACGGAGGAAACACTTGGACTAATTCCGGAATGTCAGGTTATAATACAGCAACACTTACCGTAAATGCTATTATTGACAGAAACGGATATAAGTTTAGATGTATAGTAACAGATAAATTTAATAAGACCGCAACATCAAATGCAGCAACACTTACAGTAAAGAAAGTAGAAATACCTACCGGACCTTCAATCTCAGGTCAGCCTGCTGATGTAACAGCTGAAGAAGGAAGCAATGTTAAATTCACTGTAACTGCAAGCGGTGAAGGCCTTAAGTACCAGTGGCAGACAAGTAAGGACGGAGGAAAATCTTGGGTTAACTCTGGAATGACCGGATATAGTACATCAACACTTACTGTAAATGCTATACTTGACAGAAATGGTTATAAGTTTAGATGTATAGTAACGGATAAAAACAATAAGACCGCAACATCAAATGTAGCAACACTTACAGTTAAGAAACCAGCAACACCTACCGGACCTTCTATTTCAGGCCAGCCTGCAGATGTAACAGCTGAAGAAGGCAGTACTGTTAAATTCACTGTAACAGCAAGTGGCGAAGGTCTTAAGTACCAATGGCAAACCAGTAAAGACAGCGGAAAGACCTGGGTTAATTCCGGAATGACCGGATACAGCACATCAACTCTTACCGTAAATGCTATAATTGACAGAAATGGCTATAAGTTTAGATGTGTAGTAACAGATAAAAACAATAAGACAGTAACATCAAATGCAGCAACACTTACAGTAAAGAAAGCAGAAACACCTACCGGTCCTTCAATTTCAGGACAACCTGCAGACGTAACAACTGAAGAAAACGCAACAGTTAAATTCAGTGTAACAGCTTCAGGTGAAGGCCTTAAATACCAGTGGCAGACTAGTAAAGACAGCGGAAAGACCTGGGTTAATTCCGGAATGACCGGAAACAAGACAAATACACTTACAGTAAATGCGATTATTGATCGTAACGGTTATAAGTTCAGATGTGTAGTAACAGATAAAAACAATAAGACCGCAACATCAAATGCAGCAACCCTTACTGTTAAGAAAGCAGAAACACCTACCGGTCCTTCGATTTCAGACCAGCCTGCAGACGTAACAGCTGAAGAAGGCAGTTCTGTTAAATTCACGGTAACAGCAAGCGGTGAAGGGCTTAAGTACCAGTGGCAGACCAGTAAGGACGGTGGAAAGACTTATGTAAACTCCAGTATGACAGGCTACAAAACAAATACACTTACAGTAAATGCGATTATAGATCGTAACGGCTATAAGTTTAGATGTGTAGTAACCGATAAGTCAGGAAAGAGCATAACATCAAATGCAGCAACACTTACTGTTAAGAAAATAATAATACCTACAGAGGGATTAACTATAACAAGTCATCCTTCAAACGTATCAACCGTATCCGGCAAAACAGTATCATTCAGCATCCAGGCAACCGGAAATGGACTTACCTACCAGTGGCAGACCAGTAAGGACGGTGGAAAGACATGGGTAAATTCAGGATTAAGCGGAAATAAATCTCAGTACCTCTTTGTATATGCTACAATAGAGCGTGCCGGCTATAAATTCAGATGCGTAGTCTTCGACAAAGACGGAAACACATTAACATCCAACTACGCAACCCTGATAGTAGTGGAGTAAAACTCTGAAAAAAGGCTTCCCCTTGAGGGGATTAGGAGACAGGGGACGGTTCGAGACCACTGAAAAAGTAGGGGTTTTTATGCTGCTTTTTCCTGGTCTGTGGTCATCCCTCTGTCTGAAGTAATCTTATATAAATATTTCGTGTTTATAAACTGTTTTTTCGACGTGTTTTTACTATCTGAAGAGGATACC
>JAFXXN010000023.1 GCA_017542245.1 Lachnospiraceae bacterium
AACAGTGGAACTACATGGGTTGATTCCGGATTTAAGGGATATAACACAGATACTCTTAATGTACCTGTTATTAAAGACAGAAACGGATATAAGTTCAGATGTATAGTTAGTGATAAAGACGGCTGCAGCGTAACTTCAGAAGCAGCAACACTTACCGTAACTTCCTCTACGACTCCGGATATTAAGATTACTTCACAGCCTGCAGATGTTACAACAGCAGTAGGGACAACAGCAGTCTTTAAGGTACAGGCAGAAGGCACAGGTCTGAAATACAAGTGGCAGACCAGCAAGAATGGTGGCCAGACATGGGTTGATTCCGGATTTAAGGGATGCAACACAGATACTCTTAACGTACCTGCCATTAAAGACAGGAACGGATATAAGTTCAGATGTATAATAAGTGATAAAGATGGCTGCACCGTAACATCAGAGGCAGCAACACTTACGATAGGTTCTGCAACAGATATAGTAATAACAGGCCAGCCTGAAGATGTAACTGCAGCTGTAGATTCTACAGCAACATTTAAGGTAACGGCAAGCGGAACAGAACTTAAGTATCAGTGGCAGACCAGTAAAGACGGAGGCGCTACTTGGGTTAATTCCGGTTTTAAGGGCAATAATACCGATACACTTACAGTTCCTGTAATTAAAGACAGAAACGGTTATAAATTCAGATGCGTTATAACCGATAAGGACGGTTGCGTTGTAAATTCCAATGCAGCAACGCTTACTGTAACAAAATAATTTTTTTAACGATAAAAATCCTATAAGCTTGCTCAAGATCTAATATGGCGGTGATTATCGCTATGGCAGGGACTTTATACTTTAACAGAGCTTGTTAGTCGGAGTGTAGTTAGCTTCGGTCTCTTATCATACATAAAATTTAATCGGATAAAATTACAGACATACTAAATGGTATATATCATACTCTTTGGTGTGTCTGTATTTATTTATAAATACTTTGTCAGCCGCCAAGAGCTGTGTCATTCTGAGCAAAGCGAAGAATTTGGTATGAATTATGAACCAAGAACGGGTGTTGAAAAAACGGGTATTATTACGAGTTATGCAGTGAATGTTGCGAGTTGTGCCATGTGCCTTGACGGTTAAATAAAGATTAAGATAAAATCAACTAAACGCTGAATTAACAGCGGTAAAAAATATATGAGGAGGACATGGATAATGTCAGAATCAAATGAAACCCAAAAAGAAAACACACTGCAGAATCACCTGGCGTGGCTTAAGGGTGTCGGTTACCTTGAGTTAGGGCGGACTATTGCGTATGCTGTTTGCGCTGTGCTTGTAGTAGTGCTTTCAAATGGCAAAAAAATTGCTGAGAAAGTTTTTAGTGTTACTGAGGCTGATGCAACAAGTGGTATGTCTGTAGAAGCCTTGGCATGTACGGTAGGCATAGTAATGGCTGTATTGTCATTGATTATAACTGTGCTCTTGTTCAAGTCATTAAAGCCGGGCTCTAAGGCAGCGTTAGCGGTGGAGATAATCACAATCATTTCATTTGTAAGTACTGTTATTTATATAGGGACTCACGATGAAGTTGATATTATCTTTTCAACCTATACTGTAAGTATGTTAATTGATGCTGTAACTATCCCTGCCGCTGCTTATGTCAGAAGGCATAACAAATAATAATTATGAAAGGATTTTAATTATGAAAACATTAAGAAGAAAACTATGTGTACTGCTCACCTTTGTAATGGTGATGACAGCTTCATTCGGAACATGTACTTTTGCCTATGCGAAAGAGGCAAATAACTCAAAGGCTTCATATAAAGTTGAATCTAAAATAGTTCCGATTTACATGTTTGCGGCAACGGCTGAATCAACACAGGATATTAACCTTTATTACATAAATGGGAGTGATGTGCCTTACATGAAGCTCGAGGATTGGACAGAGCTGTATAAGGCCATTGCTGTCGGAGTTTTCGGAAAAGCGGATTTTGATATCAAAATCCAGAAAGACAGCGATGAGGATGTGGTATATCTCGTAAGAGAAAACAACTTTTTCATGGGTATTGATTTCATGCAGGACTTGTTCTATTTCTGGGATTACAACGCATTTATTGATATACCCGGAAATGGTCTGATGGATGTTACAAGCGGCATCTTCAGGGGCGCGGACGGCTCCTCAAGATATGTAAAGGAGCTTTCCTCGACCAATCAGCGTTACGGTGATCAGATAATGATGGATCTTGGCGCATATGGCATCGACCTTGTTCAGAAGAAAGACAATTATTACATACCTGTTCAGACACTGTCTGATATATTTTTAGCATCTTCGTCAGTAAATCTGCTGTATAACGGAAAAGCTCTTATAGCCACAGGAGGCGTATCAGCTCTCCTTGGCGGAGCGGGCCTGACCGAACTTGGAAATATCTATTATGCCGATGGCGGATCAGGAAAAATAAGCAAGACAATGGCAGAATACAGCTATAAAGAGCTTTGCTTTGCGCTTGATACTTTCTATGGTCTTAAGGATCAGCACAGGATCAAAGACTTCCCAACACTTATGAAACAGGTCGGTTATGAACAGTACTTCCTAAGCAAAAATCAGACGAGAACGGAAAAGCGTCTTCTGGATCTCATTAATAACAGCCTCGATGATCAGCACAGCGTTTATCAGCTTCCCTCATATGCTGCTGATTTGATGAATGTTGTAGAGTATGCACAGAAAAAAGGTGGCAGCCGTGCGAGCACTGCATTGCATGAAAGACTGGCAGAGCTTATGACCGCAAGAGTTCAGTTTAATCCCGAAGGCGTTCCCGGATATCAGGAAGTCGGAGATACTGCTTTCATCACCTTTGACAACTTTACCGTAGATCTTACAAAAGATTATTACACAACTGCTCCCACAGCGGAAGATACCGATACTATCGGCATAATAGCATATTCTGTTCAGCAGATACTCAGAAAGAACAGTCCCATAAAGAACGTGGTATTAGATCTTTCCTGCAATACCGGTGGTACAGTCGCTACGGCGATATATACTCTCGGAGCATTCCTCGGCAAGGCTTCCATAAGCCTTGAGGATCCTAACACCGGTGCGCTCGTTACACATGATTATAAGGTAGATACCAATTTTGACGGGAAGTTCAATTCAAAGGATACTCTTGCCGGAAAAGGGCTGAACCTTTATTGCATCGCTTCAAGCGTAAGCTTCTCATGCGGAAACCTTGTTCCGTGTGCGTTCAAGAACAGCGGTAAAGTAACTCTTCTCGGTCAGACCTCCGGAGGAGGTACCTGTACAGTCATGCACCTTACGACTGCTTCAGGCTCAATATTCGATATTTCGAGTTCTATACGCATGAGCTTCCTTAAAAACGGTTCGTTCTATGACATTGACCGTGGCGCAGACCCCGATATCCCGATCACAAAGACAGAGCATTATTATGACAGGAAAGCACTGGTAGAGTTTATACACGGATTGTTCTGATGTGAAATACAAAAAGACATTAACAGATAAAGTGCCGCTGTTTTCGGGCGGCGGCACACCCTCTTTTATATCCCTAAGATCATTATTATTGGTTGTAATCCGCAAGAGCGGTTACAGATATTATTATCAAATGTCCGAATGGGCGGAAAGGAGTTTTCACATGAAAAAAATCGAAGAATTCATCAAGGAAATTCAGGGTTCGGCAGAACTTCAGGCAGTGCTGAATGCAATCAAGGACAAAGAAGCACTGGCAACATTCCTTAAAGAGCAGAACGTTGACGGCACTGTTGAGCAGTTCGCAGAGGCTGTCAAAGCAGTCGCAGGCGCAGAAGGTGAGCTTTCTGACGAGGCAGCGGAGAATGTTGCTGGTGGTGACTTTGTGGGATTTGTTAAGTGGCTGTTTGGTCACGGCTAATATTCGCAGAATCCATCGAATGAACCGAATGTGATCCGTAAAAGCGATTACAGATACTGTTTATAAATGACTATATACAATAGCCAGCAATCTCATAAAACTCGGCTTTGTCATTCTGAGCGCAGCGAAGAATCTTGTGTTTTTGGTGTAAAGATCCTTCGCTATCGTTCAGGATGACAGGAGTGCTGACGTTTGTATATAGTCATAATTTTATAAGCCTGAAAAGGGCGAAAGGTGTTTTCTCATGAAAACAATCGAAGAATTCATCTAGATAAAATTTTAAAGGAGAACATTATGATAACAAATGAAAAATTCGGATTTAAAAGGTTTTTAAAGGTTTTTTACCAGCTGCATGCTTGTATTATGCCTGATGGTAGGTATTTTTGAGATATGTATTATAACTTTTTTGCCGACAATTATGAAGTATATGCTGATAAAGAAGTAAGATGCATGATTTATGGTGATGAAACTGACTTTGTGCTTTATACCGATCCTGAATGCACAAAACCTGCTGATCCCTGGGATGGGCAGAGCGATATCGTGTTGTATCTTAAAACGGTGAAGTGATGAGAACAAGTTGCGTGAAATAGCAAAGACGATTTATGAGAACATGCCACCGAAATCTACGACGTGTTATATAGGTCAAAGATGTGAGTACGTTATCTGTAAAAAGAATGAATATATCATAAAACAAAACAGAAGATGCGGAGCATCGTTTTGTTACCGAGGAAACGCAGAAGGCGTTTTCGAGGTGACTTTGAATAAGGAGGAATATTATCATGAAAGAATCATTGAATGCTCTTTGCGAGAGCTTTCATTTGAACATGGAAACAATCTACAAGCAGAAGGGCTTCAAGCTCGTTAGTACTAAGGTCATGCCGATGTGCAGCTATACATACATAACAAGCGGCAAAGCTGTCGAGCCGGAGCGTCTTCAGGAATGCCTCAAGCTTGTCGAAAGCAAGGGCGGCAGATCACTGTCAGGAATGCGAGATGCTTATCAGGCTCCGCATGCATGTACACTAGCGGTAAGCGATAACCCCTCAGCCACAATGGATTCCGATGTCTTGATCTTTGAAAAACTCAAGAAAGCATATACCGACTCCAAGTATATCGGTGTTGCTGCTTCCCTGCTCCCAAGGCTGGGCAAGCCGGAGGCACTCGACGAAAAGATCGCAAGAGGCAGGGCACTTTTCGATGCTTTGGCTAAAAAACACAAGATGAACACCGACTTTCATGATTCGTTAATGACAAGCATTATCGCATATAGTGATAAGTCTGACGATACAATAGCCGATGAGACTGAGAAGATATACACTGAGATAAAACCTCTCACAAGCGGAGAATACGCGCAGGACTGTGCACTTATCCTTACATGCTCCGACAAGACCGCCGATGAAAAGATCGCTCGTTTCAAAGAGCTTTACGAAGCGCTCACAAAAGATAAGAAGAACAAGTATTCTAACGGTCCGGCAATTGTAACGCTTGCGGCACTTTCGCTACTTGATACCGATGCGGGTGAATTGACTAAAGATATTCTTGAGGTTGCTGCACTGCTAGCTCAGAAAAAACACTATAAAGGGTTGATCAGTACCTTCGGCAGGGATGAACGTATGCTGCATGCCGTTATGCTTGTTATTGCGGACAATATGACCGATGACAAGTATGTGCCTGCGGTAGCGGCTATGTATCTGTCGGTATTCTATATGTATGAGATAGAACAGGGTATCTCATCGGTTACCGGAGTATTGCCTCTAATGGTATGATAATGTACCTTACTACATTCGCAGGATGCTGAAGTCGATAACATTTTTTAAGGAGCATAGCATGGACGAAAAGATGAAGGAAGTCACTAAACCATAAAAAACGGGAGAATGGTATAAGGGAGATTTATGGGCTGGTTTGATGAACAGATAAAGGACAGGATGAGAGCTGACAACGAGGTGTTCGAGGACTCCTTCATCCGTGCGGCAGGGGTAATACTTGGACGGAAGCTTTCAGCGGCTATGAACGATCAGCGTCAGGCTGCCACTGATGCGATAGGCGAGATATTAAAATGCTACCACATAAAGCCAAGGGAGGTTCCTGACAGTATCACAGATATGAATGACACTCTGGAATTCTTGCTCCGTCCTCATGGGATAATGAGGAGAAACGTGACACTGGAAAAGGGCTGGTATAAGGATGCGGCAGGTCCGATGCTCGCAACCTTAAAAGAGGATGGCAGAGTGGTTGCCCTTATCCCTACGGGGATGACGAAATACAGCTTTTATGATTCGGAAAATGATAAGCGTGTAATTCTTAATTCCGGAACGGAAAAGCTGATAGATAAGGAAGCTGTAGCATTTTACAAACCGTTCCCATCGTCAAGGATAGGCATTTCGGGATTGCTGCGGTACATAGTAGATAACATGCGTCCTGCGGATGTCGTGCTTGTGGTTATGGCTACTATCACAGTCACGCTGCTGGGCTTCCTTACCCCGAAGCTAAATGAGATGCTGTTTTCCGATGTTCTTATGTCAGGTACAAAGGGCGGCCTAATGGCAATAGCGGTGTTTATATTATGTGTATCCATAAGCTCGCTGTTGTTAGGCTCGATAAAGACGCTTTTGATGTCAAGGTTTAAAACACGGCTGTCACTTTCTGTCGAAGCGGCTACGATGATGCGTATTCTGGCTCTGCCAGCAGGTTTTTTCAAAAAATACAGCTCAGGGGAGCTGGCTAAACGCTCGCAGTATATTAACCTTCTGGTCGAGCAGCTTCTTGAGATGATACTAGCTACCGGATTAACATCCCTGTTTTCATTAGCGTATATTTCGCAGATATTCGCATATGCTCCTTCACTGGTTGCACCTGCGTTACTCGTGATAATATCCACTGTTGTTATCTCGGTGGCTACAGCACTTTTACAGATGCGTATATCCCAGCAGCAGATGGAGCTTGCAACTAAAGAGAGCGGCATGAGTTATGCCCTTATCTCGGGCATACAGAAGATAAAGCTGTCCGGTGCTGAAAAAAGGGCATTCGCGCGATGGGGAAATGCATATTCAAGCAGCGCAAAGCTCCTGTATGATCCTCCGACCTTTATAAAAGTAAATGGTGTTTTTACTAAGGCCATAGCTTTGATTGGAACAATAGTGATATATTATTCAGCAGTGAAAAGCGGGGTTTCTGTTTCGGAATACTATGCCTTTAATGTGGCATATGGTATGGTAAGCGGTGCATTTACTTCGCTCGCAACGATCACGCTTACGGCTGCTAAGATCAAGCCCATTCTGGAGATGGTAAAGCCAATATTGGAGGCAGAGCCTGAGGTAGCTGAGGATAAGCAAGTGGTAGACAGGCTGATGGGTGGTATAGAGCTGAATAATGTAACTTTTGGTTACAATGAAAATATGCCGAATGTACTGGATGGCGTATCACTGAAAATCAGCCCGGGGCAGTATGTGGCCATATGCGGAAAGACCGGATGCGGAAAGTCCACTCTTATGAGGATAATGCTCGGGTTTGAGAAGCCTCAGAGGGGCGGCGTGTTCTATGATGGGAAAGATATAGAGCGCATGGACTTAAAGTCGCTCAGACGGCGGATAGGCACGGTGATGCAGGCAGGGAAGCTGTTTACAGGCGATATATACTCAAATATTGTCATCACAAATCCGAGGCTTACTATGGATGAAGCCTGGGAAGCAGCGGAAATGGCAGGCTTTGCGGATGATATACGGAATATGCCGATGGGTATGTTCACTATGATATCGGAAGGACAGGGCGGTATTTCAGGCGGACAGAGACAGAGGCTGCTGATAGCGAGAGCCATAGCATCGAAGCCGAGGATACTGATGTTTGATGAGGCGACCTCCGCACTTGATAACATCACGCAGAAGATAGTATCCGAATCCCTGGAGAAGCTTAAATGCACAAGGATTGTGATAGCCCACAGGCTTTCGACCATAAAGCAGTGTGACCGGATAATTGTACTGGATAAAGGCCGCATCATAGAGGACGGTAGCTATGAAGAGCTGATTGCAAAAAAAGGATTCTTTGCAGAGCTTGTTGAACGGCAGAGGGTGGATACATAAATATAATTATGCAAGATTAGGAAAGGAACACGATCATGACAGTAACAGCAAAGAAGGATGGAACAAAGCTCACTATAGCAGCGGAGGGAAAGCTTGGGACTACATCTGCACCAGAGTTAGAAAAAGCACTGAAGGAAAACATAAGTGGCGTTACGGAGCTTGTATTTGATTTTGGCAAGCTGGAGTATATGGCTTCTGCAGGTCTTAGGGTTTTGCTTTCAGCAGGGAAAGTGATGAAGAAGCAGGGCAGCATGAAGATAATAAATGTCATGAAGCCGGTAATGGACGTATTTACATTCACAGGCATGGCAGATGTTTTCGATATTGAGATGGCTTGACAGATGAAAAATTGAGCATCGGGATATATGGGTCCGCTGATGAAACAGAAAATGAAAATGGATACGAAAAAGAAAAAAATATCGAGCGTCATAGCCGTAAGGCTTTTTATTGCGGTGTTCACAACATTTGCTGTTTCATCTGTTGTGATATATGTTCTTCTTAACCGCCAATGCGATAACCAGGCGAAGAGCCTGCTGAAGTATAACAGCGTATGCACAGCACTTGATTTACGGAAATCTACCGTGACTACTGCATATGAATGGACGAAATACCAGCTTGAAGCATATGAAAGCGGGGATGAAGAAGCCATATCTGAATATGTGGCGGGAACGAGCTATACATATTATGCAGAGAAGGATGGAACTATATTTATATCAGGGAATGAGAACTTTATCGGTAAAAATATAAGGGATATAGAATATGTTTCCACATTACTTGATTTTTACTATGGTAAATATGGAGATTCCAACACAGAAGAGGTTTTCAGCGAGATGACACCAAAGCCTGTAAAGACTCTTGATGGGAAAATGGATCTTTATTATATCGTGATGATCGATGGCATGTATCCGGATGTAGTAGCCCTTTCGGCATATTCTACGGATTATTATGAAAAATGGGTGGAGCTTGCAAGCGAAAACGTCATGACCAACCGCAATGTCGGGGAAACAGGTATATGCGTTGCAATTGATCAGGATAATACGATAATAGCGATAAACAATTTTTCCGATGTAGATACCAAGTTCCCGAACAGTGACCTGATAGAGAAATACGAGCTTGGTACAGGGGGGGATTTTGACAGTGAACCTAGCGAGGTTGATTTCTACGGCGAAAAGATAGAGTTTGAATATAAGCTGATGTTCGGGAAGGACAGCTTCTGGGAGGAGGACTGCTATTACTGCTTAAACAAAGCTAACGGTATTTATATACTGAGCCTGTATCCCGTGTCAGAGGCAATGAGCCAGGTTTATACAACCATTATTTATATCCTGATAATTGAAGTAATGGTATTTGCTGTGCTGTTCATAGTCCTGCACCTGCTCATTAAGGGAAAGGTTATAAGAAAGCTCGATTCGGTGAATGCTTCGCTTGCAAAGATAACTGGGGGGAATCTTGAGGAAAAGGTGGATGTCAGGGATACCACAGAGTTTGATTCTCTTTCCACTGATATAAACCTGACCGTTGACAGGTTGAAGGAGTACATAGCAGAGGCGGCTGCACGCATAGATGCTGACCTGGCAGTGGCAAAGTCAATCCAGGGCTCAGCGCTTCCGTCAGTATTTCCGCCGTTTCCTGAAAGAAGGGAATTTGAGCTGTATGCCAGCATGAATGCTGCGAAAGAGGTCGGCGGTGATTTCTATGATTTTTATATGCTGAATGACTGTACTTTGGGCTTCCTTATAGCGGATGTTTCTGGTAAAAGTATACCAGGAGCCATGTTCATGATGACTTCTAAGACGGTGATAAAGAGCCTTGCTGAAAGCGGGCTGCCTCCTGCAGAAGTGTTTACACTGGCAAATGAAAAGCTCTGTGAGGGCAATGAGGCTGAGATGTTCGTTACTGCGTGGCTGGGGTATCTCGACCTTGCGACCGGCATAGTCCATGTGGCAAATGCAGGGCATAATCCGCCCGTGCTTATCCATGAGGGGAAAGCGGAATATGTGATACTGAAGCCGGGGCTTATGCTTGCAGGCATGGACTGCGTGCGGTACAAGGAGCAGACCTTGCAGCTATATAAGGGCGACATGCTGTACCTTTATACGGACGGCGTGACTGAGGCTATGGATGTGAATGAGGAGCAGTACGGCGAGGACAGGTTGCTAAAGCTCCTGTCATTCGGGGAGAATTATCCTGAAAGCTCTGATAAAAAAGGCATTACTGAGGCGGTATGCGAAATGGTTATCAGGGATGTGAAGCAGTTCACGGAAGGGGCAGAACAGTCAGATGATATAACTATGCTGTGTTTAAGGTATATAGGAAGGTGAAAAATGAAAGAGCTTACAATAGAGGCAACACCTGAAAATGTAGATAAAGTTGTTGAGTTCGTGGATGCACAGCTTGAGGAACATGACTGCGGAATAAATGAGAAGATGGCATTAGAGGTTGCGGTGGACGAGCTTTTTGCGAATATAGCCATGTATGCATATAATCCTAATACAGGGTATGCAACTGTTAGGGTAGATGTCGTAAATGATCCGCTTTCTGTCGAAGTGACCTTCATTGATAACGGAAGGCAGTTTGACCCTCTGGCAAAGGCAGACCCTGATACTACGCTTTCATTAGAGGACAGACCTATCGGGGGCATGGGGATTTTCATTGTCAAGAAGAGTATGGATTATGTGAATTATGAGTATAAGGACGGGAAGAATATACTTACTATAAAAAAGAATATTTCCTGAAGCAGTATTTAGGGTATAATATATCCATGCACTATAAGGTTGCTTCTATGGTAAATACATGATCCTTTGATGAAACAATAAACTGTCCGCTATGTTTGCCTGCTATTTGCCGCATAGCATCAAGCCCATAGCCGTGGAGATTACTGTCCTCCGCTCTTTTGGGGACAAGCTCATCATTTAATCCGGCAAAATGGCTGTCTGTACTGTTTTCACAGCGGATAATCAGGTGATCTGCTTCAGAAATCAACTTGAAACGGATAAAACATTCATTGCCTTCAGGTAATGCTAAACAGGCGTTAAGTGCGTTTTCAAGCATATTGGTAAGAAAAACACAAATATCCTCGTCAGGAAGAGACAGTTCGTCTGCGGTGCGTATATCGGTAGTTACATTGATACCTGAAGCTTTAGCTTTGTTCAGATAGTGCGCAGCTATGGCATTTACCACGAGATTGCTGCTGTATGAACCTGAGGGTATGGAAGAAATGGTATCCGAAAGCTTGCTGATATATTCCTGTAAGCGTCCGCGTTCATTCTCTTTGAGCATTTCGTTGATCAAAACAATATGATGGCGCATCTCATGGCGCATACGATGGGTTTCCTGCTGAGAGTTCAGAAGGATTTCCATATTTTCTCTGGCAAACTGTTCCTTTAGGGAAAGCTCGCGCATTTCAGATTCATGCCGCACTAAAACAGAGATCATCTCTGCGAGAGCATGTATGAAGCAAAGTATCAGCAGAAGGGTACATAGCAGCTCGCATACTGCGAAGAAGCTGTGGATGCTGGTAATCCTGTCAAAAGCTGTTTTTACAGATAAGGCTAATCTGCCATCAGTGATGACGGAAAAAAGCCATATTGCTATGGTGACAGGTATGGAGAACACAAAAAACTTTAAAAATCCTCGGAACCATTGATTGCCTTTCTTAGCATCAAAACCGGCAATCAAAAGCGACAGCAGGATAATGGCAGGCAGAATGTAGCTTTGCATAGCATTCATGAACGAGGCACCTGGAGGATTGATTTTTCCGTAGTCTTTTATCAGAAAATAAAACATAATGGCTGTGACCGCACCAAAAATTGGGAGTGTGAACAGCCGTATTTTTTTGTTGAAACGGTACCATAATATCCATCCCATCATAGCAATAGGGAGAACATTGCAGAACCATGTGCCTGTCGTCCATTGCATAGCCCCAAATACATAGGCAGCGTATGGTGTAGTACTTGTAAGAGCCATGGATAAAGAGCAGAATGCCAACAGGATCATTCCTGCATCAACATTATTTTTCCATAGTCCGAAGAAGAAGAGAACTGAAAGGAACAGGGATAGGGCAAAATACATACCGGCAGGAAAAGCAGCGTTAGCGGCAACTGACATAAACTGCGTGTAATAATTTATGATTTCTTTGTAAACGGATAGTTTTGGAAGCTGCTTTAAGTTATGGTTATCTCCCTGGAACTGTACCAGCATCATAAGGACATCTCCTTCACCTGTTATGGGAGCGATAAATTGACCCGATGCTGAGTTGGCCGCATATGCGGTGTCAGAAAAATTTCTATCTGCGAAGCGTCCGGATGGGGAATAGACAGGTGAGCCATTTATGAAAATCACACAGTCACATTTGCCGGAGGTTACAGTAAATAACGGCTTTTCAAATAAGGATTCGTCTAGTGTTGTCAGGCAGATGACAGCGGCGCCGGTTTCATTTACGGGCAGCTCACCGTCCGTTTGTTTAAGAAGCATATCGGAATTAGCCGGCATGGATAGATAGTCGGCTGGGGCAAGAGTTCCGTCATATGAAAAAAAAGTCCAGCGGTCGGGACTATTTACAGGGCTTATATCATAGTATTCCATGGGAGTGCCGGTCAGCTTTATGTACTGTATGCAGAGTACAAGCACTGCAAGAAATACAATAACAGCAGCTAAAAACTTCCATTTCCTATTCCGTTTTACGTCCATTGTCATATCCTCTGTATTGCAATATTATCTGTTTTGTTATATACATTTTTACCATTACGTCAAGTTTTTGATAAAAATCCGTTTGAAATTATAACAGTATTTGTTACTATAATCAACAAATATTGCATACTTTGTAAGTTTTACTGCACGACTCGTAATGTGTGCTGAATATGAGTCGCTACGAGTTGTGAAGTGAATATTGCGAGTTGTGCTATGTACCTTGACTTTAAGAGGAAATTTGGGATAAAATCTAATAGTTAGTGTTGTTAACATCAATAATTGAGAGTGAACAAGGAGTTGATAAAATGAGGATTGCCGTCTGTGATGACGAAAGGGAAGAGCTTGGTAAATTTGAGAACATAATTGCAGAAATACATGGAAATTATCAGGTGGACAACTTTTTAAGCGCCGGTGATCTGCTTAGAGCAGTAAACGGCGGCATAAAGTATGAGCTGATATTCCTTGACATATACCTGAAGGACAGGAACGGTATAGATTTGGCAAAGGAGATACAGGCTGTATCTCCGGATACTTCAATTGTATTCACCACGGTCAGTACAGAGCATGCGGTGGAAGCGTTTTCCGTAAGGGCACTTCACTATCTGGTAAAGCCTCTGAGCCTGGAGAGCGTGACAGAGGTGTTCAGCAGGCTTGGCACGAAAAAGGAGCTGCGTCATACCCTTACCTTGTGTATTGAAAGGAATATGACTGTGCTTTTCCAGGACGAGATCATCAGCGTAATAGCCCATCTCCACAGCACCCTGATCAACACCGTGAACAATACGCTCTTTTCCGTCTGGAAACCATATAAGGAGATAGAGGAACTGCTGGATAAAAATTTCCTTAACATAAAAAAGGGCGTTACTGTCAATATGCATTATATCAGAAAGATGACAGCCCAGAAATGCTTTATGAAGGATGGCAGGGAATTTCTTCTCCGGCGCGAGATAGCAAAGGAGCTTCGGGATAAGTATTTCAGCTTTGTGAAAAATGAGCTTGAAAAAGTATAGCGAAAAGAAAAAAGGAGCAGAAAGATATGGAGAACAGCAGTGTTTTTAGGCAGAAGAGCCTGGACAAGGTTTCATCACCGGAGAAGCTTGATGACTATGTCAGGGTCACTACTCCCAGCGTTTGGATTACGCTTGCGGCTATCGTGCTACTCTTGATAGGTGCAGTGCTGTGGGGCATATTCGGCGAGGTTGAGATACATAATGCAGACGGGACGACTGAGATTGTAGCACCGATTTCTTTTATCACGAACTGATTGCTGAGCCTGAGATTGTTTCAATCCTTTGTCATCCCGAACAAAGTGAAGGATTTTTAAAGCTTAAAGATATAACAAAATAGAAGATGCGGAGCATCGTTTTGTTACCGAGGAAACGCAGAAGGCGTTTTCGAGGTGACATTGACTATTCTTCACTATGCTCAGAATGACATATTAAGACATAACAAGAAGACAGAATAATAAGGGAATTAGATATGTCAGATAAAACAATAATCAGCCCTGTCCATAAGGGCATCGCTAAAGTTCCGGTCGTGATGCAGATGGAGGCTCTGGAGTGCGGGGCAGCATCGCTTACCATGATACTTGCGTATTATGGGAAATGGGTGCCCTTGGAGCAGGTGAGAGAAGATTGCGGAGTATCGCGTGACGGTTCAAACGCAAAAAACATCCTGATAGCGGCCAGAAGCTATGGACTGAAAGCAGCTGCCTACCGCTATAGCCCGGAAAGGCTTAAAGAGGTCGGCAGATTCCCCATGATAGTGCATTGGGAGTTCAATCACTTTATAGTCCTTGATGGTTTCAAGGGAAAATATGTTTATGTTAATGATCCTGCAAGGGGCAGCGTCAAAATGACCTTTGATCAGTTTGATGAGGGCTTTACCGGCATATGCCTCATGTTTGAGCCTACGGAAGGTTTTGCTCCATCAGGAAAGCCGAAGAGTATTTGGGAATTTGCTTTAGACAGGCTAAAGGGCGCAAAGGCAGCAATGATATTTGTTTCAATAACTACGCTAATAGCTTCGATAACCGGAATAATAATATCAGGTTTTTCTCGCGTATTTATAGACAGGCTGCTCACGGGGTATGATTCCGATTGGCTGTTTCTTTTCCTTATCGGACTTTCAGGGATAGCCGTGGTACAAATCATAGCGGCATGGATAAACGCTATTTATTCGCTGAAGATAAACGGCAAAATGGCAGTGGTCGGGAATATGACTTATATGTGGAAGGTTCTTCGCCTGCCCATGAAGTTTTTTTCACAGAGATTTGCAGGAGATATACAGCAACGACAGGATTCAAATGCAGGTATTGCACAGAAGCTGGTGAACACTTTAGCTCCTTTAGTATTGGAAAGTGCCATGCTTGTATTTTACCTTGTGGTGATGCTGCGCTACTCGCTCCTGCTCACGGTAGTAGGCATAACGTCGATACTTGGACAGGTGTGGGTTTCAAGCATTATTTCTCGAAAGAGGGTAAACCTTACGAGGGTTATGATGCGTGACAGCGGAAAGCTTGCAAGTGCCACGGTCAGCGGAATAGAAATGATTGAAACCATAAAGGCAAGCGGAGCGGAGAATGGATTCTTTGAAAAATGGTCAGGCTATCAGGCGAGCGTCAATACGCAGAATGTCCGCTTTATTCGGATAAACAGTTACCTTGGCATGATACCATCTGTGCTTACATCTGTGGCAGATGTGGGCGTATTGGCAATAGGGGTGTACCTCTGCATGACAGGGGAGTTTACAGTAGGTATGGTCATGGCATTTCAGGGGTTTCTTGCATCCTTTATGATGCCTGCTAAGACCCTTATTTCTGCAGGGCAGAGCCTCCAGGAGCTGAGAACCGAGATGGAGCGCGTCGAGGACGTGATGAAATATCCCATGGATGTCGAGATAACCGAGGAAATAGACGAGGATGCGGATTACGAAAAGCTTTCAGGCTGCGTTGAGCTCAAAAACATCACCTTTGGTTATTCAAGGCTTTCGCCGCCACTCATAGAGAATTTCAGTATGAAGCTGGAAACAGGCAGCCGGGTGGCATTTGTCGGTTCATCAGGCTGCGGGAAATCAACGCTTGCAAAGCTCATATCAGGTTTGTACCAGCCGTGGGAGGGCGAGATACTTTTTGACGGAAAGCATATCAGTGAGATAAACAGGAGCGTATTCACCGGCTCAGTAGCAGTAGTTGATCAGGATATCACGCTTTTTGAGGATACCATAGAGAATAACATAAAAATGTGGGATAACACCATAGAGGATTATGAGATGATGATGGCGGCCCGTGACGCACAGATACATGATGATATCATGCAGCGAGAGGGCGGCTACAGGTATAAGATTATCGAGGGCGGACGTGATTTTTCAGGCGGCCAGAGGCAGAGGCTGGAGATTGCAAGGGTTTTAGCTCAGGATCCCACGATTATCATAATGGACGAGGCGACCTCTGCCCTTGACGCAAAAACCGAGTATGAGGTTGTGAATGCTGTAAAGCAGAGGGATATCACCTGTATTGTCATAGCCCACCGGCTGTCAACCATCAGGGACTGCGACGAGATAATAGTATTTGACCACGGGAAGGTGGTGGAGCGTGGTACTCACGAGGAGCTGATGGCAAAGAACGGGGCATATACGGAGCTGGTGACTTCGGAGTAAATAAGAGATATTAAATGTCGACAAAGCAAAATAAGGTGAAGTTTCTATCGAGACCTTGCGAGCAACGGAAAACCTTTCAAAAGATTTCGTTCAGATATGATAAGAAAATTAAGAAATGGTCACTTAGGTGAATAGTTTATGATATAAGGAAGGTTAATTTTATTTTATAAGGTTTATAAGGAAGTATCATAGGAGGGGTCATCTGGTGACGCCTCCTATGATACTTCCTAAACATTTAAGACAAATTACAAACAGCATCATCTATAACACTAGTATTTTTATTTCGGATACGTAGGTCATCAAGTATTATGTCAATATCTTTATCTGTTTTTATATATATGTTGCCTTTTTTGGAAAAATCTGTTAATATGGGAAAGGGCAATAAATACCGTTTTATGGAGAAGGTGGCACATGAAAAGAAAAAGGTTTTTACGATATGCAGGGAGAATGGTGATGCTTACGGTAATTGCCTGCTGCCTGCTTGTTTTCTGTACAGATACCACATATAAGGCAAAAGCTGCTTCTAAAAAAGATTCCGCAAAATCTGAATTAACGGACGAAGAACAATCCAGACTGGATGCAAGGTATGAACTTGGGGATGATGGGATATGGCATTTAAAAAATATTCCCGATATGGATGCTATGTTTAAGAGTATCAAGGAGAATCTTACATTTCTGGCCAAATTGAACGCAGCCGAAAAAGAAGGTTCTCTTATCAAAATCCTTCAGTTAAGTGTTCAGAGGATGGCAAAACAATCGGGCTCGCTTATCAAAGAAGAACAGAATAAGAGTGCCGTCTGCATGTTTGTCGGAGATGTAATGTGTCTTAAAGGGCAGCAGTATTCAGCCGGTGTAAAAGGGGGATATGATTTCTCACCATCCTATTCTTATGTGGCAAAGGTTTTTAAAACTGCTGATTTTGTTTGCGGAAATCTTGAAACACTGTTATCCGAATCAAATCCCATAACAAAGGATAAGGTTACTGCGGCAAACGGATCCCCGCAATGCAATGGCCCGGTAGTTCTTCTGAAAGCACTCAGAAAATCAGGATTTGATATGTTCGTTACAGCAAACAATCATACCTGTGACTGGGGACCTACAGGTATAAAAGAAACCAAGACCCATCTTGATGAGTATGGATTCCCGAATGTAGGAACACATTATAATACAAAGAATCAGAAGAAGGCCGGAGAGAGGTTTTCAATTATTGATGTGAACGGTATAAATATAGCTGTTCTATCATATTCTCATCTGATAAACCAGCGGGGATATCTCTCATCCTCTGAGATGAAAACAATGGTGCATTGTTTCGACAGGGATACGGTAAAGGCGGATATCGAAGATGCCCGAAATAAGGGAGCGGATATTGTCGCAGTATACTGTCACTGGGGAATTGAAAATACGGAGTCTTTGAACTCAGTTCAGAAGGATGATTCTCAGTTTTTGGCTGATGCAGGGGCTGATCTGATAATAGGATCGCATCCGCACTGCCTGCAGAGATGTACTTATCTTACATCGAAGAGCGGGAAAAAGGTTCTCTGCATGTTCTCCATGGGGAATTTCTGTTCGAGCATGGCTAGGGAAATAAATAGTGATACCCTTATTTTAAGGGTAGTCATTAGCCGTGGCAAGGGTGAAAACGGCAGTGGATTCGAAGTGACTGACGCTTCATATATTCCCTGCAAAGTAACAACGAAGGATGGGCATAGCTGGGTGGTTGTTCCCACAAACAAGAAGCTTAACGGGGGTTACAGTTCCTCGGTACTTGACGGAGCGGCTAAACGTATAGCGAAGATCATAGATGGTGTAATACCGGAATATAAGGGTTAAGGAGGAGGTTATCATGAAAATTAAGGCTGACAGCAAAGCTAAGGTGAACTTTAACAACAAGGTTGATTACTGTATCGGTACAGGACGTATGGGACTGGCTCTTACTAAGGAGTATTATGAGGAGCTTAAGCTTACCCAGGAGGAAATCGGTTTTTCACATATCAGAGGCCACGGACTTTTTACGGATGACATGGCTATTTATCATGAGTATGAGATTGAAGGAAAGAAGATAATTGAATATAATTATACTTATCTTGACAGAGTTCTGGATATGTACCAGAGCCTTGGTCTTGCTCCTTTCTTTGAACTTGGATTTATGCCTAAGAGTATGGCATCTGGTGAACAGGCTATTTTCTATTGGAGAGGAAATACTACTCCCCCTAAGGATTATAAATCATGGGCAGACATGGTGGCAGCGATGCTCAGACATTGTGTTGAAAGATATGGCGAGCAGGTTTACGACTGGCCTATAGAGGTTTGGAATGAGCCTAATCTTCCGGGATTCTGGAAGGATGCCAATATGGAGGAATACTTTAAGCTGTTTGAAGTATCCTTTAAGGCAGTAAAGAAGGTTAGTAAGCGTTTTAAGGTCGGCGGTCCTGCTGTTTGCGGCGTAAGAGATGAGTTCTGGATCAGGAGCTTCCTTGATTTCTGCCGTAAGAAGAAGCTTAAACCCGACTTTGTTACAAGGCATCACTATACTACCGAGATGCCTGAACGTTCCGGACATTACGGATACCAGAAGCTTTCCGAGCCCGAACACGGATTTACTAATTTACAGACCAGCAGGGATGCGATAGATTCATATCCGGAGTTTAAGGGCCTGCCTATACATATTACTGAGTTCAATACTTCATACATTCCTAATAATCCTGTACATGACACAAATATCAATGCGGCATATATGGCACAGCAGTTGTCCCGTCTAGGAGATATGAACGAGTCTTATTCTTACTGGACTTTCGGAGATGTTTTTGAGGAGATGGGAGTTCCTTTCTCGCAGTTCCACGGCGGTTTCGGACTTGTTGCACATCACTGCATTCCTAAACCTACTTTCTGGACATTTGCATTCTTTAAGAAACTGAAAAAATTCAGTGAGAAATGTATTTACAGGGATGACGCATCCGTGATCGTCAGTGATGGAAAAGGAGGATTCGCAGGAGTTATCTGGAATATTTCGGGTGAAGAAAAGGATGTTGATATTACTATCGGATGTAATGCCAAGAAGGATGACAGTTTTGTAGTTTTAAGCGAGCTTGTTGATGAGGAAGTATGTAATCCTTTGAAGGTATGGCATGATCTTGGTGAACCGAAATATCCTTCGGATGCAGAGGTTGATATCATCAAGAAGGCGTCGAGGCCTTTACTTAAGAGTAATCCGCTCAGTGCCGCAGCAGGAAAACTTGCGCTTTCATTTAAGCTCGGAAGATACGGTCTTATGTATTTTACCGTAAAGCCTGTTGAGTTTAAGGGCGATGCAGGATATGATTATGAGAAGATAGAGAAGGTTTCATGCGAGATTATTAAGAAGCCTGCCCGTAAGTCGGGAAAACGAAGTAATTCGTAACATCAGTGGGGGCAAAAACGGGTTTTGCCCCTAACATAATAATTTTATATTGGAGGATTTAGAAATGAGTAAGAAAAATCAGCACAGTACTACCGAGCAGAAGCCCGATGAGGAACTTTCCTATGCGGAACTGCTCCGCCGCAGGGAGGATGAAGACAGATATCTTGCCGAGCAGAGAATGAGTGACGAACAGAAAACAGGCTGTCTCGGCATATCGGCGACTTTCCTGGTAGGCAGTTTCTGTATACTGTTCTTTATAGTAGGACTTGCTTTCTTAGGATTCGGTATTTACAATATTTTCGATGGTGATCCTAAGGGAATGGGAAGTACGAAAAACATAATCATTATGATTGCTGTCGGGGCAGTTATTACTGTTGCTTCGATATTCGTTTGGAGAATGTTCCACAGAAATCTTCATAATGATGAGTGATGGTGTTGCTGAAAATGTACTGTTTTGTTGTGTTACCGAGAAAACGCTGAAAGCATTTTCAAAGTGACATTGACGTTTTAAGAAATTAAGTATTGGGAGGCTTTTATATGGAAGCTTATAAACAGGAATTTATTGAGTTTATGGTTGACTCGCAGGTGCTGAAATTTGGTGAATTTACTTTGAAGAGCGGAAGAAAATCCCCCTTCTTTATGAACGCCGGAGCATATGTTACAGGTTCTCAGTTAAAGAAGCTCGGTGAATATTATGCCAAGGCTATACATGATAATTTCGGGGATGATTTTGATATTCTTTTCGGACCTGCATATAAGGGAATACCTTTAAGCGTAGCTACTGTTATAGCTTACAGTGAGTTATACGGAAAGGAGATAAGGTATTGTTCTAACCGTAAAGAGGTTAAGGATCACGGAGATGTGGGTATACTTCTCGGAAGCAAGATTAAGGACGGAGACAGGGTAGTTATTATCGAAGATGTAACTACTTCCGGAAAATCCATAGAGGAAACATTCCCTATTATCAAGGCTCAGGGGGATGTGGTAATAAAAGGTCTTATGGTTTCTCTTAACCGTATGGAAAAAGGTCTCGGAGGAGAGAAGAGTGCTCTCGATGAGATAAAGGAAAAATACGGCATAGAAGCCAGGGCTATCGTCACCATGGATGATGTTATCGAACATCTTTATAATAAAGAGGTTAAGGGTACCGTTGTTATAGACGATACCATTAAGGCTGCACTTGATGAATACTATAAGCAGTATGGGATTAAATAGCTTTTTTCTAGAGCAAAAAAGTGTTGACATATTTTTATGTGGGTGAGATAATATCAATGCCATATTTATGGTTATATTAATCTAAAGATGGGGGATTTATATGAGAAGAAAAATATTCAAAAATGTTGTAGCTTGTCTGATGATTATGTGCCTTTTCTCAGGGTTGTTCTTTAACACAAGAGTTTCTGCAGCAGGCCCTGATGCATCCGAGAAAAAAGGTTCTATAGCTCTTACTTTATGCGATACAGAAAACAGAAAAACAGTCGGTTCGATTCTTAAGGATCCTAAATCAACCTATTTTAAGTTCAAGACTAAGAGAACATATAATGTTGACGTAACTATTGTTGTTAATGCAGATGTTAGGAAAAAGGTTGATATCCAGGTATGGAACAATAAGGGTCAGCTTATGAAGAGTCTTAGCCAGACTTCTACCAGCTGGACATTTAATTCAAAAACAAGTACCACAAAGAATGAATTTACTGTTAAGAAACTTAAGAAGGGTACTTACTATATTGAAGTTAAGGAAAAAGGAACAAATGCAAATGTGCCTTATTCTGTTAAAGTAGTGCCTCATATGAGAGAAAAGATCAAGGATGTAACCGCAAAACAGGTTTCATCCGGAACCAAGAAGGTCAAGATCTCATGGACGCCCCTTTCAGGAGATGCTGTAACCGGATACAAGGTTTATAAGGTTACAAAGAAGAAAAACGGAAAACTGAAATATACACTGGTTACGACTGTTTATGGTGCTGATTCGAAATCAGTTGAGGTAAAGGCTGCACTCGGTACGACCTATACTTATAAAGTAAGGGCGTTCTATTATCTTGCCGATGTTGATGTGAATCTGTTTTCTAAATATTCCGAAGCTGTAACAGTTACAACGAAATAATAACCGGTCTATAAGGAGGGGCTGCTTTGCTTAGGCAGCCTCTTTGTGCGCGATAAGCGAATGCCAACAAAAGAAGCTTGCTTCCTTTGTTGGCTGAGTGAACGGACACTGAGAGAGCTTGCTCTCGAAGTGCGCGATAAGCGAATGCCAACAATGGAAGCGGGAGGTTGATCATTTTTTTGGAAACAATAATTAAGAAAATTGACGCTTCGCAGATTAAGCCGGATGATTTTAGTGAGGCTGTACGGATATTAAAAGCAGGAGGCCTGGTGGCCTTCCCTACGGAAACAGTTTACGGTCTGGGAGGCAATGCTTATGACAGTACGGCTTCTGCCAAAATATATGCGGCTAAAGGAAGACCGTCCGATAATCCTCTGATAGTACATATTTCTTCGTTTGATGAAATATATGATCTGGTTAAGACTGTCCCTGAAAATGCGGTACGTTTATCTGAAAGATTCTGGCCGGGTCCCCTGACCATGATACTTGAGAAATCGGACAGAGTTCCTAAGGAGACAACCGGAGGACTTAATACAGTAGCTATAAGGATGCCTTCGCATCCGGTGGCAAACCGTTTGATAAAGGAGGCAGGAATTCCCATTGCTGCACCGAGCGCAAATGCTTCAGGAAGACCGAGCACAACAAAAGCTGAACATGTTATCGAGGATCTGTCAGGCAGGATTGATATGATAATAGACAGCGGTTCTTCAGATATAGGTCTGGAATCGACCATTGTCGATCTGACCGTGGAGCCACCTTTGATACTTAGGCCGGGATATATAACGGCAGAGGATTTAAAGGAAGTGCTTTCGGATATAGAATATGATAAAGCGGTTTTAAGGCGCAGCAAGGATGACAATATAGTGGCTAAGGCACCCGGGATGAAATATCGTCATTATGCACCCAAAGGCGAGCTTACAATATTTGAGGGAGAACCGAAGAATGTTGCTTATGCTATAAAAACGGCAGCAGAAGAGAAGCTTAAGGCCGGGGCAAAAGTCGGGATCCTTACCAGTGATGAGCTTTCAGGTGAATACATTGGATTATCTGAAAAATATGGAAGTACAGTATGTGATAGGAACGACGGAGAGCTTTTACTGATAGATATCGGGTCGAGAGATGATGAGGCCGGTATTGCAGCGGCTTTGTTTGATTCATTAAGGAAATTTGACGGATATGGGGCTGAAGCTATTTATGCGGAAAGCTTTGATTCTAAAGATATCGGTCAGGCGATAATGAACAGGCTTATAAAGGCTGCAGGGTATCATATTGTAAAGGTATAAGGTTTAAGTTTTAAAATTTTAAGGTTTAAACATTATTTGTTGTTTGGTAAAGGTTATTAAAAAAATATATGTGGAGGAAGTTATTATGATAGCTGTTGGAAGTGATCATGCGGGATTTGCTTTAAAGCAGATTGTTATGAAGCATTTAACCGAAAGAGGAGAGGAATTTAAGGATTATGGAACATATACGGATGCTTCCTGTGATTATCCTGATTTTGCCGAGGTTGTAAGTCAGGCTATAATAAAGGGCGAAGCAGATAAGGGCATTCTTATATGTGGTACCGGTATAGGTATTTCCATTGCGGCAAACAGGCATCGTGAGATAAGAGCAGCTCTGTGCGGAGACTGTTTCAGTGCAGAGGCAACACGTGAACATAATGACGCGAATGTTTTGGCAATGGGCGCAAGAGTTGTTGCTGACGGACTTGCATTAAAGATAGTTGATACATTCCTTGATACTCCGTTTTCAAATGGAGCTAACCATGTAAGGCGTATTTCAAAGCTTTCGTGATGGTTTAAAATTATAGTTTTGTACAAAAATAACAGGGCATCTCTTACGAGGTACCCTGTTTTATGTTTTTTATATTATGTTTTTTCTTCGGAAACCGCATTCTCTATAACTGCCTGAAGTCTGTCAAAACGTCCGTGATAGATGGTATAGAGAAGCTCGTTCATAGAACGGAGACCTTTTAATAACTGGCTTTCGGAGATCAGATTCTGCTCCCTGGCATCGGCTGCCTCATCACAGTCCAAAACTTTGAGACTTCCGTTTGGAAAGACTACTACATCAAAGAGAAGATCATCATAAGTCAGAGTATTTGTTTCTTCATCCATGTGAACATCTATTATATCACAGTACCATCTGGTAATATTTCCTTCGCAATCAAGGAACTTACTGACTTTCCATCCTTTATCAAGAAAGAAAGCAGATATACCGCTGGCAAAATCGGATCTCGGATTTAAGGTTTTCCAACTTGTAATAAGCAGATTGTCTTCAAATTTCAGGACTTTGTCATTTTCTAATGATGTAAGCTCTTCGGGAATAAATCTACGCCTGAACAGGTGTAAGTTTTCTTTATTCATAATCAGTCTCCTTAAATGTTATCATTATTGTAAGGATTATTTAACTTTAACCTTTATTTTAAAGGATTTGGAATTTGTTTTCTTACCATTGCTTACAGTGCATTTAACATTTATGGTACAGGTTCCTTTTTTAACACCGGTTATGACACCTGTCTTTGAGTTGACTTTTGCTATACTCTTATCGGAAGAAGAGAACTTGACTTTACATTCGGTATTCTTGTTTAGGGTGAGCTTGCTTACGAAGTCCATTCCTAAAGGCAGCTCTACCTGAGCGGTTTCTTTGCCGCCTTTCTTTACGGTGACCGTATCAACACACCAGATCATGTTAAGAAGATCTTTATTTGTGTCACGGAATTCGTAATCTAAAAGATAAGGTTCATAGTACTCAGCTTCTCCAGCATAAGACTTCTCACTGTCATTATAGTATTTGATGGCTGCAGCAAGATTGGTATCCGCATATACATAAGCTTTCTTGAAGGATATATATTCGTAATTCTCTTCGCTCGCACTCTGTGAAACGGTTATGACAGGTTCGACAAGTCTGTAACCGTATTCAGTTGATTCGTCATCTACATAATGAGAACTGATCACATAATAACCAAGTGAAATGACACCTTCCGGAATTTCTATATTTTCAAGTGATGCGGGAACATCTAAGAGAGTGGTCATTTCTTTATCATACAGGCAGTTTTTATAAGAAGAATAATATTTATTTTTCTTGCTTATAGAGAAATTGGTTAATGCGGGAGCTGAAGCAAGAGTTCCGTCACTGCAGTAAACGATTGTTGAAGGAGCTGTTATGCTTTTAAGATTATATGCATTGCTGAGATCAAGGCTGAGGCTTGATACACCCTCCGGGATGTTAAGCTTTTTCAAAGAAGAATATTTGAAAACAGTTTTTGAGATGTAATCAACATTATCCTTGAAAGTAATCGAGGTTTTATCGGAAGGGTAATAGATCAGCGTGGAATATGTTGCTTCATTATTATCGTAATGAGGCATAAAATAGATTCCGTCTTTAAATTCCTCGACATATTCCGTATTGGCTTCAACTGTGAGTTTTCCTAAATATTCTGAAAATGCTTCATCGGCTATAAAACGGACGGATTTAGGAATAACAAGATCTGCACTTACACCGCTGAATGCATAGGCACTGAGAGTTATAACATTCTTGGGTATTGAGAGATTCTTGATGGACTCACCGCCATAGAAAGCTGCGTATGCTATCTGCTCAAGCGAATCAGGAAGGTTTATTGTTTCGGTAATATAACAGCTTCCTGAAAGGCAAAGATAATCTACCATCTTGGTTCCTTCGGAAACATCGATGGTCTTCTTTGTGGTATCTATTCCTTTGAGAACCTTAATGGGCTCGATGCCGTCAGAACCTTTAGTGTTCTGATATAAGCCGCCGTTTTCGATATAGAAGCCGTTTTCATTATTTTTGATGGTTACTTTGTCTAAATCGATATTTAAAAGTGTTATTTCGGAAGCGTTTTCCGGAATAGTGACATTTTTTATTTTGGAAAGATTTATAAACTGTACGTATTTTGCGTTTTTAAGTTTGATGCCGGAAATATTATCGCAGTAAGTTATTGAGCAGGATTCCAGTTCGCTGTTAGAGAAATCAAGCGATTTCAGGGCATTGCAGGAAGAGATGGTAAGCCAGCCGCTAATGCTTGAAGCTTTGATATCGGAAAGACTGTCAAGTTCGAACAGGTCGATATAGGAAGCACCATCGAAGGAAGCCTTTGAAAGATCAAGCGATGTTAGTTTTGGACAATACTCGATATCGATACTGCTAAGAGTAGAGGGCAGGGTGATCTTCTTTAAATTTTCCAATCCGAAAATTGTAACTATCTGAACTCCTTCAGGTATCACAAGAGTTTCTATTTCACTGATATAACTCAAATAAACAGTAGTGATACCAAGGTCGCCGGGGATTTCGACATCTTTATCGGTTCCGGTATAACCGGAGAGATAATCGTCGTAGATTACAAAATCTGAACTATTGGTTGCTGCGTTTACTCTTACAGTGTCCGAGTAGAAGAATAACTGCATGGTCATAGCAAGAAAAAGCATAAATGCAACGGTTTTCTTAATAACTCTTTTCATTGACATCCTCCTGTTTATTGTTTTACACTTAAACGTACGAGAGCACGATTTAATTTAGCTTCGGCAATTCTTTGATCCCGCTCGCTTAAATGTGCATCTTTAAGACGTGCTTCAGCTCTTTCCTTGGCTGAAAGTGCACGCTCTTTATCAATATCTTCCTTCCATTCCCAGGTGGTTGCGAGAAGATGGCAGGAACCGTCCATAACACTGAGCATGCCGCCGATACAGGCTGCATATCTGGTGGTTCCGTCTTCAAGCCTGATATAGGCTTCTCCCATACCAAGGGCAGTGCAGAAATTACAATGTCCGGCCAGAACCGCCATATCGCCGGTTACGGTACGGCATTTTATACGTTCAACATTTCCGGAAAAAAGAAGTCCGTCAGGAGTTGCTATCTGTATAGGAAATAAATTCATATGAACCACTCCTTGAATAAATTTTTAAAGAATAATACTGCGTTTAAAGGTATCAGCGAAGCATACACTTCGCTGATACTGAGAAAAAAGATTAAATAAAGATCAGTTTTTAGCCTTTTCAAATACCTCATCGATAGTTCCTACGAAGAGGAAGCAGCTCTCAGGTATTGAATCGCATTCGCCGTCTAGGATCATCTTGAACCCTCTTAAGGTTTCTTTAAGAGGAACATACTTACCGGGAAGGCCTGTAAACTGTTCTGCTACAGAGAAGGACTGTGACAGGAAACGCTGTACCTTACGGGCACGGCTTACGGTCATCTTATCCTC
>JAFXXN010000180.1 GCA_017542245.1 Lachnospiraceae bacterium
ATTCAAAAGATCCACGTCAAAGAGCATTATCGACATATCACTCTGATTATCGATCTTTAATTTCAGCTTGCCATCCTGAATATAAAGATCGTATGCACCTCTGAATTCCGGCATGCTCAGGTCAGGGTATAACTCTTCTACTTTCGCGAAAAGATCCAATTCAGCGGTCCGGGTTCCTTCTCCGGAATATAAATACACTTCCACTATATCGGATCCGATAACATTAAGAGCGTAGACGTAGCCATCTGAGATTTTTCCTATCGGATACTGGCTTATCTGATCTTCTGCAAAATCATTTGTGTTTTCGCGCTTTACCTCACAATCCGTGACCTTACAATCGAACCACGGAGTATCTGCAGATACTTTCTCACCACCCTCATCTACTTTTCTTCCAAATGAGCACCCTGAAAATATACCTGCAAAAACAGCCACCGACAAAAGGAGTGCCGTTTTCATGAACATAATCTTTCTATATCGCGCAAACATCATTAAGCTCTCTTTCCTTATCCTCGTTCATCCAAAACTTTCTGCACTCTGTCTTGAACAATCGCTGTTACTGAATCCAGATCCTTCTGTCCTGTGAAGTATGCCGGCATCTCTTCAATAAGGATCTTGCTTATATCAGCATCTTCGGAATAAATTCTCGAGCAGCTGTCGATTATCTTCTCGAAGTCATTAACAGTCTTTTCAGAGAATGTCATCGGTCTGTTTGAAACCGCAACATCATAGCCAAAGATCCAATTCCCGCCAGGTCCGTTAAGGTATTCGGCCGCTTCCATAGCTGCTTCTCTATATGCGTTCCGGTTCAATACCAGATGTTCCTGTTCCGCCATTCCTTTTTGAATCTCATCAGACAAAAGGATCTTTATGAACTCAACACATGCATCAACATTTGTTGACTGGGAGGATACAGCCACAGAAGTATAAGCTTCGAACATGGGTCCACGACCATCAGAGGAAGGCAGACCTAATAATGCAAAGTCTCCGTTATATCGATACTGTTCGTAAAAACAATCGCCAATTCCATAGCATGTGCCGGCTGAAGCTGTTCTATGCGTTGCCGGTGCCATGGAATCGTCTTCAGCAATAATACGTTTTTCCGGAACATTCTCCTTTACGAAAACGGCAAGTTCAGAAAACTCAGGGCAAGTAAAATCCGCTTTACCTTTTTTTATGAACACATCGCTCATGGAAGTGAAAAGATCGGTGAAATAATATGCCTGAGATTTATTGAGAGCATCTGTGCCATTCAAAGGACCTTTTAGAAACTCCTTATACTCTTCAATAGTAAATCCGACACCGGAGCTGCCACTGTACTTTGCTTCGGTCATGATTCCGTAAAGTCTGAAACAGACAGGCATCTGATAAAGTTTTCCGTCGAATTCAGATGCCTCAACAATATTGGTGAAGTATTTAGAAGGATCCATATCCTTGAAATAAGGAGCCAGATCAGCAAGATAGTTGCTGCTGTTAAGAGCTCCGATATCACTCGTGCTGATGAAAATGTCAGGGCCGGTGCCGTTAATGATATCCATTGTGAGCTGATTACTCATATCGCTCTTCATATTGAGAAGTGCTTTGCTATATTCATCATCACTTTTAGCATTGGAAAGGACGGAGCGGTCTTCTTTGTATTTATCCGTTACCTTGATAAAGCATCTGCTGTTCGAGCTGTTAAATAACTGTATAGCCTCGTTTACTTTGTCTGATGCAAAGTCCTCGGCTTCATAAAGCGTTAAGACGGTCTTTCCCGCATTAGGATTCTTTTCTGCTTTTTTGAAGCTGACTACATAATATTCATTTGAATCTTTGGCGGGATTAAGCGCCATTCCGTAGCTGAGACTTTTCTGACCTGCAACGACTGCCGAATTGCCGTCACAACTGACGATCTCCATGTATTCCAGCAGATCTCTGTTTGTTACTGTCCAGTTATACTCAAGGAATGTTTCAATGGTCTTTTTCTCCAGATCGATTTTCGAAATCCCGTTCGAAGTCGTAAAGTAAGATTTGCCGTCTGCTCCGGCATGAACATCATGAATATCACCAAGAGCATCTAAATCCAGCCATTCATAATCTTTTGCATCCAAAGCTTTGACAATACTCTCATTAAGATCTACTTCATAGAATCTATTGTCTTTTTCTGTGACAGCACAAACGAGAACTTTGCTTTCGTTAATCGGTACAATGAACGGTATATCCTGATAGTTGACACCGGTCTCTTTGAGTTCAATAGTAGTGTGTTTATCTTCGCCCGGAGATTGAACGTATAATTTGCACCGTCCAATGTTATTGTTATCGATAAATAAGTAAGCTCCGATTATAAATTCACCCAGCTTAAAGCGGCGGGAATAGGTAAAATCGGTTGTCCCCTTTGAATTAAGGATCTTTCCTGAATCTAAATCGATCTCAGTTAACAGCAAATTCGAATTGAATGTCTTGGGGTCGTAATGGTTTATTGTCAACGAGAGTATGCCGTCTTTATAAGATGTATCATTAATAAAGTCTGTGGCTGTAAATTCGTTTGAAAGGTCTATTTTCTTTACCTGTTTGGTTGCCTGATCGAAAACGGAAACAAGGACAAAATTCTCGGCTTTATCATAGTCGTCCGATCCGTCATCGGCTCTGTAAGAACCGCTTGCTACGATCACTATATTCTTTTCATCAGCACCGGCCATGTTGATCAGGTAGCCGCCCAGCATCCTGGTGGTATCCAATCCCAGATCAACTTTTGTTACTTCACTTTCAAACCATGGATCATCTTCACTTATTATCTCAGCATTTTTCTTTTTGCCGTTTCCGCATGATGCAACAGACATTGCCAATGCGAAAACCAGAACCAATGCAACGAATCTGAATAATATCTTTTTCATAAAGTATTTAGATATCCATCCTTCCCGGGCTTCACATTCCGTTCTTAAGCCACTCTTCAGCCACTTAATTTCTATTTCCTCACACCTGGTTTTATATTATTAGAAGTTAGTTTAATTGAATAGATAAATGGGGATATATGTTTATGTAATTCTTTTATCCGAGTCATTCCGACTGAAAGATCATTTTATAGAGTCTTCGTTGTTTCCCCAATCTTTCCATGAAACATATTTGATGTTGTTGATTTCGCATGTAATATCACCAAGATAGTAAACATACCCTTTAATTTCAGTCCCGCGAAGTTCTATGTATTTGCGGACATTCGACGACAGTTTCTTCTCTGTCTCTGAATCACTCTTAACTTCCAAGGCATATGTTTTATGCCAATCTGCAATTACATCTACTTCGAATCCATTACTGTCTCTGAAATATGTGAGTTCGGCCTTACGACCCTTGTTGAACCTCAATTTCAACAACTCGGAGACTGCCATAGTTTCTATAACAGCACCCTTATAGCGTGATAACAGCAATTCCTCCTTGGAATCTATCCTGAGCAGATAGCATAAGAGTCCAACATCAACAAAATAGAGTTTTGGAGTCTTTACGATGCTTCTGCCTAGATTATTAGTATCCGGCTCCAATAAATGGATTATGAAAGAATTCTCAAGGATCGAGAGCCAGGATTTGATCGTATTTGCTGATACGCCGATTTCCCGTGATATGCTCTCCATATTAAGCATCTGTCCGCTGTATATCGCACAAAACTGAATAAACTTCTTAAACTGAGAGAGATTCGAGAGACGTATTTCTTCTGCTACATCCCTCTCAATATATGTATCAATATAGTTCTCAAACCAGTCTTCACGAACATAATGTTTTTTATCATCATAAAACGGAGTATAGAATCCGTTAAAAGCATAGTCATATGCATCGTCGCTGAGATTGCCATGAAGATTAAGTTCGGCTATAGAAAGCGGAAGGAGATTAACAATTCCGATTCTCCCGGAAAGTGATTCCTTGATGTTTTTCTTCAGTTTGAATTGTGAAGATCCGGTAAGAATATACTTGCCGGGTGTGTATTCATCTTTATCTACGATCAACTTCAACGCATCAAACAGTTCCGGTACTTTTTGAACCTCATCTATTATGACTCCGTCCTTGAATGCTCTTAAGAAGTCCCGTGGGCTTGAAGAAGCAAGCTCTCTTGCAGATGAATCATCCATAGTCACATAACGTTTATCCGGGAACGTCTCCTGAACCAACGTTGATTTTCCGCTTTGTCTTGGACCAGTCACGGCAACTACAGGGAATTGCTGTGCCAAGCGTAATAAGGTCTGTTTTGCTATTCGTTCTATCATAAGCCAACCTCAGATTATCTTATTCTGAAGTTTACTATTATCAAATTCCGAAGTCAATAGTTATTAAATTCCGAAGTTTGTTTGCTTCTCAGAAGCGTTTCAAGAACAGCTAAAACAATGAAAGAACAGTGTTTCCGGGCTTCACGTTCCTTTTTTAAGTCACTCTTAAGCCACTTATTAAAGCTATCTTCTTTCATTCATGACAGTCCTTGCCCTGTCATTCATTATCTTGATGACTTCATCAAGGGATTTATCTCCGGCTAAATAAGGCTGGATCTCTTCAAAGACAATAATATCGATATCTGCATCGGACTTATAGA
>JAFXXN010000181.1 GCA_017542245.1 Lachnospiraceae bacterium
AAGTATACCCGCTTGCAAAACCTAAAATTTACTACGCGCTTTATTAGAGTAAATGTTACTGTGAGGAGCCGTGTGCAGGAAAGCTGCACGCACGGATCTGTGAGGGGCTAAGGGTGCGAGTCCTTAGTCTACTCGACTAAAAGACTAAGACAATCGTAATTTGGAGAATTAGGATATGATTACTTATAGATTGGCAAAAAAAGAAGATTTGGAAGAAGTATTTCATATGGCGGCAGAAGCCTTCTATGAGTACGAATTTTTTGGCAATTATGTAAAAGATTTAAAAAAACGATGGCGATTTGTTTATGAAATGGAAAAAATATGCTTATTAGTAAATTTCAGAAGAAATCAGCTGATTGTCGGTGAGGAAAATAATGAAATTGTGATAGTTATAGCATTACATGAACCGGGAAGCAGTCAGGCAGGGGCTCTTGAGTATGCTTTGTTGGGATTTAAGTCTGTATCTAAGGGATGCAATTTCTTTAAAGTTCTTGCATTTTCCATGATGGATGACGCATGCGAGGAACCGATCAGAAAGCTTAGAGAGAAAACACCTGATTTTTATTATCTGCATAATTTCGCTGTCAGAAAGGATTATCAAAGAAAAGGCTATGGGACTAAAGCTTTAATTGAGTATTTGTCCGGATATATTAAAGAAAAGGGCGGGGGAACTCTTGCCCTGATAACTAATTCGGAGGATAATGTAAAGTTCTATAACAAATGTGGTTTTACATGCTGCCACAGGGGCGGGGTAAAAAGCTTCGGGTTCTGGCTTAGAAACTGGGCTTTTAGGAAAGTTATAGAATAGAGATATATTCTGAATATTTGACAATGAAAAGAAATGGAGGTTTAGGATGGGAAAAATAAGATTTATCATTATGGTATTAGCAGTATTGATTATAGGCGCGATTTTGTTACCTGATACCGAAGTATTGGCAGCTTCACTGAAAAAACTGAAGGGGAAAACGGATATTTCCCGTATTGATGAACAGGGGAATGTTGTGCTCTCTATCAGCAGCAAAAAGCTTGAAGGAGCAGGTTACAAATACGGGGATGTTATAAAGGTTTATATTGCAGGTAAAACCATAAAGATGCCTATTGTAAGCGAGAGTGCTGATGTAGATGGAGGAAAGCCGGCTCTAATTGTCATGGAAAATGATCCTTATATCCGCCTTTCGATAAACGGTGGGTCTTTTGCTGAAAAATATGGGATAGCAACTAAGACTGTGCATGACGACGGCTGTTTTGAATGGACATATAATGATGGAGTAACCGGACCTTTGAAGGTTAGCATAAAGCTAAAGAAGGCCGGGGCATATGCGGATGAGTACAATCGCCGCAAAACCGGGAAACAGGAAGCAAGCAGTTTAATAGATGAGGGCGTAGATACGGTTACAAAGGTTACATATAGCAGATACAGCGGAAAGAATGCGGATATGTTTCTTTCAAAGGGTGATAAGATAGCTGTTATTTCTCCTTCAGCGCTTCCGAGCAGGGAACAGGCCGATGCAGTGGTTGACGGTCTGAAGCAATGGGGATATGAGCCTGTGGAGGGAAAGCATGTATGTGATGCTGTGCGCACGGAAGAAGATATTTTGGAGGATCTGGAATGGGCGCTTAGAGATCCGGAGATAAAGGCGATATTCTGTGTCCGTGGTGGATATGGAGCATCAGAAATAGCTGATAAGCTTTCCTTAGAGCTTATCAGGGATTCACACAAGCTTATTATCGGGTACAGTGATATCACAATATACCATTCTGCATGGACGTCTGTAGGGGTTCCTTCGGTTCATTCGTGCATGAGCGCGACATTTCAAGGCCTTTCTGAGGCATGCGTGGAAGCTGAGGAAAAGCTATTGATGGGAGAGATGCCTGCATATACATGCGAAAGCAGTCCTTATTGTAGGACAGGAAAGGCTAAGGGCATCCTTATAGGCGGAAACCTTTCAACCTTTACTGCAGTACTTGGAAGCGTATACGATTGCACGAAGAGTGGTGAACCCTATATACTTTTCCTTGAGGATGTGAACGAGAATATGCAGCATATCCACAGATATCTTACTGTATTAAAGCATCTGGGGATACTGGATAAAGCAGCCGGTATAGTATTTGGAGAGTGGACTGAGATGCCTGTTGACTTGGTAGATTATGATGGGCTGAGTCGTGGAGGAAAGTTCGGATCTGTAGCAGAAATGATCTCAAGGCAGTTTTTGGATGACACTGATATACCTGTGGCTTTTGGGTTCCCGGCAGGGCATGGGGATATTAGTTACCCTATGCTCATGGGTGAAATGGCTGAACTTGAAGTTGAATCTGATGAGTTTACGCTTAACTTTGGTGTAGGGGACTAAAATATTGGTAAATTTTGATACAGCACTAATGGTAAGGATAGGACAAGACGGAGAAAACCATTTGAACAATAAACAAGATAAAGGAAATATTGGCGGTGTAAAAAATGGTTGTGGAATTAAATGATACTTTTAAAGTGAAAGATTTGTTTGATGGTTGGCAAGAGACATTGATTTACTCCTGCCTTCAGAAGGTTATGGGAAGGATATTTGTTACTGATTCTGATAATCCCACATCAGCTTTTGCATATGTAGGCTGTTTTGGCTTTGTGGCAGGGAAACCAAACCGTGAACTATTAGAGAATAAACCTGAAGGTTTTGCGATTATTACTCCGCAAAACGAAGCATGGGCAACTCTTATAGAAGAGGTATATCCTAATGCTAAGAAAGTGACGAGATATGCAATTAAGAAGGATACGAAATTTGACACTGTAGCCTTGCAAAAAAACGTAGATATGCTGCCGAATGGATACAAAATAAAAGAAATAGATTCAGATATATATGACAAGTGTATGGAAGATCCCGTGATAAGAGATTTTGTTTCTTCTTTTGCTGACAAGAAGCAGTATCTGGATATTGGCAGGGGAGTTGTCATATTGAAAGAAGACAAAATCGTATCCGGTGCATCCTCTTATACCAAATACAACGAAGGAATAGAAATAGAGGTTGATACTGTTGAATCTGAAAGAAGGAACCATCTTGCGACGATTGCCTGTTCAGCAATTATACTCAGATGTCTGGAAGAGAATCTGTATCCAAGTTGGGATGCGCAAAACATGAATTCAGTGCGCTTGGCAGAAAAGCTTGGTTATGAGTTTGATCATGAGTATATAGCATACGAAGTGGACAGGACGAGAAGAGTACATTGAACAAATATTTTCCGGTTTTTTAGAATCGACAAATTGGGATTTATAAGGATGTAAAGATGTTTGACTACGAAAGATATTTCAATCAATACCGCGATGATAATAAATTAGACTTGATGTTATCCTTCAATATGCCAGCGGGATATGAAAACGCTAACGGCACTTTTGATGTTGAGTCAAAAACGGTATTCATAAATGCAAATTATCTGAAAGAAGCGCCTGATTATGAAAAAGCTTTTTACCTTTTTCATGAATTGAGACATTCTTCACAGTATCTTTGCCCCGATCTATTTAGTAGTGTGATCAATCGCAGTCTATCATGGTAAAACCATCGGAAGAACTCTTGTTGAAATGGTGAAAGAAAAATATAAGGATTATCTGCGCGTGGCAGTAATAGCTTATGATAATGAGGCGCATTTTTATGAAAACTGTGGTTTTGAAAAGAGTAAGGATGCTTCACCAATGTTTATAACATCATTATGGACATAGAGAATAA
>JAFXXN010000182.1 GCA_017542245.1 Lachnospiraceae bacterium
GTAACCGGTCTGCTTATTGGACTTGGTTCTGGAATCGGCTACGGCTTATACAGCATTCTGGGGAAGGTGGCTTTGAGAAAATATTCTTCCTACACCGTTACAACTTACACCTTTATTTTTGCGACTGTCGGCTCATGGATTATTTCCCGACCTGCAGATATGATGGGGAAGTTTTCGAGTGCACCGGATCTGGGTTTCCTGATTTTCTTCTGCTTCCTGACTGCCTTAATTACTGCAGTGATTCCTTTCTTGTCATACACTTTCGGCCTCGAAAGTGTAGAAGCGAGCAAGGCGGGAATCATTGCAACTATTGAACCTATGGTAGCAACTCTGATCGGTATCCTCGTGTTTGCGGAAAAGCTGACTATTATGTCGGGTGCTGGGATCCTTCTGATTCTGGCATCGGTTGTAATTTTGACAAAATCGGGCAAATAAGGAAGGTGTAATATATGAAGATCGAACACGTTGCTTTATATGTAAATGATTTGGAAAAAGCCAG
Organism: Lachnospiraceae bacterium; assembly: GCA_017542245.1. GTDB lineage: Bacteria > Bacillota > Clostridia > Lachnospirales > Lachnospiraceae > RUG11977. Next base: position 500 of record JAFXXN010000182.1, read on the forward strand.
GGATTTTTTCATCAAATATTTTGGCGGAAAATCTAACGATGGCTATCATAATAAGACAAAGGATTTTCGTTCATACTTCATTTCTTTTGATGATGGCAGCCGGCTTGAAATCATGACCAAACCGAATCTGGCTGATACTGCAAAAGAAGTGAACCGTACAGGTTTCATCCATCTTGCCTTCAGCGTGGGCAGCAAAGAAAAAGTTGATGAACTCACTGCCCGTCTGAAAAACGACGGCTACGAAGTTCTCAGCGGCCCAAGAACCACCGGCGACGGCTACTACGAAAGCTGCATCCTCGGCATCGAAAATAATCAGATTGAGATTACGGTTTAATATAGACAATACTAGAATATATCATTCGGAAATTCATTCGGAAGGAAATCAAAATATTCGGAAGGATATCAATTTTTGTTGACATCCTTCCGAAAGTATTTATACTGTAGGAAACAATAGATGTGATGGAGGCGTATTCACATGAAATCCTGCAAAGAAATATCAGCGTTATGGGGAATATCAGAGCGTAGGGTTACACAGTTCTGTAAGGACGGGAAGATTCCCGGTGCTGTGAGAGCCGGTAAGCAGTGGCAGATACCAGATGATGCAAAACGTCCTTCAGACAGTCGTATCGTTACCGGTCAATATGTAAAGACAGAAACTGAGGAAGGGAAAAAGCCACTTCCTGTTGGAATATCGGATTATATCCGTGCCCAGTCTGAATACTATTATGTTGATAAGACTTTACTGATTAAAGAGTTTCTGGATCGTAAATCCTTTGTTTCATTATTTACCAGACCTAGACGTTTTGGAAAGACATTAAACATGGATATGCTTCGAGTATTCTTTGAGATTTCAGATGAGGATACAAGCAAATATTTCACTGACAAGGCTATCTGGAAGTGTGGGGATGAGTACAGAAAACATCAGGGAAAGTATCCTGTAATCTATCTGACTTTTAAAGATGTTAAATATGATTCCTGGGAAGCAACGTTTACAAAGATTGCAGGACTTTTGCAGGAAGAATTCGGAAGACACTCAGAACTTAGAACTAGTGATAAACTTGAAAAATACGAAAAAGATTATTTTGAAAAAGTTCTAGATGGACGGGCAGATGTGGTAGAACTCTCTACCTCTCTTCAACGACTATCCAAAATGCTTGCTGAACATTACAGAAAAGCTCCTGTCATCATAATTGACGAATATGATACTCCGATACAGGAAGGATATTCAAAAGAATTTTATGATGAAATCATTGGCTTTATGAGGAATTTCTTTTCCGGCGCATTTAAGGATAACAGTTACTTATCCTATGGCTTTTTGACCGGAATACTGAGAATTGCACAAGAAAGCATTTTCAGTGGTTTAAACAATCTTACCGTTAATTCCATTATGGATGAAGAATATGATGGATTCTTCGGATTTACTGAAGATGAAGTGAATAAGATGCTTGCATATTATGGTGCATCGGATAAGGAAGAAGAACTCAGAAACTGGTATGACGGATATTACTTTGGAAATAAGGAAATTTATAATCCATGGTCTGTAATCAGTTATCTTTCTAGGGGATGTTTACCACAGGCGTATTGGGTCAATACCGGAAAAAATGAAATTTTGGAAGATGTACTGAAAACTGCTACAGATGATATACAAGAAAAATTGTTCTCTCTCCTGCAGGGTGAACGTGTTATAGCTAGAATAGATCAAAATGTAGTATACAGATCCCTCACTGAAGACCCTGCGAATATCTACAGTCTCCTTTTGGTAGCGGGATATCTTAAAACACCAAAAAAGGAACTTCAAGGAGATGGAGCATGGTTGTGCGAGGTTTCAATACCGAATCGTGAAATAGCTGCTGTTTATAAAAGTGAGATTCTCTCGCATCTGATGCAGATTGGAGCAATGGGAAGGGGCACAGCAAATAAGATTGCTGAGAGCCTGTATGCACATGATACTAAGAAACTTCAGGATGGAATTGAAGAATACATGATGAAAAGTATCAGCTTCTATGATGCCGGAGCAGAAGGCTTTTATCATGGGTTGGTATTAGGACTCGTGGCATTGATGGATAATCAGTACAAAATCAGATCAAACAGAGAATCCGGTGATGGAAGATATGATATCAGTATGTTACCTCGCGAAAACAAATATCCTGGGATGATTATGGAACTAAAATGGGGTAAAGATTTAAGCGATGAAGAACTGGATACATTGTCAGCGGAGGCTCTTAATCAGATAAATGAGAATGCGTACGATACAGAAATGAAAGAAGAAAGAATACCAGACATCATAAAATTCGGAATTGCATTCTCCGGAAAAAAACTTAAAATACGAACGGAATAAAATAAGAGAAAAATGATTACAGAGATTACAGATTCAGCCGAAAAACAGGCTATTGCAAGAAAAGTACTTGAGGCTCTTACCGAGTGGTTTGAAGTCGAAGAGAGCAGAGAAGGTTATATCCGCGATTGCGTAAACTGGACCTTCCTGGCCGCAAAGGAAGATGACAAGATTCAGGGATTCCTGTGTCTGAAGAAAACAGGAAATGCTACGGTTGAACTTGCCGTTATGGGAGTTATGAAAGAGTTCCATCGAAATGGCGTTGGCCGCAAGCTCGTAGAAAAAGCCAAAGAAGTTGCAAAGACTCAGGGCTATGAGTTCATGCAGGTAAAGACTGTGAAAATGGGAATGTATGAAGATTACGATCGTACCAATCTATTTTACATCAGCTGTGGTTTTAAGGAACTTGAAGTATTTCCTCTCCTCTGGGACGAAGCCAATCCATGCCAGATTTATGTGATGGCTTTGTAAATAATTGCAACCAAAGCTAACATTTTTTCTCTAAAAAGCATACTTTAATTGATAGACAAGTAAGATTTTCCGTCTTAAAATTAATGTTAGGATTAATTGCGA
>JAFXXN010000183.1 GCA_017542245.1 Lachnospiraceae bacterium
GAAGAAAATGAATGCACGGGAATACCTGGAAATACTGCATGTGGCCGAAAGGCTTAAAGATACGCCCCGCCATTGTACAACCACAAACGGAAGAACTGAGAGTGTTGCGGAACACAGCTGGAGAGTGTCACTTATGGCCTCGCTCTTGAGACATGAATTCCCTGATCTTGATACAGATAAGGTTGTTAACATGTGTCTTATTCACGATCTCGGGGAATGTTTTACCGGTGATATTCCGACATTTGTTAAGACTGATTCAGACCGTAATGTGGAAGATTCCTTACTGGATCAATGGGTCAAGTCGTTGCCGGAAGAGATTTCTTCCGATCTTTCGGCTCTTTATAAGGAAATGGACGCACAGGAAACAACTGAAGCCAAGGTATATAAGGCTCTGGATAAACTTGAAGCTTTGATACAGCACAATGAATCTCCTTTAAACACATGGTCAGACAACGAGTACGATTTGAATAAGACATATGCCTTTGATACGGTTGCATTTTCAGAGTGGCTTACAGAATTGCGAAAAGTAATACTGGAAGATACTCTTGAGAAGATAGAACAAGAAAGCCATTTGGGATAAGGAAAAGTTATATGATGACCAACAAGGATATATTGCGTATAGCATTGGAACAGTCTGCAGTTGATATGGGATGTAAGGCTGAAGACTTCATTTCAGATAGGAATGTAATTGTTCCTTTGAATATGGGACCTAATGCAAAGAAGTATTATAAGCTTCCCATCGGATGCAATTTTATTTCTTATGGAAGCAATGTAGTCGCTGCAGTGACTGATGATACTGCTGATATAGTGAATGAATACTTATCCAAGTTTGAGTTTTATCACTGCTTTGAGACTCCGAACATGCATTGGCTGAATGAGAAACTTTCCCCCAAAGGTCTGACAACATGTTTCATGGCAGAATACTATCTTCCTGACGTGAACAGACTTATCGGGTTGCCGTGCACATATAAATTGAGAGTGTTGGATAAAGCTCAATTTGAAGATCTGTATCTTCCTGAGTGGTCGAATGCATTATGCAGCGATAGAAAACAATTAGATATGCTTGCAGTCGGAGCATATGACGGAGATAAACTTGTCGGTTTAGCCGGTTGTTCTGCTGATGCAGAAAAGATGTGGCAAATCGGAGTGGATGTTCTACCTGAGTATCGGAGAAAAGGTATAGCAACCGCAATAACATCTAAACTGGCATTAGCGATACTCGAACGTGACAAGGTTCCGTTCTACTGTACAGCATGGTCAAACATCAGATCTGTAAGAAATGCTGTCAAAAGCGGACTTATTCCTGCCTGGGCTGAAATGACAGTTAAACCGATAGATACTGTGAGGTCGATGAATATATAATAGACGTGTTAACCGACTATTTATGCAACCAAACAGGCAGTTCGTCTGTATCTATATTGAGAAAAATATTAATGTGGGGAAAAGTGATTATGGGAAGAATTAAAAGATCATTTGTGGCAGGCCTCTTGTGCGTTTCAACTGTGTTTGCTTTTAGTGCATGTGCGTCCGGAAAAGCACCGGTTCCCGTCGTTGCCTTAGACGGCAATGAGATAACCGTTAACGGCAAGGTTGTCGCCCAAACTGAAGGCAATCTTCATGTTAACAGAATAGACAACAGTGTGGTTTCTTTATCATTAAGGTCTACCGTCTCAGCGGACGGAAGCGTGGATGTCGTAAATGTCGATCCGGACGGCAACGAGATAAAACTCAGCAGCGTTATACCGGACCGCGAGCTTTATGAGTCATCCGTAGTGAAAAATATGGGTCTGCCGATAATATATGCAAGAGATGCAGTCTATGACGAACCTGAGGTTGACATGGAATTAGTTAGGGAAGTCCTGTGCTCTTATGATGAAGCGATGAAGCTGCCTTTTATAATGTATTACGACGGCGTCTCTATCATATATACTCAGGAAAATGGTGCGTCATACTCGGTATCCTTCGACTATAACAGCGGTGTCATTGATGAGAAATATGTTCCGGGTGACGGTGTAATTTGCCATCCGTGGATGATCGGAAGGGTCGGGAACGGAGTCGACGGCATGATCCTGGACGGATACAGCGATCATTGGGCGGAAAGCTCACTCGAGATAGATAATTACAAAGGCCATACATACTTATGGTTCTGTGTCGCTTATTCGGATGCCGAGGACAATAAGACCTATTATTCCGTAATTGCAAAAGTGACTGACAACGGCCGTGAAGTAGTCTCTTCCAAGCAGGTGGACGGCTCCTTCGTATGCTGTGACATCGAAGAATTCAGCCGTACTCTTGCAGGTAAGTAGTTTATTATCGTTTATTATGTTTTATTGTGGCTATGGTGTACAAATTGGGGTCAATGGGGTAATTGAGTAAGACAAATAGGAAGAATGATAATGTCAGGAGAGTTTTTGATTATATTGAGCAACATCCAATAATTGATATTAGGAAGACTTCTGAAGCATTAGGTGTAAGCTACAATACCGTTTCAACAGCTGTTAATAAGTTGGTTCAGTTAGGAATACTAAAGGACACAACAAACTACTCGAGAAACCGAGTATTTGTTTATGAGAAGTATATTAATATCATTAAGCGGGATACGTAACAAACTTAATAGAAATTTGGAGAATTAATATGAATTCTGTGAACAGAAGAAAAATATGGTTTTGCATTCAACAATTTAGGATTCTGCCGTATGTATGGAGATGAAATGCAAAAGGAAGTAAACGACTGCTATATGGAAGAAGATTAAGAGGATACCCGATGGACGCTATAGTATTTGATATAGGTCAGACGCTCGCATATTATCCGATCCCTTTAAACTGGTCGGCACTATACCGGCCGGCATTCGAGCACGTTGAGGATAAGCTGAATCTTAAGATTTCTGAAGAGGAATTTGAGCATATAGGAGCGACCCTCAGAAAATACAATACGAGGATCAACCCCAGAGAAGAGGAAGTGTCATCAGACATTATTTTCAAGGAGATTATCGGAGGCACAAATTTGCCTGTTGATCTCATCGAAGACATTAAGAGGGAGTTCTATCTGTTCTTCCGCCGTGATGTCGTAGTGTACGATGAAGTGGAAAACACGCTCAAGGAATTAAGGAAAAGAAACATCCCTACAGCCACGCTCTCTGATGTCGCATACGGAATGGATAACAAGTACGCATTAGACGACATTTCCGAAGTCGTGGACCTGATCGATTTTCCTTATACTTCAAACGATACCGGCTACCGCAAACCTAACAAAAACGGCTTGCTCTTTATCGCTTCGAAAATGAATGTTCCGATCAAAAAGATCGCTTTTGTCGGCGATGAGAAAAAGGATATAGAGTGCGCCAAAAATGCCGGTGCCATATCAGTTCTTATCAACCGCACAGATGAAGAAAAGAACTACGGCCAGGACTACACGATACAAAGTCTGACAGAGCTTTTAAATCTTTAAAACGCGATGTGAAAAAGTAAGGTAATCAAGAAGATAATTTATTAAGAATGCAGCATATAGGAAATATAAAGGATGATTAGATAGGATAATCATGAATTAATTACACTAAGGAAATTTTTGGATTTGTTTATGTGGAGTACATTAATATCATCAGAAGAGATACGTAACTATAGATTGGGCTCAAACTTCCGATACCTGTTTCTGAAATTTCGGATTATGATCAGAATGCTCCTTTTGTCTTTTAGTGAACCGGAGGATCTATGAGTAATAATATTGCTATAAGACTTGCAGATATGACATACATTGATAGCTGCGTGGAGATCTTGCAGGATTCTGTGCTTGGGAAAGCATATTTCAGCGATCACAAAAAGGCAACTGACATGCTCTCATATGCAGTGGCACAAAACAACGTATATGTTGCGTTGGATGAACATGGAAAATGTCTGGGGTTTATCTACTACATGACAAAAGGTGTCTTTGGAAGTTACCCGTATCTGCATATTATTGCAGTTAAAGAAGAATACAGAAGTCATGGCATCGGGAAACAGCTTATGAGATTTTTCGAGGATAATGCTTCTGATCAGCCTCGGGCTAAATACTTTTTAACTGTAGATGACTTTAATCCAAGAGCGAGAAAATTATATGAAAACCTGGGATATAAATGTGTTGGAGAACTTCCTGACTTTTATAAACAGGGGATCAATTGCTATCTGATGATGAAAACCAGAGGAACCGGAACGTGATGAACAGTTCAAAGCCGTTACCCGGATGATATAATCATCTCGTAACATGCAAAGATAAAAACGCAACGTGTATCGCAAGATATGCCAGAGCCGGTAGGTAGCCCGGCCGTCCTGTTTTACAGGGTAAGTAACCTGCCCCTCCGGGTTGTCCGTTCTTTGCTCATCAATCTTAAAGGAGGGATTGTCATGGGCAAAATACGTTGTAACCTGACTGTGTATTTTGAGGAGCCTTTTTGGGTAGGTGTTTTCGAGGTTATCGAGAACCATAAGATATCGGCTGCGAGAGTGGTTTTCGGTGCGGAACCGAAAGATTATGAGCTGTTCGAATATGTTCTCAGATACTACACAGGACTTCATTTCAGCCCGGCTGTGGACACTGTTGTAAAAGATATCGCGAAGAACCCCAAGAGGATTCAACGCGAAGCGCGAAAGCAGACTTCGGCAACCGGTATCGGCACCAAGTCGCAGCAGGCAATCAAACTGCAACAGGAGCAGAACAAACAGGAACGTAGGATCAGAAGCCGCGAGCAGAAGCTGACTGAAGAAAAGCGTGAGTTTGAACTTAAGCAGCAAAAGAAAAGAGAGAAGCACAGGGGGCACTAAGCCCCCCCGGCCTATCTCGCTTAGTACAGTATTTTACAGTATAGGCAACCAGTATAAGGATACTATTCATGAATATAAGTGAAGAAGAATTAATAGAATATGCAAAACCTATCCTAAAAGAACAAGGGTTTGCAAAAAAGGCTAAGCGTTGGACAAAGGTCACTGAGCATTTTACATATTGTTTCTTTATACAAGGAAGCAGTTTTAGTAAAGAAGATTATTATGTTCGCTTAGGAATAATCATTAATGATATTGATGTGCCGGTACCATCATATGGTCATATATCTATAGATGTTCCTGTAACGACAAAAGAGGAAGTACTAAAGCTTTCCTTGGATTTCTTTTCGCAGTGGGATAGTATTGATAGTCTGAAAAAACATGTAATAGACTTCGTTGAGTGGGAGAAAATGAATCCAATTGAGAAGAGGCGTACAGGAAACGTTGAGAGTGATCCTGCTTATCCGTGCCTTTTTACTTTATCCGATAAAGCAAAGGCAGCAATTCTCGATCTTTAATGAGATTGTTATATCAGGAATTTTACGAGCCAGGAGTAATCCCGGCTCGTATTGTATAATAGAACAGTAAATATACAGTTAATCATACATGGGGAGTAACATAGTGATACCTGCAATAAGAAAACATTTTCAAGAAAAACTGGCAGATTGCTTGTTTAAATCATACACTGAGTATTACTGTGCACTTCGAGATTTTATTATCGAAAATGAAGATTTAATCAAGGCGGATATTATTGATGTTAGATGCCTTGACAGGTTGAAACTGAATACACTTCTTTCACTTAATCTGAGCAAATATGATATTGAAAATATAGGAGCACAGAAGTTTAATCTCGATAGAGAAAGAGAGTTGTGTTTGCATATGGATTACCCTCATGTTGAAAGTCTATTGGATTTTATAGCAAACAGGCTTTGGGAAATGGTATCAACTCCAGCAAACTTTGAGTGTAACTGTATTGATGGAAATGTTATATTTGTTATGGCTTCCGGAAGGAAACAACCTCTTGCTTATTGTCTGTATTGCGGAAAGATATATGATGAACATGGAATAGAAATATCAGGTTTTGGCAGCGGTATATATCCCGCTACCAGTCAGGATATCTATAAAGAATAGCAAATCAGGAACAAAGCGAGCTAACAACATCTTATAAGCAGGGAAAAATGAAAATAAAAGATGAAAATGGGTTTGTACACCCCAATGTATTTGTTGTTTTCAATTTCTTGACGGTTGTTATCCTTAC
>JAFXXN010000184.1 GCA_017542245.1 Lachnospiraceae bacterium
AATTCATAACATCGAGCTTTATCCCGGACGCGGCGGCCAGCTTGTAAGAGCAGCAGGAAACGCAGCTCAGCTTATGGCTAAGGAAGGAAAGTACGCAATTCTGCGTCTTCCTTCAGGCGAAATGAGAATGGTTCCGATCATCTGCCGTGCAACAATCGGCGTAATTGGAAACGGAGAGCACAACCTTGTAAACATCGGTAAGGCCGGACGTAAGAGACATATGGGTATCAGACCTACCGTACGTGGTGCAGTTATGAACCCTTGCGACCATCCTCACGGTGGTGGTGAAGGAAAGAACGGAATCGGTCGTCCCGGTCCTTCAACTCCTTGGGGCAAGCCCGCTCTCGGTCTTAAGACACGTAAGAAGAACAACAAGTCAAACAAGCTCATCATTCGTCGTAAGAATGGTAAGGCTATAGCAAAGTAAGAAAGGAAGGTTGACACATGGCACGTTCGTTAAAGAAGGGACCTTTTGCAGATGATCATCTGTTAAAGAAGGTTGATGCGGTTGTGAAGTCAGGCGATAAGACTGTTATTAAGACATGGTCTCGCCGTTCTACAATCTTCCCTAATTTCGTAGGACTCACTATCGCTGTTTATGATGGAAGAAAACATATTCCGGTATACGTTACCGAGGATATGGTTGGACATAAGCTTGGCGAGTTCGTAGCTACCAGAACCTATAAGGGACATGGCAAGGACGAGAAGAAGTCAGGAAAGAAATGATACTAAGAAATAAATCCGAACATCACACTGCAAGCTTGCTTGCAAGTGGATGTGAGTGATTTATGAACAATAATGATTTGCAGCTAGTTCTGCAGGAAGAGTACAAGCGGAGGACCGCTTAAATAATAGGAGGATTCATCCATGGCAAAAGGTCATAGATCCCAGATAAAGAGAGAGAGAAATGAAAAGAAGGATACACGTCCTTCAGCAAAACTCTCATTTGCAAGAGTTTCTGTACAGAAGGCTTGCTTTGTTCTGGATGCTATAAGAGGAAAGAATGTTACAGAAGCACTTGGCATTCTGGCTTACAACCCCAGATATGCATCATCAGTAATCGAGAAGCTGCTTAAGAGCGCAATCGCAAATGCTGAGAACAATAATGGAATGGATACATCAAAGCTTTACATTGAAGAGTGTTATGCAAACTGTGCACCTACAATCAAGAGAATGCATCCCAGGGCACAGGGCAGAGCTTATCGTATCTTAAAGAGAACCAGTCACATCACAGTAGTGCTTAATGAGAAATAATCCGGAGAAAGGAGCTAACATTTATGGGACAGAAAGTAAATCCCCATGGTTTAAGAGTCGGAGTTATCGCTGATTGGGATTCCAATTGGTATGCTGAAAGCGATTTCGCTGATAATCTTGTGGAAGATTACAATATCAGAAAGTTTTTAAAGAAAAAGTTATACAGCTCAAGCGTTTCAAGGATTGAAATTGAGCGTGCTGCTGATAAGGTTAAGGTTACCGTTCATACAGCTAAGCCCGGTATCGTTATCGGAAAAGGCGGTGAAGGTATTGAAAAGCTTAAGGCTGAGGTTTCAAAGCTTACAAAAGGGAAACTTAACCTTGAGATTAAAGAAATCAAGAGACCTGATGGAAACGCTCAGCTTGTTGCAGAGTCTATAGCTCAGCAGCTTGAGAACCGTGTTTCATTCAGACGTGCAATGAAGAGCACCATGTCAAGGACCATGAAGTCCGGCGCTAAGGGAATCAAGACATCATGTTCAGGACGTCTTGGCGGCGCAGATATGGCACGTACAGAGTTCTACAGCGAGGGCACTATCCCGCTTCAGACACTTCGTGCAGACATCGACTACGGCTTCGCAGAGGCAGATACCACATATGGTAAGGTCGGCGTTAAGGTATGGATCTATCATGGTGAGGTACTTCCTTCCAAGAAGAACAATGGCGGACGTAAGGAAGCCAGAGAAGGAAAGGAAGCCAAGGAAGGGAGCGTGAAGTAATATGTTACTGCCCAAGAGAGTAAAACATAGAAAACAGTTCCGCGGAACTATGAGAGGAAAGGCAATGCGTGGCAATACACTTGCATACGGAGATTATGGTCTTGTTGCTACCGAGCCTGCATGGATTAAGTCAAATCAGATAGAGGCAGCCCGTGTTGCCATGACACGTTATATCAAGCGTGGCGGTCAGGTATGGATTAAGATATTCCCTGACAAGCCCGTAACCACCAAGCCTGCTGAAACACGTATGGGTTCCGGTAAAGGAACTTGTGAGTACTGGGTAGCAGTTGTTAAGCCCGGACGCGTAATGTTCGAGATTGCCGGTGTAAGCGAAGAGGTTGCAAAAGAGGCATTACGTCTTGCTATGCATAAGCTTCCTGTTAAGTGCAAGATCGCATCGAAGGCTGATTTAGAAGGAGGTGCCGGCAGTGAAGAGTAAGAGTTATATCGAAGACCTCAGAAAGAAGTCGGAGACAGAATTAAATGAAGAATTAGTAGCTGCTAAGAAGGAACTTTTCAATTTAAGATTCCAGAATGCAACTAATCAGTTAGAGAATACAAGCAGAATCTCAGAGGTAAAGAGAAACATTGCCAGAATCAACACCTGCCTCACAGCAGCAAGAAACCAGGCATGATCAGGTAGGAAAGGAGAATAGCTGTGGAAAGAAATCTTAGAAAAGTTCGTACCGGCAAGGTAATAAGCGATAAGATGGATAAGACGATCGTTGTAGCAGTTGTAGATAACGTAAGACATCCTCTTTACAATAAGATCGTTAAGAGAACATACAAGTTAAAGGCTCATGACGAGAACAATGAGTGCAAGATCGGCGACAGAGTAAAGGTTATGGAGACCAGACCTCTTTCAAAGGATAAGAGATGGAGACTTGTTGAGATTATTGAGAAGGCTAAATAAGCTTTAGGAAGGAGTTAACATGATTCAATCTGAATCCAGACTGAGAGTTGCCGATAATACCGGTGCGAAGGAACTCCTTTGTATCCGCGTAATGGGCGGCTCAACCAGAAGATATGCAAATATTGGCGATACAATCATTGCAACCGTTAAGGATGCAACACCCGGCGGAGTTGTTAAAAAGGGTGAAGTTGTTAAAGCAGTTGTTGTGCGTTCAGTAAAGGGCGCTCATCGTAAGGACGGTTCATACATCAGATTTGATGAGAACGCAGCAGTTATCATCAAGGATGATCTTACACCTAAGGGAACACGTATATTTGGACCCGTAGCCAGAGAGTTAAGAGAGAAACAGTTTATGAAGATAGTTTCTCTTGCTCCTGAAGTATTATAAGGAGGAACCGTATATGTTAAAGATTAAGAAGGGTGATAACGTAAGAATTATCACCGGTAAAGATAAAGGCAAAGATGGCAAGGTTCTGAAGGTAGTTGATGGCAAGAAAGTAATCGTTGAGGGCTGTAACCAGGTAACAAAGCACTCAAAGCCCAGCCAGGAAAACCCTAAGGGCGGAATTGTTAAGAAGGAAGCACCTGTTGACATTTCGAACGTAATGTACATCTACAAAGGAAAGCCCACCAGACTCGGCTTTAAGATTGTTGATGGCAAGAAGGTTCGTTTTGCTAAATCTACAGGTGATGTCATTGACTAATCAGAATAGGAGGAAAAGACTTTGGCTCGTTTAAAAGATTTTTATTTTGAAACAGTTAGGGACGCTATGGTTAAAAAGTTTGGCTACAAGAACCCCATGGAAATCCCGAAGATTGAAAAAATCGTTGTAAATATGGGCGTTGGTGAAGCTAAAGAGAATATTAAGGCTCTTGAGTCAGCTATTAAGGATATGGAAATCATCACCGGACAGAAAGCTGTTATCACCAAGGCTAAGAAGTCAATTGCTAACTTCAAGATCCGTGAAGGTGTTTCGATCGGATGTAAGACAACCCTCCGTGGCGAGAAGATGTACGAGTTCATGGACAGACTTATAAACCTTTCACTTCCCCGTGTTCGTGACTTCAGAGGTGTTAATCCTAACGCATTTGATGGAAGAGGAAACTACTCATTAGGTATCAAGGAACAGCTTGTGTTCCCTGAAATCGAGTACGATAAGGTTGACAAAGTAAGAGGTATGGACGTTTGTTTCGTTACTACGGCTAAGACAGATGAAGAAGCTCGTGAGTTACTCAGACTCTTCAGTATGCCGTTCGCTAAGTGATAAGGAGGATTTTATGGCAAAGTTATCAATGAAATTAAAACAGCAGCGTCCCGCTAAATTCTCTACCAGAGCGTATACACGCTGCAGAATCTGCGGACGTCCTCATGCTGTATTACGTAAGTATGGTATCTGCAGAATCTGTTTCCGTGAGTTAGCATACAACGGCCAGATACCCGGTGTTAAGAAAGCAAGCTGGTAAGAAGGAGGTTAATTTATTATGATGAACAGCGATCCTATTGCAGATATGCTTACAAGAATCCGTAATGCAAATACTGCAAAGCATGATACAGTAGATGTTCCCGCTTCAAAGATGAAGCTTTCAATCGCAAACATCCTTCTTACTGAAGGTTACATTAAGAGTTTTGAGCTTGTCAATGCAGGAACATATGATAATATCCATATTACTCTTAAGTATGGCAAGGATAAGAATGATAAGGTTCTTACCGGCTTAAAGAGAATTTCAAAACCCGGTCTTCGTGTATATGCTGATGTTGAGAACCTTCCTAAGGTACTTGGCGGACTTGGAACAGCCATCATCTCAACAAACAAGGGTGTTATCACCGATAAGGAAGCACGTAAGGCTAATGTAGGCGGAGAAGTACTGTGTTTCATATGGTAAAAAGCAGAGTGAGTATTCTAACATAAGACGCAAGCTTGCTTGCAGGCTTATGGGAGAATACGAGCGAGCAAATCCATGAACAAGAAGCGATGCGAAGTATCGCGAGATTGTGAATGGATTTGAGGATTGCGAGAGCGAAGCGGAGCAATCCGTAGCTTTTTAGAAGCTACAAGCGTAGCAATCCTTTGTCTTTTGAATATAAAAATGTTAAGGTTTTAATCTAATTAGGAGGTACGGGCATGTCACGTATAGGTAAGATGCCAATCGCTATTCCCGTAGGCGTAAGCGTGGATATAGCAGAAAATAATCTGGTTACCGTAAAGGGACCTAAAGGAACTCTTACAAGAGTTATTGCACCTGAGATGGAGATTAAACAGGAAGGTGCAGAGTTAGTAGTAAACAGACCTAACGACCTTAAGAGAAACAAGTCTTTACACGGACTTACAAGAACTCTTATTAACAATATGGTTGTTGGTGTTACAAAGGGCTATGAAGAGACACTTGAAATCAACGGTGTTGGTTACAAGGCTGCTAAGGAAGGAAAGACCCTCGTATTAAACCTTGGTTATTCCCATCCTATAAAAATGACAGATCCTGATGGAATCGAATCAACAGTTGATAACAACAAGATTGTTATTAAGGGCATTGATAAAGAGAAAGTTGGTCAGTATGCTGCTGAAATCAGAGACAAGAGAAGACCTGAGCCTTATAAGGGCAAGGGAATCAAGTACGCTGAAGAAGTAATCAGACGTAAGGCCGGCAAGACAGGAAAGAAATAAGGAGGGACTAAAGAATGTTTAAGAAAGAAAGCAGAACAAAAATTCGTGAAAAGAAGCATATGAAGGTTCGCAATCGTTTCTCCGGTACAGCTGAAAGACCCCGTCTTGCAGTTTTCAGAAGCAATGAGCATATGTATGCTCAGATCATAGACGATACCGTAGGTAACACACTGGTTGCTGCATCAACGGTTGAGAAGGATGTTAAGGCAGAACTTGAACATACAAATACTGTTGAAGCTGCTTCCTATCTTGGAACTGTAATTGCAAAGAGAGCTCTTGATAAGGGAATCAAGACAGTTGTATTTGACCGTGGCGGTTTCATATATCAGGGCAAGGTTCAGGCTTTGGCTGAGGCAGCCAGAGAAGCCGGCCTTGAATTCTAAGAGGAGGAGACAGATGAGACGTTCAATAATTGATACCACAGGCATGGAATTAGAAGATAAAGTTGTTGCCATCAAGCGTGTTACAAAGGTTGTTAAGGGCGGACGTAACATGAGATTCTCTGCACTTGTTGTTGTAGGTGACAAGAAGGGTCATGTTGGTGCAGGACTTGGCAAGGCAGCTGAAATACCTGAAGCTATCCGTAAGGGCAAGGAAGCAGCCTTAAAGCACATGATAGAGCTTCCTCTTGACGAGAACGGAAGCGTTCCTCATGATTATATCGGAAAATTTGGTTCAGCTACAGTTCTTATGAAGCGTAGTCCCGAAGGTACCGGTATTATCGCCGGAGGTCCTGTTCGTAACGTTTTGGAGCTTGCAGGCTTCAAGAACATTCGTACTAAGTCACTTGGCTCTAACAATAAGCAGAATGTAGTTCTTGCTACAATCGAAGGCTTAAGCCAGCTTAAGACTCCCGAGCAGGTTGCTGCTGCTCGCGGCATCAGCTTAGAAGAGCTTATGGCTTGATGATAAGGAGGATATCATGGCAGATAAATTAAAGGTTACACTTGTAAAATCTACTATTAGTGCCCTTCCTAAGCATAAGAAGACTGTTGAAGCATTAGGACTTAACAAGCTTAATTCTTCAAATGTTCTTCCGAACAACGAGGCTGTAAAGGGAATGATTTTCCAGGTTAAACATCTGGTTAAGGTAGAAGAAATCTAATCGATAATGAAGATGGATATTCCATCTCATATCGGAAAGGAGAAAAGAATGAATTTATCAGATTTAAGACCTGCCGAGGGTTCGGTTAAGAGCAACAATTTCCGTAAGGGTCGTGGTCACGCTTCCGGAAACGGAAAGACAGCAGGTTATGGTCATAAAGGTCAGAAGGCTCGTTCCGGACGTCCGAGAGCAGGTTTTGAAGGAGGTCAGAACCCCCTCTTCAGAAGACTTCCCAAGAGAGGCTTCAGATGCAGAAACTCTAAGGAAATTATCACTATTAATGTCAGCATGCTTGAAAACCGTTATGAGAACGGTGCTGACGTTACCATTGAAAGTCTTATGGATGTAGGTCTTATAACCAATCCTAAGGATGGAGTAAAAATACTTGGGAATGGAGAATTAACCAAGAAACTCAACGTGAAGGTGAATGCGTATAGCGCTACAGCTAAAGAGAAGATTGAGTCACTTGGTGGAAAAGCAGAGGTGATCTGATATGTTTAAAACAGTCATCAATGCGTTTAAGGTTAAAGAGATCAGGATGAGACTGTTATTCACGCTGTTTTGCCTGGTAATAGTCAGAATCGGTTCCAACATAACCGTTCCCTCCATAAACAGTTCAATGCTTGCTGATTGGGCTAATTCTCAGCTTGCAAGCGGTCTGCTGGGTACACTTACCGGAGGAGCATTATCAAGTCTTTCAATTTTTGCATTAAGTATTTCTCCGTACATCAACGCAGAAATTATCATGCAGCTGCTTACCATCGCAATTCCACGCTTGGAAGAAATGCAGAAAGATGGTGAGGACGGAAGACAGAAGATTCAGAAGATTTCAAGATACTTAACAGTAGTTCTTGCACTTATTGAATCAACTGCCATGGCTATAAGCTTTGGTAGATCAAACTACTTTGTAAGCGGTACATCTTCATTTACAGAAGTAGCTACAGTTGCTCTTGCGTTTACAGCAGGTACTGTATTCCTTATGTGGCTTGGCGACAAGATCACTGAGAAGGGTGTTGGAAACGGTATTTCCGTTATCCTTCTTATAAACATAGTTGCCCGTCTTCCTCAAGACTTAAATACTCTTGTTACTACATTCATTGTAAATGCTAATTCTTTGGTATGGGCTATTATTAGCGGTGTTATCATTGCAGCCATTATCTTTGGTATGGTTGTTCTGATCGTTCTTCTTCAGGATGCTGAAAGAAGGATCCCCGTACAATATACAAGAAAGATTGTAGGACGTAAGCAGGTCGGCGGACAGGGTTCAAGTATTCCTTTGAAGGTTAATACTTCAGGCGTACTTCCCGTAATTTTTGCTATGTCAATTCTTCAGTTCCCTATCATCATCGCTTCATTCTTTGGTGTACAGGGAATGAGAGAAAACGGCAGTTTTGGAAACAAACTTCTGTATCTCATCGATCAGAATCACTGGTTCCATTTAACTCCCGAAGGTGAATTCAAGTATACTATCGGTGCTATAATTTATATCGCATTGATCTTGTTCTTCGCATATTTCTATACGGCAGTTTCATTTAACCCTATAGAGATTTCGAACAACTTAAAGAAACAGGGTGGATTTATTCCCGGTATGAGACCCGGAAAGCCTACGGCTGATTATCTTACAAGTATTCTTAACAAGATCATATTTATTGGTGCTATCGCATTAAGTATAGTTGCAATTCTTCCTATATTCTTTACAGGAATCTTTGACGTAAGCGTATCATTTGCTGCAACATCTATCATAATCGTTGTCGGCGTTGTATTAGAGACAATGAAGCAGATAGAGTCAATGATGGCAGTTCGTCATTATAAGGGATTTCTTGATAGCTAAGTAATTCATTTGCACCGGCGGGGATTTTTCCTCGCCGGGTTTTGTGGTATAGTGTGGGTATAAAACATTATAGAGACTTGCTTATCCGAACGGTGCGGTACGGCCGATAATTCCTCTGCGCGCACGGGCGAGGATTTGCGAAGTTTACAGAGTATAAAGACTATCATCTAAAGAGGAATAATGTGTTTTACGCAAATCCTCGTTGACATTTTCGAAGCACGCAAAAGCGGCGTGCTAAGCGCGAAAACATCAAATTAAGAGCGTGCAGAGAAACAATCTGCCGCCCCGCACCTCAAAGTAATGTCAGACATGACATTAAAGTTGATTCTTTGGCTACATTAAGGCTTACCCTTTATGTGGAAAATATCGATGAGGCTGATGGATGAGGTGTTAAATACAAGAAAGGTTTGGAAAGTTTTATATGAAAATAGTGATGCTAGGTGCTCCCGGAGCAGGAAAAGGTACACAGGCAAAAATGCTTGCAGCAAAGTACAGAATTCCTCATATCTCTACCGGTGATATATTCAGAGCTAACATTAAAGAAGGAACTGAGCTTGGTAGGAAGGCCAAGGAGTATATGGATCAGGGTCAGTTAGTACCCGATTCGCTTACACTGGATCTGATTATGGACAGATTCAGTAAGCCCGATTGTGCAAACGGATATGTGCTTGATGGTTTTCCCAGGACTATCCCTCAGGCAGAAGCACTTACGGCTGCATTAAAGGCTAAGGGCGAAAAAGTAGATTTTGCCATCAATGTCGATGTTCCGGATGAGAACATAATTAACAGAATGTCGGGCAGACGTTGTTGCTTAAAGTGTGGCGGAACTTTCCATGTTAAATACAATCCTCCTAAGACAGAGGGCATATGTGATTTTTGCGATGCAGAGCTTGTTATCCGTGATGACGACAAGCCTGAGATAGTAAAGAAGAGACTCGTGGCTTATCACGATCAGACCCAGCCTCTCATTGATTACTATGAGAAAGAGGGAGCATTAAGAAACGTTGACGGTACAGTTGACGTTGAAGTAGTATTTGACAGTATTGTTAAAATACTTGAAGCATAACAGTTAAAAAATATAACGATATATTTGGCGGATGTATCGCTTGACAAAGAGGTGACAAAGAGAACCGTCCCCATTGTCACCCAGCAAAAGAAAGGTTACAGAAATGGGAATATCAATAAAATCAGAACGAGAGATAGAGCTAATGCGTGAGGCAGGCAAAATTCTTTCAAAAGTACATGATATACTCGCCAAAGAAGTAAAACCCGGAGTTTCAACCTGGCATATAGACAAGGTTGGTAAAGAAGCAATATACGATTTTGGATGTAAGCCTTCATTCCTCGGATATGACGGATACCCTGCCTCTATATGTGTATCTGTTAATGATGAGGTAATACATGGTATACCAAGTAAGTTCAGGATACTTAAGGAAGGCGATATTGTCAGCCTTGATGCGGGTGTAATCTATAAGGGTTACCAATCGGATGCAGCACGTACACATGCATGCGGTGAGATATCACCGAGGGCAAAGGAACTCATTGAAACAACCAGACAGAGCTTTTTCGAAGGAATAAAGTTTGCTAAAGAGGGAAATCATCTGTTTGATATATCAGCGGCTGTGGAAGAATGTGTTGTTGCACACGGATTTACCTGTGTAAGGGATTTCGTTGGTCATGGAATCGGTAAAGAAATGCATGAAGAACCACAGATTCCGAATTATAAACAGAAAAGGCGCGGACCTAAGCTCTGTGCGGGTATGACCCTTGCCATAGAGCCGATGGTAAATATGGGACGATGCGAGGTTGCGTGGATGGACGATGACTGGACCATAGTAACAGAGGACGGTTCACTGTCGGCACATTATGAAAATACCATCCTTATAACAAAAGGAGAACCGGAGATACTGTCCCTTGTAAAATAATGAATCTGGATAGTAAAATGTTTATTGCCGGCCGAAAGGGGCACGGTACATTGAAAAGGAGAACATGAATGTCTAAAGCAGATGTTGTTGAAATTGAAGGTACTGTAGTTGAAAAATTACCTAATACCATGTTCCAGGTTGAATTGGAGAATGGTCATAGGGTACTTGCACACATCAGCGGAAAGCTGAGAATGAACTTTATCAAAATAGTTCCCGGCGACAAGGTTACATTAGAGCTTTCACCTTATGATCTGACAAAGGGCAGGATCATTTGGAGAGACAAATAAATTTTTTTATCCTAAGTAAAAAAAAAGTTTGACATTTATAATTTCTTATGATAGTATTACAATGTTGGACTTTTTTGAAAGGAGTGAAGAAGATGAAGGTTAGATCTTCAGTTAAACCAATTTGCGAAAAGTGCAAAGTAATCAGAAGGAAGGGAGCCATCAGAATTATCTGTGAGAATCCCAAGCACAAGCAGAGACAGGGTTGATATCGAATATTATAACTGAATATAGATAGCACTTGCTTTCTGCGTTACAACTTAATGTTGTGATATTGTGGGCATTGATTCGGGAGAATCTTTTGCTTAAAGGCAGGATGTCATCATCATCCATGTCTTTTGCCAGTGGCACACAATTTAAAGCGGCTGAGATGTCCGTATCTGTACGGACGATCGGTGTTGTTCTTATGCATATAAGAAGAACGCCATGTTTCACGCCGGTTTAAGACCGGCCAATTTATTTTTTACGGAGGTGCAAAGCGCGTATGGCTCGTATCAGTGGTGTTGATTTACCAAGAGATAAGCGTGTAGAAATCGGTCTTACCTATATCTTTGGTATAGGCAGGGTTAGCTCAAACAAGATTTTGAGCAAGGCAAACGTAAATCCGGACACAAGAGTCCGTGATCTTACAGACGATGAAGTTGCCAGGATTCGTGACATTGTAGATGCAGAATACATGGTAGAAGGTGACTTAAGACGTGAGACAGCTCTTAACATCAAGAGATTACAGGAAATCGGATGTTACAGAGGAATCCGTCACAGAAAGGGTCTCCCTGTTCGCGGACAGAATACCAAGAATAACGCCAGAACTCGCAAGGGACCTAGGCGTACCGTTGCGAACAAGAAGAAATAATCAGGAGGTAGGCTAATAATGGCATCAAAAGCAACAGCTAAAAAAGTCACAAAGAAGCGTGTTAAGAAAAATATTGACCGTGGACAGGCACATATCCAGTCATCATTTAACAATACTATAGTTACTCTTACTGACGCTCAGGGAAATGCTATTTCATGGGCAAGTGCCGGCGGATTAGGATTCAGAGGCTCAAAGAAGTCTACTCCTTACGCAGCACAGATGGCAGCAGAGACAGCAGCTAAGGCAGCAACCGTACATGGTCTTAAGTCAGTTGACGTTATGGTTAAGGGCCCCGGTTCGGGACGTGAAGCTGCAATTCGTGCCCTTCAGGCATGCGGAATTGAAGTTACCAGTATTAAGGACGTTACTCCGGTTCCTCATAACGGATGCAGACCGCCCAAGCGTAGAAGAGTATAATAGGAGGTAGAATAAAGATATGGCTAGAGATATGGGTCCCGTATTAAAGAAGTGCAGGTCTCTTGGAATCGAGCCCGGTTTCCTCGGAATCGATAAGAAGTCAAAGAGAACTTTCGCAAGAGCCGGTAAGAAAGTTAGTGAATACGGATTACAGTTAAAAGAAAAGCAGAAGGCAAAGTTCATTTACGGTGTACTTGAGAAGCCTTTCAGAAATATGTTTGCAAAAGCTGAGAAAATGAGAACAGGTACAGCAGGTGAGAACCTGATGATCCTCCTTGAACTCAGACTTGATAACGTTATGTTCCGTCTCGGATATGGCAGAACAAGAAAAGAAGCAAGACAGATTGTTGATCACAGACATGTTCTGGTAAACGGAAAGTGCGTAAATATTCCTTCATATACACTTAAAGCAGGCGATGTTATTACTATTAAAGAAAGATATAAGTCAGCTCAGAGATATAAGGACATCCTTGAAGTAACCGGCGGAAGAATTGTTCCCGCATGGCTTGAGGCAGATCATGAGAATCTTACAGGAACCGTTAAGGAAATTCCTACAAGAGATCAGATCGATGTTCCAGTTAACGAGATGCTTATTGTCGAGTTGTACTCCAAATAATAGTAAAATAATAAAGGAGGGTTCAAATAAATGTTCGGTTTTGAAACGCCATCACTTGAAATTACAGAGATTTCTGAGGACAAGAAATATGGTCGCTTTGTTGTTGAACCGTTGGAGAGAGGCTATGGTATTACTCTTGGTAACTCCTTAAGGAGAATCATGCTTTCCTCACTTCCCGGTGCTGCTGTAAGCAGCATTAAGATTCCCGGAGTTGTTCATGAGTTCTGCGGAATCCCCGGTGTTAAGGAAGATGTTACCGAGATAATAATGAATATCAAGAGCCTTGCTATAAAGAATAACAGCACAACAGATGAACCCAAGAAAGCCTATATTGATTTTGAAGGCGAAGGAGTCGTTACTGCTGCAGATATCCATACAGATTCCGATATAGAGATTTTAAATCCTGATCAGATCATCGCTACCTTAAGCGGAGGAGCTGATTCAAGACTTGAAATAGAGATGACTATCACAAAAGGAAGAGGCTATGTAAACTCTGATAAGAATAAGGGTGCTGATCTTCCTATCGGTGTAATAGCTATTGATTCTATTTATACACCCGTTGAGCGTGTCAACATGACTGTTGAGAATACACGTGTAGGACAGGTTACCGATTATGATAAACTTACTCTTGATGTATGGACAAAGGGCACAATAACTCCTGATGAGGCAGTCAGCCTTTCAGCTAAGGTTCTCAGCGAACATCTGAAGACCTTTATCGATATTTCAGATAAGGGAAGAGAAGCAGTTGTTATTGAGCCTAAGAAAGAAGAAGGTGCTGCTACTGCTGTTTATGAAATCAATATTGATGAACTGGAACTTTCAGTTCGTTCATATAATTGCCTTAAGCGTGCAGGCATCAATACTGTCGGTGAACTTATCAATAAGACATCAGATGATATGATGAAAGTACGTAACCTTGGACGCAAGTCCCTTGATGAAGTTCTTGCAAAGCTTAAGGAGCTTGGTTTATCACTTAAAGAGAGTGAAGATTAATTACATTTAGCAAATTAAAGTCAGGAGGAAATTGACATGGCCGGCTATAGAAAACTTGGAAGAACTGCTAGTCAGAGAAAAGCTCTTTTAAGAAATCAGGTTACCAATCTTCTTTACCATGGAAAGATCAGGACAACTGATACAAAGGCTAAGGAAATCCGCAGAATAGCAGAAAGCTTTATTGCTTTAGCTGTAAAGGAAAGAGATAATTATGATACAGTTACCGTATCTTCTAAAGTTGCCCGTAAAGACATGAATGGTGGCAGAGTTAAGGAAGAAGTTAACGGTAAAAAGACAGTAGTTTTTGATACTGTTGAGAAAGAAATCAAGAAGGATAAGCCTTCAAGACTTGCTGCAAGAAGAAAAATGAATGCATATCTTTATGATGTTACAGAAGTTCCCACTGAAAACGGTGGAAAGAAGAAGAACACCAAGAAGATCAATCTTGCAGATAAGCTCTTTACCGATATCGCTCCTAAGTATGCAAACCGTAACGGTGGATATACACGTATCATCAAGATCGGTCCCCGTAAGGGCGATGCAGCTATGGAAGTAATCATTGAGCTTGTATAATTGAAAAATATAAAAAATAAAAACGCTTTCGTTTGGAAGCGTTTTTATTTTTCTTAAACTGGTTGCATTCAAAATTAAGCGATGTTATAATGAATCAGTTAGAAAAGCCAAAAACGAAAGGTTAAATAAGGAGGAGGACTGGCATGGAAGAGACAATGAAAGACTTTGAAAGGGAACTTAACGCTTCATTCCGTGTACTTAAAGAAGGAGAACTTCTTGACGGTATGATAGTTGATATAGATGATGACGGCGTAACACTGGACATAGGTTATTACACGCCCGGTGTCGTTCCGCTTGATTCTATATCAGACGATCCCGATTTTTCAGCTCTCAGAGATTTAAAGATCGGAACATCGGTGAAGGCCATAGTAGTAGATACCGATGATGGCAAAGGCAATGTACTGCTTTCTATGAAAGAAGCAAGGGAAAATGAAGCATGGGAAAAATTACAGGATATTTTTAAAAGTCAGGAAATAGTAAGCGTACATATAAAGGACAGCGTTCCTTCAGGAGTAATAACATATCTTGAAGGGATCAGAGGATTTATTCCTTCTTCACAGCTTTCTCTTGAATATGTAGAAAATACTTCTGAGTATGTCGGAAAAACTTTAAATGTCAGGATTATTACAGTTGATGAAAAGGCTAAAAAGCTTGTTCTTTCAGCAAAAACAGTTTTAAAAGAAGCTGCCGACAGAGATAAAGCCGGACGTGTATCTGCTATAACACCGGGAACAGTACTAAAAGGGACTGTGGATAAAATACAGCCTTATGGCGCATTTATACAGCTGGAAAATGGTTTAAGCGGACTTGTACATATCTCTGAAATATGTGAAAAGAGAATAAAGAATCCTTCAGAGATGCTTAAACTGGGACAGGAAGTAAAGGTTCGTGTTTTAAAAGTTGAAAACGGAAAAATATCCCTAAGTATGAAAGAAACAGATGCTGCGGCAACAAGCATAAAGGAAGAAGATATTTCAGATGACGGAGAAGCTGAGGCTACCTGTTATTCTGAAGAAATGGTAAATACCCCGTTTGCAGCTCTGCTGGCAAAGATAAAACTTTAAAGACAATAAATGAGCTTTAGCGAAGAACCATTAACAGTTCAGGCTAAAGCTCATTTTAATTCTAATCCAACCACATGGGTCCAAATTTATTATCTTGTAAACTGTGAGATAAACTTCCAAGCCTCTTCACAAGTATGATGCCTGAATTCATGAACCTGGTTGTCGATGCTGGCAAATGCGGTACGGCAGACACCATCCGTGCTGTCATAGTAATTAATGGTTAATGTAGAATCACGGGAATCATCATGGATCTTTTCAACTCTGTCACCCTTGATACCCCAGACAGGATCTTCCCAGTTATCTTTGTCTGCATATTTTATATCAAATTTCTTCTTAAGTTTATTTACATCAGCAGCATACTGGATTCTTTCAATACCGGATTCTGCCTGGAACGGAAGCTCGGGCAGATGTGATTTCTCTCCGCCGGAATAGAAAAGCGGTACTGGAACGGTTGTATTGATCTTAGCTTCAATAGGATTTCCGAACATATCTTTCCAAACAGGGAAAAGTGCGCATCCGGGAGCAACACCTGCAAATACTTCAGGATATTCCTGGTACATATTCCAGGTTTTTCCGCTTCCCATTGAGAAACCAGAAGCATAAATCCTATGCTCATCAATCTTATATTTCTTCTTAAGATCCTCGATAACCTGAATTGCTTCCGTTGCGGTTACATCCTGATGATTCTCTATAGAAACATAGAGGAATCCATATTTATGTGCAACTTCCCACCAACCGGAAACAAAAGTTAAGAACATTGAAGAATCTCCGCCGCCATGGAATCCGACAAGAAGCGGAACCGGACCGTTATCAAATATACCGTTGTTATAATAAACAAAATATCCTACTTTATGTTCTTTTGTTTCTTTGAAACGACCCATGTTGTCAGGGGATGTCTGAACGAGAGTGCAGCCGGCCTCTTCGGTCATGTTTAAAGCATCAAAATCGGGCTCAATCTCCATGTTCCCGCACCACATCTTAAATTTTCTTACAAAAGCTTTAAAATCAGCCTTATAATCGGCACTTTCTTTGATAAGAAGATTCTCACTGTCTTTAAATGCCGTATTAATTTCTGCACTGTTTCCTACACTTAATATACCTATGTCCTTGCGTTCAACCTGAGGAGTCACGCTTAAGCCCTGCATAGAGCACATAGCGGGCGTAATCTCACCGGGTCCCCAAAGGTACTCACCTTGAAGAGTTTTTAAGAGATGTGTCGCAACATAATCTGCAGAAGCACCAAAGCTGTAAATATCAGCTCTGAAAATAGCACCGCGGATAAAGAATCCCTTAAACTGTCTGGTAAAGAAATCCATTATCTCTACAATACCGTCTTTATAGGAAGGATTCATTTTTATCTCGGCGATAACCGATGCATACAGGCTTTCATCTGCATTCTTCCATCCGCCTTCACAGGTGGGATAAATGAAGAGAACACTTGAATCAACCTTTGAGGCAATTTCTGCCAATCCGCTTTCATCAGCAAACTTAATAGCATCCTCCATATTTTTGCGATCTTCTTCAAAAACCAAAAGTAAGGGTGCCCTGAACCCATAATTGTTTACCTGACCGTCTATGTCTGTTTTCGGTACATAGCATTTCAGGTAAAAACTCTCATACTCGTGTTCCCAATACTTTCCGCCGTTAGACAGTTCAGTAACTGTCGGCCGTTCCATCATAGCCATTACCATACCTCCTTTGTTTTAATAAAACGATTTACCTTCATAATAAAAGTATAACATACAAGGTATGTCAATACTCCCCGAAAGTTGCTCAAAATATGGTAATTATTCACATCAAAATTTAGAATAATTAAAAAAATGTTGACAAGGATTTCAAAAAGGAATATTATACTTAAATGTGAAGAAGCAAAGGCGTTTCGGATTTATACCCGAAGTGCCTTTGTCTTTTTATATTTGTTATAAGACGTATTGTTTATCTGTTTAATTTCTGCTCCTGAAAGGAAGGTAAAATATGACAAAATACATATTCGTAACCGGTGGAGTTGTTTCCGGTCTCGGGAAAGGTATAACTGCAGCATCTTTAGGTAGACTTTTAAAGACGAGAGGGCTGAAGGTTGCGGCTCAAAAGCTTGACCCTTATATTAATGTGGATCCGGGAACCATGAGCCCATATCAGCATGGGGAAGTATACGTTACGGAAGACGGAGCTGAAACCGATCTTGATCTTGGTCACTATGAGCGTTTTATAGATGAGGATCTTAATAAATATTCAAACCTTACTACAGGTAAGGTTTATTGGAATGTCCTGAATAAGGAAAGACGCGGAGAATACCTTGGATCAACTGTTCAGGTAATACCGCATATAACAAATGAGATAAAAGAATTTATATACAGTGTCGGAAAGAAAACCGCTTCCGATGTGGTTATTACTGAAATCGGAGGAACCATAGGTGATATAGAATCCCAGCCCTTTATAGAAGCTGTCCGTCAGATTTCTTTGGAAGTAGGGCGTCAAAACAGCCTGTTTATCCATGTAACTTTGGTACCGTTTCTTCATGGTTCGGATGAACACAAATCGAAGCCAACCCAGCATTCAGTGAAGGAACTTCAGGGTATGGGAGTTAATCCTAATATAATTGTCTTAAGATGTGATGAACCGCTTGAGGAATCAATATTTAAAAAGATTGCTCTGTTCTGCAATGTAAGAGAAGACTGCGTAATAGAAAACATAACGCTTCCATGCCTGTATGAGGCACCTCTTATGCTTGAAAAATCAGGATTTTCAGAAGTAGTCTGCCGTGAACTTGGCCTTGAAACCCCTGAGCCGGATTTAAAAGAATGGGAACAGATGGTAGAAAGTATCAAGCAGCGTAAACTCAATGTAAATATAGGACTCGTAGGAAAATATGTCCATCTTCATGATGCATATCTTTCTGTTGCGGAAGCATTAAGGCATGCAGGTTATTATCATAATACCCATATAACAATTAACTGGATAGATTCTGAGGAGATAACCGCAGAAAATGCTACAGAAAAACTGTCGGATTTGGATGGTATCATCATACCCGGAGGCTTTGGAAACCGTGGCATAGAAGGTATGATTATTGCCGCAGGATATGCTCGTGAGAATAACATACCATATTTTGGAATATGTCTCGGAATGCAGATAATGGTTATTGATTATGCAAGAAATGTTGCAGGTATCAGTGACGCAAATTCCGGTGAATTTGACGAGAATTGCAAGAATAAAGTAATAGATTTTATGCCTGGACAGAATGATGAGATCAATAAGGGCGGAACTCTTAGGCTCGGTGCATATCCATGCGAGATAAAAGCAGGCACGAAGATGGAACAGTGCTATGGCGGGCTTAATATCAGAGAACGGCACAGGCATCGTTATGAGCTGAATAATGATTATCGTGAAATACTAGAAAAGAACGGGCTTACACTTTCAGGAATATCTCCCGACGGTAAGCTGGTCGAAACGGTTGAGCTGACTGAACGGGCATTCCATGTCGGTGTTCAATATCATCCCGAATTTAAGAGCAGACCCAATAAACCGCATCCTCTTTTCAAAGGATTTATCGGGGCAGCACTGACACAGAAAGGTATCAGTAAGTAATTGACTACAGAAAAATGATAAAAAGCTGATAAAAATGAAGGAAGGTAAAGACAATGTGCGGAATAACAGGCTATACGGGATTTAATCAGGCAGGTCCCATACTGCTTGAAGGACTTAAAAGACTTGAATACAGAGGGTACGATTCTGCGGGCATCGCGGTTCAGGATGAATCTGAGATAAAGATGCTGAAAGCGACCGGAAAAGTAAGCCATTTGGTAGAAAAGTTTGAAGCTACTCCGGATTTTACAGGTGTTTGCGGAATAGGACATACCCGGTGGGCAACACATGGTATTCCCAGCGATACAAATGCACATCCCCATCTTTCTGCGGACGGTAAATTTGCCGTTGTACATAATGGTATTATCGAAAACTTTGCAGAAATAAGGGCAGAGCTCCAGAAATATGGAATAGAGTTTAAAAGCGAGACTGATACCGAAGTTATAGTACAGCTTTTGGCATATAACTATAAGGGCAATTTCAAGATGGCTCTTATGAAGACAATAGCCAGATTGGAAGGCTCATATGCTATAGGTGTTATTTCGGCAGATCATCCCGGGACTATTTTGGCAGCCAGACTTTCAAGTCCGCTCATTATAGGAATCGGAATAGGAGAAAACTATTTTGCTTCGGATATTACTGCACTTGTAAGCAATACAAAGAATGTCATCGATATGGATGACGGTGAGGTAGCTGAAATTACCCCGGAAGAAGTCAAATTCTACGATCATGCCGGCAGGGAGATAAACAAAGAGATAAGACATATTACCTGGGACATAGCATCAGCTGAAAAGAGCGGTTATGAGCATTTCATGCTGAAAGAGATAATGGAACAGCCGCAGGCATTAAAAGCTACGATAGAGCCAAGAGTTAAAGATGAAAGTATAGTATTGGATGAATTAAATCTTGATATGAAGAAATTCAACCGTATTCATATTACCGCCTGCGGGTCTGCTTACCATGCAGGGTGTGTCGGCAGGGGAATAATAGAATCTCTGTGCAGGATACCGGTTGAGGCTGAAGTTGCAAGCGAACTACGATACAGAGACCCTATAATGGACGAGAAAACACTCGTAATAGTTATAAGTCAGTCAGGCGAAACCGCAGATACTATAGCCGCCATGAAGGAATGCAGATCTAAAGGGGCAACTATCCTGGCCATAGTAAATGTTGTAGGTTCGAGTATTGCAAAACTTGCCGATTATTGTCTGTATACCTGGGCAGGTCCCGAAATAGCCGTAGCGACCACAAAAGGATATACAACCCAGGTGGTTCTTCTTGCGATGTTCGCTGTTTGGGCCGCAGGAGAAATGAAGACTATTTCACAGGGAGCATATATATCCATGGTCAAAGATATTATGCGTCTTCCTGAACGAGCTCAACGTGCACTTGACTTAAACTCAAGAGTTAAAACAATGGCAGAAAAATACTTTGATAATTCGTCATTGTTCTTTATTGGAAGAAATATGGATTATGCTGTAGCTCTTGAGGGGTCTCTCAAATTAAAGGAAATCTCATATCTTCACTCTGAAGCTTATGCTGCAGGTGAACTTAAGCACGGAACGATAGCTCTTATTGAACCGGGACGCCTTGTTGTTGCACTGTGCTGTTATGAGAAACTGCTTGATAAAACTATTTCAAATATACAACAGGTAAAAGCACGTGGAGCAAGGGTGCTCGCAGTAGCCCATGAGGGAAACAGGGCAATCTTTACTGAAGCTGATGACGTACTGTCGGTACCTGTGACAGATCCGCTTTTAGTTCCCGTGATAGAGATAATCCCTCTTCAGCTCTTTGCATATTATGTAGCAAAAAAGAACGGCTGTGATATAGATAAGCCGAAGAATCTTGCAAAATCAGTTACTGTAGAATGATCTGGTTTAATGAGAAAAAGTTATAGAAAGTATAGCCGGATATTTTACAATTAGGCGTATTATTGTAGAGATTTTACAAAAATCAAGCTGATACTTTTAGAATTCTTATAAAAAATAGAAAAATCAAAAAAATTAAAAAAAAAGGTATTGACAAATAAAAATCCGTGGATTATAATGCACAACATAAAGACAAGGGCGCCTTTGGTTATCCAAAGGCGTCGATTTGTTTTTATAACCTTCATTTTATCAACGTATGGCTAAGGCAAAGGCGTCTGGATGCAAATAAGCGTTCAGGCGCCTTTGGCGTTAGCTCGAAA
This sequence comes from Lachnospiraceae bacterium, assembly GCA_017542245.1. Lineage (GTDB taxonomy): Bacteria > Bacillota > Clostridia > Lachnospirales > Lachnospiraceae > RUG11977. The sequence continues at coordinate 20,984 of JAFXXN010000184.1, forward strand.
ATGAAGAATTTATTTAGATGTGAACAGATTAAGTCCGGCCGGCTTATATAATCACAGGAAAGTGAGGAGTTTTTTATGAGTGAAGAAATCAGAAGTCTTATATCGGAGGCAACTCAAGGTGAAGTTTTTGCGGTATGGTTCCTTATAGGAGCAGCACTTGTTTTCTGGATGCAGGCTGGATTTGCAATGGTTGAGGCAGGATTTACCAGGGCAAAGAATACAGGAAATATCATAATGAAAAACCTGATGGATTTCTGTATCGGTACTGTAGTATTTATCCTTATCGGATTTAGCTTGCTGTTAGGTGAGGATGCATTAGGTCTTATCGGTAAACCCGGTTTTGATCTTTTTACCAGTTATGAAAATTTTGAATTTTCAAACTTTGTATTCAACCTGGTATTCTGTGCAACAACAGCAACTATTGTATCAGGTGCCATGGCAGAAAGAACAAAATTCTTATCATATTGTATTTATTCAGGTGTGATTTCAGCACTCATTTATCCCATTGAAGCTCACTGGATCTGGGGCGGCGGCTGGTTGAGTCAGATTGGCTTCCATGATTTTGCAGGTTCGACAGCCATCCACATGGTCGGCGGTATCTCAGCACTTATCGGTGCAAAGATGGAAGGCCCCCGTATTGGTAAGTTCATAAAGGACGCTCAGGGAAAAGTTACAAAGGTTAACGCATTCCCCGGTCATAATATCTGTATAGGTGCTCTTGGAGTATTTATCCTTTGGTTTGGCTGGTATGGATTTAACGGTGCAGCTGCTACTTCACTTGAACAGTTAGGTTCTATATTCCTTACTACTACCGTAGCTCCCGCAGTTGCAACAGTAGTTTGTATGATCTTCACATGGATCAAATATGGCAAACCTGATGTTTCAATGTGTCTGAACGCCTCACTTGCAGGCCTTGTAGGTATCACAGCTCCCTGTGATGTAACGGATTGTTTTGGTGCTATAATGGTCGGTGTTGTAAGTGGTCTGTTGGTAGTATTCGGTGTATGGCTGTTAGACCACAAGCTTCATATTGATGACCCCGTCGGTGCTGTTGCTGTTCACTGCCTGAACGGTATCTGGGGTACTATCGCAGTCGGTCTGTTTGCTACATCTTCAGCTCCCGGATATTCTATTGCTGATGCTGATGGCGTAATGATGGAAGGTCTTTCTACGGTGGTGGATTTAAGCTTCTCGGTATCCAGCTTACAGGTTTTGCAGCAGTTGCAACCTGGACAGTGGTAACAATTACTATTGCATTTGCTATTATAAAGAAAGTTATCGGACTTCGTGTTACCCGTGAAGAAGAAATGACAGGTCTTGATGCTACTGAGCATGGACTTCCTTCAGCTTATGCAGGTTTCGCTATGAGCCCCGAATATATTGAAGAGGGAAATGAACCCGTGGTTGTTGACGGTGATGTACCGGTAGCAGAAGCAGTTACGGTCAAGAAGGTACCTTCATTTGAGGAAGGTGACCATAAGTTTACAAAGGTTGAGATTGTATGTAAAGAGTCCAGATTTGAAGCTCTTAAGTCTGCTATGATGAACATCGGTATTACAGGTATGACGGTATCCCATGTACTCGGATGCGGTTTACAAAAAGGTAAGCCTGAGTACTACCGTGGAGTACAGGTTGAAGCTACGCTGCTTCCTAAGGTACAGGTTGATGTTGTTGTCAGCAAAGTTCCTGTAAGAACACTTATCGAAACAGCTAAAAAGGTTCTTTATACCGGACATATCGGTGACGGAAAGATTTTCGTTTACGATGTAGAGAATGTTATCAAGGTTCGTACCGGTGAAGAAGGTTACGACGCTTTACAGGATGTTGAATAATAGACCCTTATCAATTTTATGCTTGACAAAACTGAAAGTTAGGCTTAAAATGCAATACATAAAGACAAGGGCGCCTTTGATGATCAAGGGTGCCCTTTATATATTTAAAGAGGTTCAGCCATGAGCTTGCATGAAGAATGTGGAGTATTTGGAATATACTCCGAGAAAAAAACGGATGTGGCTTCTCTGTCATATTACGGACTTTATGCCTTACAGCACAGAGGGCAGGAAAGCTGCGGTATCGTTGTTAATGAGGATAGAGAATTTTATTCGCATAAGGATTTAGGACTTGTAAGTGAAGTTTTTTCTCAGAAAATTTTGGAAAGTTTGCCACACGGAAATATGGCGGTATCACATGTAAGATATGCTACAACAGGAGCGGTAAGCCGAATAAACTGTCAGCCTATCGAAGTCAATCACAGGAAAGGCAGGATGGCAGTTGCTCATAACGGGAATCTTTCAAATGCCGCAAAGCTCCGGGAGGCTCTTGAATTAAAAGGAGCTATTTTTCATACAACAAGTGATACTGAAACCATAGCTTATATAATAACCAGAGAACGTTTGACTTCCGCTTCGATTGAGGAAGCAATTGAAAAAGCTATGGATTACCTTGAAGGCGCGTATTCCCTGATTATAATGTCACCTCAAAAACTTATATGTGTAAGAGATCCGCACGGATTTCGTCCTTTATGTTACGGACGTACGGCTGACGGAGCATATATTGCAGCCTCGGAATCGTGTGCACTGCATGCGGTCGGAGCTGAATTTATAAGGGATATTGAACCGGGTGAGATTCTTGTATTCGGGAATGAAGGAATTAAATCTATTAAAACTCATGTAAATACTGCGGAAAGAAATTTCTGTGTTTTTGAATATATTTATTTTTCACGCCCGGATTCAGTGATAGACGGCATTTCGGTTCATGCCTCAAGAGTAAGAGCCGGCGAGATACTTGCAGAGGAATATCCGGTTGAAGCCGATACTGTAATAGGTGCACCTGATTCAGGATTGGACGGAGCTCTCGGGTTTTCCAGAAAATCAGGAATACCGTACGGACTAGGTTTTATAAAGAATAAATATATAGGGAGAACCTTTATTTCACCCACAAAGTCAGCCAGAGTTGACGGCGTGAGGATAAAACTTGCCGCACTTGAGGAAGAAGTAAGAGGAAAACGTGTTGTTCTGATTGATGATTCTATAGTACGCGGAACAACTATGGAAAGAGTTGTAAGGCTTCTGAGAGAAGCCGGTGCAAAAGAAGTTCATGTCAGGATATCATCACCTCCGTTCCTGCATCCCTGCTTTTACGGAACTGATGTAGCTTCAGAAGAAAATCTTGTGGCTGCAAGACACACGGTTGATCAGATATGCGATATCATCGGAGCCGATTCTTTAGGATTTTTCCCTAAAAACAGATTGGGAGAATTAACCGGTGGAAAGGGATATTGTAGTGCCTGCTTTGATGGGCGGTATCCCACTTCAGTTCCCTATGGTATAACCGAGAAATGAATATTTTTAATTTTTTTCTTGACATTTATTAAATTTGGAGTATACTGTTGTATAAATTGAATGAGGCAAAGGTGTCTCGGAATAATTCCGAGGCACCTTTTCTTTTTCTGTGCGATAAGCGAAAGCTTGCAGTGCGAGCTTAATTTTTGACCAAGGTAATTACTAAATGTAAACGGAAAGGTGTGAATAAAATGGGAAAGCCTACGGGTTTTTTAGAGTATGAGAGAAAGGACGGAGCAGTTGTTCCGGAATCAGAACGAATCAAAAACTTTAACGAATTTCATGCAAGACTGTCAACGGATGAACAGAGAAAACAGGCTGCCAGATGTATGGACTGCGGTGTTCCGTTTTGCCAGGCCGGCGTAAAAATCTCTGGTATGATTTCCGGATGTCCTTTAAACAATCTGGTTCCGGAGATTAATGATCTCGTATACAGAGGAAATTTTGCAGAAGCTTACAGAAGGCTTTCAATTACACACTGTTTCCCTGAATTTACATCAAGAGTATGTCCGGCACTTTGTGAACATGCATGTACCTGTGGGCTGCATCAGGCACCTGTTTCGACAAAAGAAAATGAAAAGGCAGTTATAGAATATGCTTTTGAAAACAATCTGGTAGATGAACCTGAACCAAAGGTAAGAACAGGGAAAAAGGTTGCAGTTATCGGAAGCGGACCTTCAGGACTTGCGGCAGCACTCATGCTTAACCGGAGAGGCCATCTTGTTACCGTATATGAAAGAAGTGATCGTGTCGGTGGACTTTTAAGATACGGCATCCCCAACATGAAACTTGATAAAACCGTAATAGACAGAAGAGTTTCCCTGATGGAAAAGGCCGGGATAGAATTTAAGGTTAACAGTGATATAGGTAAGGACATTCCGGCGGAAGAGATAATAAAGGAATACGATGCCGTTGTACTTGCATGCGGAGCATCACATCCAAGAGATATTAATGTTACCGGAAGAGATTCCGAAGGAATTTATTTTGCGGTAGATTTCTTAAAGACAGTAACGAAAAAGCTGCTGGATTCGGATTTTAAACAGTATCCGTATGGTTTAGCGGAAGGAAAAGACGTAATAGTAATAGGTGGCGGAGATACCGGTAATGACTGCGTCGGAACATGCATCAGATTAAAAGCGAAGAGCGTTACACAACTGGAGATGATGCCCGAACCGCCTAAAGAAAGACTTGAATCAAATCCATGGCCCGAATGGCCTAAAGTCCTTAAAGTTGATTACGGACAGGAGGAAGCCATAGAAAAGTTTGGTTCGGATCCCAGAATATATAAGACTACGGTAAAGGAATTTAAAAAGGATAAGAACGGAAAATTAAAGAGTGTGGTTCTGGTTTCGCTTGAATCAAAGAAAGATGAAAAGACAGGAAGAATGAGTATGGTTCCTGTTGAAGGCTCCGAAAAAGAAGTTCCCGCGCAGCTTGTCCTTATTGCAGCCGGATTCTTGGGAAGCGAAAGCTATGTAACCGACAGTTTTAAAGTTGAAGTTGATGGCAGAACAAATGTAAAAACAGATTTAGAAAAGCATATGGCAATCGATCAGAGGGATGGTTCTGCAAAAAATAAATCCAAGATTTTTACTGCCGGTGATATGCATATCGGACAATCCTTAGTTGTCCGTGCCATAGCAGAAGGAAAAGCTGCGGCTAAGGAAGTTGATGAATATTTGATGGGGTACACAAATTTATAACGTCAATCATCAATTATCGATCATGACCCTGGAGGATTAAAAAGTACTATGAAAATTACGTTGGATGAAGTGAATAAAAAAGGTTTATACAGTCCGGAATTTGAACATGATAACTGTGGTATCGGAGCAATAGTAAATGTAAAAGGAAAAGCCGGGCACGGAATTGTGGCAGATGCTCTTTCAATAGTTGAAAACTTAGAGCACAGGGCAGGTAAGGATGCGGAAGGAAAGACCGGTGACGGCGTCGGTATACTTACCCAGGTACCCCACAAGTTTTTCAAAAAAGTATTGAAGCAGCAGAATATCGAGCTTCCCGAAAAAAGAGACTATGGTGTCGGCATGATCTTTTTCCCGCAGAATGAACTTCAGATGCGCCAGGCCAAGGCAATGCTTGAAGTGATAATAAAGAAAAACGGTCTTGAGATACTTGGTTTCAGAAAAGTCGGAACCGATCCTACAGTACTCGGTACAAAGGCACTTGAATGCATGCCGAATATCTATCAGATATTTATAAAAAGACCGGCGGAAATAAAGACAGGTTCTAATACAACTGAGATTAAAAGCGACCTTGATTTTGACAGGATTCTTTACATTGTCCGCCGTGAATTTGAACAGAGTAATGTAGATACATACATTCCTTCGCTTTCATGCAGGACTATAGTTTATAAAGGAATGTTCCTTGTTGGACAGCTTCGTACATTCTTTAAGGACCTTATGGATAAGGATTACGAATCAGCAATAGCAATGGTTCATTCACGTTTTTCAACAAATACAACACCCAGCTGGAACAGAGCTCATCCTAACAGGCTTATTGTTCACAATGGCGAAATAAATACAATCAAGGGAAATGCAGATAAAATGCTTGCCCGTGAAGAGACCATGCATACCCATGCATTCTCGGAAGAAGATATGACCAAAGTTCTTCCTGTTATATCACAGAGCGGTTCTGATTCGGCAATGCTGGATAATACATTGGAATTCCTTATGATGAGCGGTATGGAACTTCCGTTGGCGGCAATGATCGCAATACCCGAGCCTTGGGCACATAATGAGACCTTATCTCAGGAGGAAAGGGATTTCTATCAGTATTATGCAACCATGATGGAGCCTTGGGACGGACCGGCTTCAATCGTATTTTCCGACGGTGATATAATGGGAGCAATTCTTGACCGCAACGGACTTCGTCCTTCAAGATATTATGTGACCGATGATGACAGACTGATCCTTGCAAGTGAAGTAGGTGTCCTTGAATTTGATGAGGAACATATCATAAAAAAGGAAAGACTTCATCCCGGAAAGATGCTTCTGGTTGATACCGTAAAGGGCAGGATTATAGAAGATGAAGAGCTTAAAGAGCGTTATGCACACAAAGAACCTTACGGAGAGTGGCTTGACAGTAATATTATTGAGCTCCATGACATTAAGATACCGAATCTGAAAGTGCCCGCATATAGCAGGGATGAATTAAAACGTCTTCAGAAATCTTTCGGTTATACATATGAAAATTATCATGATTCAATCCTTTCCATGGCACTGAACGGCTCCGAGCAGATAGGCGCTATGGGAGTAGATATACCGATAGCAGCACTTTCGGACAGCTATCAGCCGTTATTCTATTATTTTAAGCAGCTGTTTGCACAGGTTACAAACCCGCCTATCGATGCAGAGCGCGAAAAGATAGTTACTTCCACAACTGTTTACGTAGGAAAGAACGGTAATCTCCTGGAGGAAAAGCCTCAGAACTGTCATGTATTAAAAATACATAATCCGATACTGGCAGACCTTGATCTTTTAAAAATCGAACATATGAAAAAAGACGGCTTTAAAGTAGCTAAAGTTTCCACATGCTACTATAAAGGAACCCCGATGAAACGTGTTTTAAAGCATCTATTCATCGAGGTTGACAAGGTTTACCGTCAGGGTGCTACTATCCTGATCCTTTCGGACAGGGGAGTTGATGAGAACCATGTAGCACTGCCTTCACTGCTTTCAGTGGCAGCAGTACATAAACATCTGGTTGAGACCAAAAAATCAACTGCTATGTCGATCATTGTTGAGTCAGGTGAACCAAGCGAAGTACATCACTTTGCAACACTTTTGGGATTTGGTGCATCGGCAGTCAATCCTTATCTGGCCCATGCTGCGATCAAAGAGCTTGTTGATGAAGAATTGCTTGATAAAGATTATTATGCAGCAGGAGAGGACTATGATAAGGCAGTACTCCACGGTATCGTAAAGATAGCATCAAAGATGGGTATTTCTACCATTCAGTCCTATCAGGGCAGCAAAATATTTGAAGCAATAGGTATCTCAGAGGATGTTATAAATGAATACTTTACCGGAACAGTAAGCCGTGTAGGAGGCATCTCTCTTGACGAGATAGGTAAGGCTGTTGACGGTCAGCATTCTTTGGCATTTGATCCTTTGGGATTAACCGTAAATAATGAGCTTACGGCATACGGCAGACATAAATCAAGAAGCCAGGGCGAAAACCACAGGTACAATCCCGCAACCATACATATGCTTCAGACTTCAACACGTGAAGGAAGCTTTGAAAAGTTCAAGCAGTATACTTCAATGGTTGATGCGGAAGAAACAGGTTATTTAAGAAGCCTTATAGATTTTAATTATCCGGCTGAGGGTATTCCTATAGATGAAGTTGAGAGTGAGGACGAGATAGTAAAGAGATTTAAGACCGGCGCTATGTCCTATGGTTCAATTTCAGAGGAAGCCCATACTGCACTTGCAATAGCAATGAACCATCTTCAGGGCAAATCAAACAGCGGTGAAGGCGGAGAGAGTGATGAGAGGATTGCAACAGCAGGTACAAAGGATGACAGAAGTTCAAAGATCAAGCAGGTAGCAAGCGGACGTTTTGGCGTTACAAGTGCATACTTAATCAGCGCTCAGGAAATCCAGATAAAGATGGCACAGGGCGCAAAGCCCGGTGAAGGCGGACACCTTCCCGGAAGAAAGGTTTATCCTTGGATTGCAAAGACCAGACATTCAACACCGGGCGTGAGCCTTATCTCACCGCCCCCGCATCATGATATTTATTCGATAGAAGACTTGGCAGAACTCATCTATGATTTAAAGAATGCAAACAAACAGGCAAGGATATCTGTAAAGCTGGTATCTGAGGCAGGTGTCGGTACTATAGCATCAGGTGTTGCAAAGGCCGGTGCCCAGGTAATTCTTATTTCCGGTTATGACGGAGGTACGGGTGCAGCACCCATCAGTTCAATCCATAATGCAGGACTGCCTTGGGAACTTGGACTTGCAGAGACACATCAGACACTCGTAGCCAATGGACTCAGAAATAAAGTCATTATTGAAACAGACGGAAAACTTATGAGTGGCAGGGATGTCGCCATAGCAGCTATCTTGGGTGCCGAGGAATTCGGTTTTGCGACCGCTCCTCTTGTAACTTTGGGCTGTGTAATGATGAGAGTATGTAATCAGGATACCTGTCCTATGGGAATTGCGACGCAGAATCCCGAACTGAGAAAGAGATTTATCGGTAAACCCCAGTATGTAGAGAACTTCATGAGATTTATCGCAAGAGAGCTTAGGGAATACATGGCTAAGCTTGGCGTAAGGAGCATGAAGGAACTTGTAGGCAGAACAGATCTGTTAAAGAGCAAGGATGCTAAGAATGCTAAAGCATCGGCAATCGATCTTTCCAAGATACTCTACGATATGTCTAAACTTGCAAGGGAAGATCAGGTATTTGATGCTAAAAATCTTTATGATTTTAAGCTTGAAGATACTGTGGATGAAATAGTTCTCTTAAAAGACAAAAATGTTCTTAAGGCTGTTAAAGGCGGAAAAGCCTGCGAAATATCCGTTGATATCAAGAATACGGACAGAACCTTTGGAACTCTGCTCGGTGCCGAGATTACAAGGCTTCATCCGGAAGGATTACCCGAGGATACAATAACTGTCAACTGTCAGGGTGCCGGCGGACAAAGTTTCGGTGCTTTTATTCCTAAGGGACTTACACTTAAGATTACCGGTGATTCAAACGATTACTTCGGAAAAGGACTTTCAGGCGGAAAACTGACTGTTAAAGCACCTGAGAATGCTAAATACGATCCGAGTGAAAACATTATTATCGGAAACGTTGCTCTTTACGGCGCAACTTCAGGCGAAGCTTATATCGCAGGTATGGCCGGAGAGAGATTCTGTGTAAGAAATTCAGGGGCAACAGCTGTAGTCGAAGGTGTCGGAGAGCATGGCTGTGAGTACATGACAGGTGGATGTGCCGTTATCCTCGGACCTACAGGTAAGAACTTTGCGGCAGGTATGAGCGGCGGTGTCGCATATGTCCTTGATGAGGGCAACAAGCTGTACAGAAATCTGAACAAGCAGCTCGTCAGCATGAAGACGGTAGAAAGCAAGGAAGATATTGAAAGATTAAAGAGTATCATAGAGAAACATGTATTGGCTACCGGCTCTAAAAAGGCTAAAGAAATACTTGATAATTATGATTCATACATCGGCAGCTTCAAGAAGATAATCCCTGTTGATTATCAGAAGATCATGAGTCTGATAGATGAAAACATATTAAAGGGTTTGAGCAGGGAAGAAGCTCAGATTAATGCCTTCACAGACTTTATCGGTGAGAAATAACATATTTCCGGTAACGGTAAAAGATTAAGAACAGGAGTGGAAAATAACCGCTCCTGTTTCTTTTTTTGGTATATCATTTATTGTTTTTAAAAGGAACTTAAGCGGTTGCAGCGTTACATGCCGCTCCCGGTTTCCGTTTTAGAGTGATATCTCTGCCTATCCCTTTTTCTTTTAAAGCTTTCTCAAATCCTTCATAGGATATCATATCTGATTCACCTCCTATTTACAGAATCTTTACTTATTTTATCATAATTATCAAAAAAGTAAAGATTTTTGCTGCTTTACATTTTTATTTTTGTTATATAATTTTAGAATAAAAAATTTGTCCCTATTTTCACTTTCTGGGATTATTATATATTAGGAAGGCAAAAAACGGTATAAGTAGCAAATATATAGTTTAGTATATTTAGTCCGTTTATAGAAAAAATAATTGATTGTTTTATTATATATGAGGCTGGCATGCGATTTAAAAATCACCTTTTTTTTATAAGAAAAAGAATACATACGGGTTTGAAAATCTCTATATTAGGAATGATTATATCGATATTGGGATTTTCTTTGTTGATTGTTGAAATAAGTATACCCAGAGTAATAACAAGGGCTTACAGAGATTTAGATAGTTTGCTTCCCTTTGGATTAGATGGAGCAGCGTATATTTATGCTGCGTCTGAACTAAAGGGAGATACTGCTGAATGGGACGGTTTTTCGGAATGTATAAAAGAATTGTGTTCAGTGGAAGGGATAATGAGTGCGGGAGTTGTATCCAGATGTTTTCTGGATTTAAATCTTGAATACGAAGGTGTGAGTTATCGTGATAGAATGTTAGAAATACGGCATTCCGGTATGAATAATTATATGTCGAAAGAGGATGTTTCTGCTTTCCCTGAAGAAGTTAATTCAATGTATCGCGATATGATAGAGAGTAACCTTGAATGTGTAAAAATGGATAAGTATTCAGCTGGTTTTTCTGATTTTAGACTATATAAGGGTGAAGATAATCTTGAAAATTATTTTGATAGGGGAGAGTGCGTGCTTTACCTTGGCTATAATTACAGGGATATACCGATAGGTGCAGGTATGAATGTTCAAACGGTTAGAGGAGATACAGTTTATTTCAGGGTTGCAGGAATACTTGAAAAAGGGTCGGAAATGATAGATCCCGATACAATAAATCAGTATGCAATAGATACATGTTATAGTATAAACTTGGACAATATGGTTATTCTTATTGATAAGGATTGTAGGGTTAGTACTCCTGGATGGCTGATATTGTATGATGATAGCATTTCATTTGAACGATTAAGTACAGTGTGTAAAGATATTGGAAAGAGAAATAGTGTAATTCTGAAACTGTCCAGCTTAAAAGGAAAAGTAGAAGAACAATTATCGGATTTTGATATTTTACTTGCAATCATTGACTTGGTTTATCCTATAGCTTTTTTTGTCTCTTTGATGATGATATTGACGGTGCAGTTATTGACAGCAATTATAAGAAATGATGAAATTGGAGTATGGTTGTCTAATGGAATGATTAGATTTGATATTTTTAAGATTTTATTGCTTGAAAATCTTATGAAAATGGTTCCGGCAGTTCTGGCGGGTGGAGTATTAAGTGGATTGTATTTGAATAATAAGGCTGGATTAAAAAGCGGACAACAATACACAATGTTTTTTGACATGTATATTTATGGTCCCATATGTACAATGATAATTGCTATTATATTAGCGTTACTAATGACGACTGTTTCTTACAACTATATTCGAAGAAGAAGTTTGCCGGATATAATCAAGAATACATGGGAGTAGGATATGCTTAAAAGAATTTTTAAATCAAACAGAGTTTTTTCAGGGTTGTTTGTTATATCTTTTGTTGCTGTATTTATGCTTATGTATTTTGGGCTATATTTGTATAAACAGATAGATATAGTTGACAAAGGCAGATATAACTATTCATATATAACCAATTATCAATTTTCACCGAAAAATATAGATGATTATGATACTCATTATATTGATTATAGTGAAATCAAAATCGGCAATATAATTGAAAGAATAAGTCTTCCGATTGGTGAAGAATCAGGAGGAAGAAAAGGAATATATTTTCTGGCGGTTCAAAATGAAGAACTGTCAGAGACTATGTCTGGGGGAAGAAGTATCCCAATTATTGGACAATCAGCAACGCCACAGTGTGTGATAGGAGATCAATGGGAAAGCAAAACAATAAATATGGGAGGAGAAAAGTATATAAGATTATTGAATACATATGTCCGTGTTATTGGTATATTCGATCAAGTCACGATAAAAGGAACTGATAATAGGATTTTAGTATTTGGCTCAACGATTGACGATGATACTAGGCTTGAGTGGTTTAATGTTACGGGGCAGGTTACTCATCAGACTGTATATCAATCCAATATGAAAGAAAATGAATTAGAGAAAGTGAAAACATTAGCTGAAAAAGAATTTGGAAAGGATAATGTACGTATCCTACCTGAACTGAATCTTGATGCTGTACAAGGAGTTGCCAAAACCTATATCCCATTGATGAAAGTGTTCCTTATCATCGCATCCATTTTGTGCCTGATAACCATGTTTTTCCTTGTAAGTGTATGGAGCAGGACGCATACCTTTGAATTTATGTTGAAAAGGGCGATGGGTTATAAAATTTCTATGTTTATTCCGGAAATATTAAAAACATTACTGATCTATGAAATCCCGGCGTTTATAGTTACTATGATTGTAACCTTTATTTATGAACTTACAGTAAATGATGTTAAAACGTGGATAAACAATATATCCGGGGGACTATATATTATAATAATTGTTTTTGCAGCAGTTGTTTTTCTATTGTCTGTTGTGCCGTTAAAGTGGATATCGAAGGAACATCCTTCAGACTATGTAAGCAGCAGGGAATAAAAGTACTAGAACTGGAATAATTTTGTTGAGTAGATTTTTGAAGATAAGGTAGGAGATATGATACAGCTAAAGGACATAACAAAAATATATAAAAACGGGAATAATGATTTATATGCTTTGAAGAAAATCAACCTTGAGATAGAAAAAGGAGATTTTATAGCTATAATGGGAGCTTCAGGCTCAGGAAAAACAACACTTCTAAATATACTCGGTTGTATGGATGCGGCTACGGAGGGCGAATATACTTTTGATGGAGAAAAAGTATCAGAATTAAAGCCTTCTAAGACAGATTTGTTCAGGCGTGAGCATATAGGATTTGTATTTCAGAATTTTGCTCTGTTAAAGGACTATACATTGAGAGAAAATGTTGAAATCCCTTTGAGAGCCCTCAATATTCCTAAAAAGAAACGGAATCGTATATCGGACGATATTTTATCACGTGTAGGACTGGCTGATTATATCAAGCAGTATCCTACCAAGATTTCCGGTGGGCAGCAACAGAGATGTGCTATAGCAAGGGCTTTGGTTTCAGGTGCAGACTTGATACTTGCAGATGAACCGACAGGTGCGCTTGATAGTAAAACAGGGCAGGAGATACTTGATCTTCTGAAGAAGATAAATTCAGAGGGAAGAACGGTGATAATAGTAACTCATGATGAGAAGATAGCGATCCGGGCAAATAGGATTATAAAATTAGAGGATGGATGTATTGTTGGATGAAAAAATGTAGAAAAAAATGTCCCTTTTTTTCCTTTTGAGGATTATTATATATTAGGAAGGCAAAAAGGATATGAGATGAAGAGATCAAATAATATTCCGGAAACTGATTTCAACAGCATATATAAGAAATATAGTCGATTAGTTATGTAGATAGCATTAAAGGTACTTGGAGACCATGAACTGGCCAGAGATGCATTTCAGTCGGCATTTATTTCTATTACCCAAAACTGGAAAAAGATAAATCTCTCATCTGATCCGGAAAAAGAGAAAGAAACAAAGAATTATATTGCAACAATCACGTACCATGCTGCTCTTAAATTATCACTTAAGGTTCAGAAAATCAAAAGAATTGAAGTTCCATTCCCGAAAGAAAAAAGTAACGATGATGAAAATATAAGATGGGACAATAAGAATGTTAGACCATTAAGTGTCGCTTCATTTGAAGATATGGTGATTGAGGATATTGATAGGGAAAAGCTTTTTGAAGCCATAAAAGAGTTAAAACCGGAGCATTCAATGTATATTGTTGATTACTTCTATAAAGATATGTCAATGCGTCAGATTGCTGATAAATATGGGATTAGTGAAGATGCAGCAAAAAAACGTGTATACCGAAGTATCAAAAAACTAAGAGAACAATTTTTTAAGAAGGGAGTGAAATAAAAACGAAAGTAGACTCGGAAAGATTATTGAAATCACAGGAAATAGGGGGTGTTATGAAAGAAAAACAATTGTTTACGATACGGGAAGTTGTAAAACAATACTACAATGGTGAAGATATATATGAGCATTATGCAGATGAAGCGGATGAAGTTATAAAGACGATTGACGAAAAAAAGCTAAAAGAGGAATGTATAAAAGCGTATAACAAACAAGAAAATAAAATCTGGCAGATAGGAAAAATGTCTGTGAATAAAATAGCCTGTATAACATGTCTTATAGTATTCGCTTTGACGGCGACAGGTTTTGTTGTAGTTTCGGGATACATAAAAAGTCTAACAGTAGTAGAAAAGGAGGATCATTCGGAAGTAGAATATGCGAATAGTGACTTGATGAGAAATGAAGTAATGGAGATTATTGAACAATATATCGAACCCATATGGATTCCGGAAGGGTATCATTTTGCAAAAGCATATAAAAAAGAAAAGGAATATAACATAGTCTATCAATCTGATATTGATGATTATCGGATATTATATTCGCAATCTCTTCTTAGTATGAAAATCAATTATGGTGCAGAAAAGGGCGAAAAAGAAAATGTCATATTTGGAGAATATTCAGGAGAATTTATAAAAACAAAAAATGGCAATTATTTGATAATAACTGATGGAATGTATTTATACAGTATTATAGCGTCCAATTTATCAAAAGAGGAAATGATCAAAATGCTAAAAAAATAATATGTATACATTAGGAGCTTCCTGTATAATATAAACAGTGAAGGAAATCCTTGACATTGAAAAATACCTCAAGTAAAGTTGGATTATTACTGACTGGCCAGTTGGTAAAATCCAAAAATACGAGAGGTATCTAAAATGAATCTTAAAACAA
>JAFXXN010000185.1 GCA_017542245.1 Lachnospiraceae bacterium
CACTGGAACAAAAACATACGAGTATTACAGAGATTTTTTCTCCGAGAACGGTCTGGCGTTTGAGCCTGATATCGAAGCCGAAACAGCCGACCTGATACTTCCTATGGTGCAGAACGGTCTTGGCATCGGATTTGTGCCTGAACCGTTTCTTGACGGGAATGCTGATAATATCTGCCGCCTGAAGCTCAAGGAGGATATGCCGACACGATATATTTGCTTGATAAAGAACAACGAATATGCTTTGAGCATTGCGTCCAGGGAGCTTGAAAGGTCTATCCGGGACAAGTGCAGAACAATGAGCATGAAAGGATAGTACTGTAGATGACAAAGGTTGGCTTCAGAGTCACCGAGGCAGAACGTGTTACAGTCAACGAGGTATTTGATTCGTACATTAAACAGAAATACGACCTCAAGCCTACGACCAGGACGAATTACGTTTATACCTATGACCACTATGTCGGGGAGACCTTCGGAAAGCGGCGGTTGATACAGGTTCGTTATACGGATGTAAGGGAATACTACTATTCTCTCTTATTAGAAGAGAAACTTTCCCCGGCAACAGTCGATAACGTTCATACCGTGCTTCATCCGGCGTTTCAGATGGCGGTTCGTGACGGACTCATCCGTGTAAACCCGGCAGCCGGAGTTCTCGGAGAGATCAAGAAGAGTCATGTATGGGTTAAGACCAAGCGTAAGTCGCTCACGGTACCTGAGCAGAAAGCATTCATGAACTACCTTTATTCCAACCATCAATATCAGGGATGGAAACCGGTCATAACAGTTTTGATCGGAAGCGGGATGAGAATCGGTGAGTGCCTTGGCCTCAGGTGGGAGGACATAAAGCCTGAACGGGAGGCGGAACGAAATGCGTGATAAAAACATACAGGCTCATGACGATTATATAGATATCATAAATCTTCTGCACCATGAGCCCAAAACCAGGAAAAAAATGTCGATGGAGGCAAGAGCAGCACAGTTCTCACCGTTTGCCGCTCTTACAGGTTATGACGAAGAGATAGAAAAAACAGCACGTTTAAATGAAGAACGATCGGAAAACGTAAAATGATCATTTAACATTGTTATTAGCTTTAAGGTATTATCATAATTTGTTTTTGCATCGCAATAAAGAAGGTATTATCTTAGGGTCTCACGTTTCGATCTTACGAGTTCTTCTATGAACATATTGTCGAGGGGAGTCAGTTTATAATTCCTGCGATGTATTAGAATATCTTTATATATACGTTTATTATCCACACATTTTCTCTCTATCAGTCCGTATCTGTCAAGCAGTAACTGCGGTACGGGAGAAACCCACATATATGTATTCGGATCCCTGGACAGCAGTTCAAACTGGCTTCCTCTCTCAAATACAAAAATCCTGTTACCCTCATGCTCAGGAAGTTCTTCTTTTTTTACTTCGGATAGCGGGAGAGATGGAACATAAGGATCCGCATGAGCTATTTCCGTATAATTATTTATATCTTCAAATGTAATGGTTTTAAGGTCTTTCAGAGGAGAATCCTTACTCATTATCAGAACATAGGTGAACTCGGCTATCAGTTCGCCGATCAGTCCTTTCTCAAACATCATAGCTTTGTAATATTCATCATAACGCTCGCTGTAGCGCAGGATCCCGAGTTTGTAATCCTCTTTTATTATATTATTTATCACACGGTAAGCATTGGTTTCTTTGTAAAAAAGTTCAGCTTTCTGACCGGGCTTTACCTTTTTAGAAAATTCCGCAAACGCATCGGCAATATAACTTGCCCTAGGTACGGATATGGAAAACTGAACCTTTTGCGGGGAACCGTCCTTAAAAATATTCTCGATATCATCTATCTGTTTCAGTATCTTTTGAGCGTAGTTTATAAACAGTTCCCCTTCCGGAGTGAGGAACATTCCTTTTGCGCTTCTGTCAAAAAGTGTGACTCCGAGACATGTTTCAAGTTCTTTTATGGCGCGACTCAATGCGGGAGCGCCAACAAACAGCTCCTCCGCAGCCTTATTGATAGAATTTGTCTTTGATATCTCCAATGCATACTTCATATGTAAAATATTCATGATGATCATCCTCAAAAATCAGCTGGTCAATGCAACCAAAAGTATTCAGCATTTCCTTAGGGAAAATTTTGCCCTGCATCCCATTCATTTTGTTACATTATAAACTACACATGAAGATATTTCAAGAATAAAAACCGTCGCGCTCTACCCAACTTTTCTGATAATTTTTGTCCTTCAAAAGTATATACAATAAAAATCTGATTAAGCATATACGAAAAAATATATTCTACAAACGTATTCGATAAAACCTATATCGATAAAAGGTGTTTCGATAAATGCAATACCTAATTGCGTTTTATGCAATTCACAAAGAAATATTACTGTGTTAAATATATTAGCGAAGACAGCGAGATACTGATACAAACAAAAGTTACTGATAAAACAAGAGGTACTGATACGAACGCGAGGTGCTGATGTGAACAAAAGAGAGATATCAAAGTCAGCTCTGGGCAGGATTCCACTTTACATAAGTTATATAGAGTCCATGCCGCAGGAGGTCGAAACAGTTTCCGCAGCCAAAATCTCCAGAGATCTGGGACTTGGAGAAGTACAGGTTCGTAAGGATCTGGCGGTCATATGTAAAAACGGAAGGCCGAAGATAGGATATAACAGAAAAGTACTGGAAAGCAGCCTTAAAGATTTTATGACAGTGGAAAACGGCGGTGCCGTTATCGTGGGTGCAGGAAAAATGGGAAGGGCGCTATTAGAATACGGCGGTTTTGAAACATATGGAACAAAGATACTTGCCGCATTCGAAAAAAATATCGAGCATCCCGTGAACCTGCCATTAGGCAAAAGAATTCTTCCTATAGGATGCATAAACGAGTTCTGTGCTGAAAATGATGTAAAGATCGGTATCATCACCACACCACCGGAATCAGCACAGAGTGTACTGAACCTGTTATGCGAATGCGGAATAAAGCTTATATGGTGTTTTGCGCCGGGCAGACTGTATAAACCGGCAGACGTGGTAATACAATATGAAAATCTGGCATTATCGCTGGCACATTTAAAACTACAAAATAGATCAATAAACGAAACGGAGGACTAATCATGGAAAGAAAAGTAGTAGACAGTGTTGAGACATTGGAAGAGACCCTGGTAAGGGTAAAAGCGGCACAAAAAAAATTTGCTGAATATACCCAGGAGCAGGTGAACGAGATATTCAAGGCAGCGGCCATAGCAGCCAATATGGCACGTATCCCTCTCGCGAAAATGGCGGTAGAGGAAACCGGCATGGGCGTAGTAGAAGATAAGGTTATCAAGAATAATTATGCGGCTGAATATATCTACAACGCATACAAGAATGTTAAAACCTGCGGAGTCATCGAAGAAGACAAGGCATTCGGAACCAAAAAGATAGCTGAGCCTATCGGCGTGATCGCGGCAGTTATCCCTACGACAAATCCTACATCAACAGCTATATTCAAAACACTTATAGCTCTTAAGACCAGAAACGCCATCATCATTTCTCCCCATCCCAGAGCTAAAAAGTCTACTATAGCAGCTGCCAAAACAGTACTTGACGCAGCTGTAAAAGCAGGAGCTCCCGAGGGTATCATAGAATGGATCGATGTTCCGAGTCTCGATATGACAAACCTTGTAATGAAGGAGGCGGATATAATCTTGGCCACAGGCGGTCCCGGAATGGTAAAAGCCGCATATTCCAGCGGTAAGCCCGCACTCGGAGTAGGCGCCGGAAATACACCCGCGATCATTGATGAATCGGCAGATATCATACTTGCAGTAAATTCCATAATTCACTCAAAAACATTTGACAACGGAATGATCTGTGCTTCGGAACAGTCCGTTATCGTCCATAAAAACGTATATGATGCGGTACGCGAAGAATTTGCACGCAGAGGATGTTATTTCTTAAAGCGTGACGAGATAGAAAAAGTAAGAAAAGCCATACTGATAAACGGTGCCCTCAACGCCAAGATAGTAGGTCAGCCGGCTTACAAGATAGCAGAGATAGCCGGAGTGAAGATCCCCGTGGGATCTAAAGTACTGATAGGTGAGGTTGAAAGCGTGGACATTTCGGAAGAATTTGCTCATGAAAAGCTTTCACCCGTACTTGCGATGTATAAAGCAAAGGATATAGAAGACGCGTTTGACAAGGCAGAACATCTGATAGCAGACGGCGGATACGGTCACACATCCTCCATATATATCAACACCGCGACCGGACAGGAGAAACTTGATGAGTTTGAAGCACGTATGAAGACCTGCCGTATTCTGATAAATACACCTTCTTCCCAGGGCGGCATCGGTGATCTTTACAACTTCAAGCTTGCCCCTTCGCTTACGCTCGGATGTGGTTCATGGGGCGGAAACAGTGTATCTGAAAATGTTGGAGTAAAGCACCTTATAAATATAAAAACAGTAGCCGAAAGAAGGGAAAATATGTTGTGGTTCAGAACACCTGAGAAGGTATATATCAAGAAGGGATGCCTTCCTGTTGCACTCGATGAATTGAAGAACGTAATGGGAAAGAAGAGAGCATTTATCGTAACAGACAGCTTCCTGTACAATAACGGATATACAAAACCCATATCGGACAAACTCGATGAGATGGGAATTGTTCATGAGACATTCTTTGATGTTGCACCTGATCCTACACTTGCGTGTGCAAAGGCCGGAGCAGAGCTCATGCGTTCATTTAAGCCCGATTGCATTATAGCGCTTGGCGGCGGTTCAGCTATGGACGCAGGAAAGATCATGTGGGTTCTGTATGAGCATCCCGAAGCAGATTTTATAGACATGGCTATGAGATTTATGGATATCCGCAAGCGTGTATATACTTTCCCCAAGATGGGTGAAAAGGCTTATTTTGTAGCCATTCCCACATCAGCTGGTACGGGTTCCGAAGTTACACCTTTTGCGGTTATAACCGACGAACAGACAGGAGTAAAATATCCCCTGGCAGATTATGAACTTTTACCCAATATGGCTATCATTGACACAGACTTCCATATGTCAGCACCCAAAGGACTTACCGCGGCATCGGGAATTGATGCAGTATCGCATGCACTTGAAGCTATCGCTTCGATAATGGCTACCGATTATACCGACGGACTCGCAGTTAAGGCATTACAGACCATCTTCACATATCTGCCCAGAGCTTATGACAATGGACCTGTAGACGTAGAAGCACGTGAAAAGATGGCAAATGCAGCCACTATGGCCGGTATGGCCTTTGCCAATGCTTTCCTCGGAGTATGTCATTCCATGGCTCACAAGCTTGGCGCATTCCATCACATCCCCCATGGTGTAGCAAATGCCCTGATGCTTGAAGAAGTTCTAAGGTTCAACGCTGCGGAAGCACCTGTAAAGATGGGTACCTTCAGTCAGTATGATCATCCTCATACACTTGCAAGATATGCTATGGTAGCAGATGAGTTAAAGCTTGGCGGAAAGAATGATGAAGAAAAACTCGAAAAACTGATCAAGGCTGTAAACGATTTGAAGGCAAGAGTAGGTATTAAACCTGCTATAAAAGATTATGTAACTGATGAAAAAGACTTCCTTGACCGTCTCGATGCCATGACAGAACAGGCATTTGACGATCAGTGTACCGGCGCAAATCCCCGTTATCCTCTTATGAGCGAGATCAAGCAGATGTATCTGAATGCATATTACGGAGAGAAACACTTCGAAGAGCCCGAAATGCCGGAAAAAAATATCGGTGAAGAAGTGGATGACGTACATAATTTCAAACAGTCATACCGTAGAGCAAAAAGCGGTCTCAAGAAAAACTAAAGGAGGGAAAACGAGATGGAATTAAACAGGATCATAGCAGTAAGAAACAATAAAACAGTATATCGTGACGGGAAAAAGGTATACAAAGTATTTGACCAGTCTTATTCAAAGGCAGATGTATTAAATGAAGCATTAAATCAGGCAAGAATAGAAGAAACGGGTCTCAATATCCCGAAAGTGCTGGAAGTTACCGTGATAGACGGGAAATGGACGATCGTTTCCGATTATATAAAAGGAAAAACACTTGCATCTCTTATGAAGGAAAATCCCGAGAAAAAGGAAGAATATCTGAATCTGTTTGTGGATCTCCAGCTCACCATGCATTCAAAGGTCTGCCCAGATCTCAATAAACTGAGAGATAAAATGAACCGTAAGATCAGTGAGACCGATCTGTCAGCTACAGCACGTTATGACCTTCATACCAGACTTGATTCCATGCCGAAACATAACAAGGTATGTCACGGAGATTTTAATCCTTCAAATATCATCATAAAGGATGATGGGACACCCTATATTCTGGACTGGTCCCACGCTACCCAGGGAAATGCTTCAGCTGATGCAGCCCGTACATATCTGCTTTTCTGGCTGGACGGGGATATTGACGGAGCAAAAAAATATCTGGATCTTTTCTGTAGGAAGAGCAATACGGCAAAGCAGTATGTTCAGAAGTGGATGCCCATAGTTGCGGCTTCACAGATGGTAAAAGGTAATGCACATGAACGTGAATTCCTGCATTCATGGATAGATGTAGTAGATTACGAATAAAACAAAGCGGAGGTTAATATGAAGGTAACGGTATGTATAGGATCTTCCTGCCATATCAAAGGGTCCAGGCAGGTGGTTGAACAGTTGCAGTATCTGATAAATGAAGCAGGCGTTGGCGATGAAGTGGAGCTTGCCGGAACATTCTGCATAGGAAAATGTCAGCAGGGTGTCTGCGTTATGGTTGAAGATGAATTCCATTCGGTAACACCGGATGGCGTAAAGGAATTTTTTGAAGAAAATATATTAAAAAAGGTGAGATAAGATGATCGTTCAGATTTGTGTTGGTTCTTCCTGTCATCTGAGAGGATCCGAAAAGATCATCGAGAAATTCCAGAAGGCCGTTTCTGACAATGATCTGGACAATGATATAACACTTGCCGGGAGCTTCTGCACCGGCAAGTGTAATCGTGTAGGGGTAACAGTTACGGTGGATGATGATGTATATACCGGGATCACACCGGAAAACTTCAGTGATTTTTTCAGAGAAAAGGTTTTGAATCCTATAAAAGAAAGTAAAGGATAATATTATGGAGTGTTTGGTCCTCAAAAAATCTAATTGTAAGAACTGTTATAAATGTATCAGGCATTGTCCCGTAAAATCGATACGATTTTCAGGCAATCAGGCGTATATCATAGGTAATGAATGCGTTATGTGCGGACAGTGTTTCGTAGTATGTCCCCAGGATGCAAAACAGATAGTTGACGAGACTGAAAAAGTAAAGGTACTTCTTGGCAGCGGTTCACCTGTAGTGGCAAGCCTCGCTCCTTCATTCATAGCCAATTATGACGGAATAGGGATAGAGTCGATGAGAGACGGGATGAAAAAACTGGGATTCTATGACGTGGAAGAGACTGCCATCGGAGCTACCATCGTCAAGAGTGAATATGAGCGGATCTGCGATCAGGAAGACAGGGACAACATCATCACTTCCTGCTGTCATTCGGTAAATCTCCTGATACAAAAGCATTACCCGAAACTTCTTCCTTATCTGGCAGATGTAATGTCTCCGATGCAGGCACACTGTAAGGATATAAAAAGAAGGATCCCCGGCGCTAAAACGGTATTTATCGGACCCTGTGTCGCAAAAAAAGACGAGGCACAGTATTACGAAGGAATAGTGGATGCGGTTCTTACTTTTGATGAACTGACGGCATGGTTCAAGTCTGAAAAAATAGTACTGGAACAAAAGGTAGACAGTGAAGAACACAGCAGGGCAAGATTTTTCCCCACTACCGGAGGAATCCTGAAAACCATGGCGCTCGATAATCCGAAATACACTTATCTGGCAATAGACGGCATGGAGAATTGTATAGGAGCGCTAAAGGACATAGAATCAGGGAATATACATAATTGTTTTATAGAGATGTCAGCATGCTCAGGCAGCTGTATAGGCGGACCTGTCATGGAAAAATTCCACCGGTCTCCCGTAAAGGATTATGTAACGGTGGCAAAATATGCCGGTCCGAAGGATTTTTTAGTATATACTCCTTCAAGAAAAGAGATAGAAAAGGAATTTACTATAATAGATCAGAGAAATACAGAACCGAGTGAACAGGAAGTCCGTGAAACACTTCATCAGATGGGAAAAATGAAACCGAGCGATGAACTGAACTGCGGTTCATGCGGATATAATACATGCCGGGAAAAAGCTGTGGCGATACTTCAGGGAAAAGCTGAAATCTCGATGTGTCTTCCATTCTTAAAGGATAAAGCAGAGAATTTTTCTGATACCATAGCCAGAAATACACCTAATGGACTTATAGTATTAAACGACAAGCTGGAGGTACAGCAGGTAAATAAGGCAGCGTTAAAGATTCTGAATCTAAGAACGCCGTCGGATATTCTAGGCGACCAGGTGGTACGTGTACTTGAACCGGGTGATTTTATGTCAGTTTTGCTGAACGGAAGAAATATCCATAATAAGAGGGAATATCTGGCTGAGTATGAAAAATACGTTGAAAAGACCATTGTTTATGATGAGGGTTACAGACTGATACTGTGTATCCTGCGTGATGTGACCGAGGAAGAACTTCAAAAGGAGAGAAAGGCGAAGATAAGCCGTCAGACAGTAGAAGTCGCAGATAAGGTGGTGGATAAACAGATGAGGATCGTTCAGGAGATAGCATCTCTACTGGGAGAAACCGCGGCCGAAACCAAGATAGCCCTTACAAAGTTAAAGGAGTCCATAGAAAATGAATAATCTATGTGCCGATATCGATTGGAAGAGTATTAATCATGAAGGAGAACAGCTCTGCGGAGACCATATAGATATAGTCGAACAGGATGAGAATTCATCCGTGATAGTTTTGGCAGACGGACTTGGGAGCGGAGTAAAGGCGAGTATCCTGTCCACCCTTACTTCGAAGATCATATCTACCATGATGGCGGCAGGGATGAATCTGGAGGAATGTGTATCGACCATAGCGGCGACACTGCCCATATGCTCTGTAAGAGGAGTGGCTTATTCGACCTTTACCATCATACACCTGATAGAGAATGAAACTGTAGAGATCATCCAATACGATAATCCGTGTGTCATATTCTTGAGAAATGACGATATATATGATTATACGAAAAATGAGCTGAATATCTGCGGAAAAAAAGTTCTCAAATCAGTCGTAAAGCTTCAGGAGGGTGATATCCTGATAGCTATGAGCGACGGATGCCCGCATGCGGGTATAGGCATTGCATATAATTTTGGCTGGAAATGGGAAGACATAGCCGATTATATGAAGACCATATCACTTGCCGGTTATACGGCCAAAACACTGGCTACCATGCTGGTAGATCAGTGTAACAAAGAATACGGTTTTCATCCGGGTGATGATGCAACGGCATGCGTGGTAAAGATCAGAAAAAGAGAACCCATGAACATCCTGTTTGGACCGCCACGCAACAGAGATGACTGTGACCGCATGATGTCATTGTTTTTCTCGAAAGAAGGCAAACATATCATATGCGGCGGAACTACTTCGTCAATAGCGGCAAAATATCTGGGAAAACCTCTGAGGGCCAGCCTGACCTTTGAACGGAGTGATGTACCGCCGATCGCGGAACTGGAGGGTGTGGATCTGGTGACTGAGGGTGTGATAACGATAAACAAGGTTATAGAATACGCAAAAGATGTACTGGATAAGAACGAGCTGTACGAACAGTGGAGCTTCAACCATGACGGCGCTTCTCTTATCTGTCGTATGCTGTTCGAGGAGGCTACTGACATCAATTTTTATGTGGGCAGAGCAGTAAATCCCGCTCATCAGAATCCCGAACTGCCTATAACATTCAATATAAAAATGAACCTGGTGGAAGAACTCTCGGCATGCTTAAAGCAAATGGGCAAAAGAATTAAAGTAAGTTATTTTTAACAGGAGAAAAGCAAATGTACAAATTCGATACGAAGGTTCAACATTTAAAATATAAAGTTCTGCGTGAAGTGGCGCGTCTGGCATGGAATGACAATCTGCTTGAAAACATGATGGATATCCCCAAAATGATAGTGCCGGGAAAGACTCCGACCATGCGCTGCTGCGTGTATAAGGAGAGAGCTATACTGGCTGACCGCGTAAAACTCGCAATGGGTGGCAACAAAGAAAACAAAAACATAATAGAGGTCATCGAAACTGCATGTGATGAATGTCCTATGGGCGGATATGAAGTGACAAATGCATGCCGGGGATGTCTGGCCCATCGCTGTTATGACGCATGTAAATTCGGAGCCATTTCGTTCAATAAGGATCATGAGGCTGTTATAGACAAATCGAAATGCAAGGAATGCGGTTCCTGCGCGAAGGTATGTCCTTATACCGCGATAATCAGCCGGAAAAGGCCATGTGAAAATGCATGTAAGATCAAAGCAATCCATATGAATGAGGATAAGGCGGCAGCCATAGATGAGGATAAATGCATAGGATGCGGAGCCTGTGTATATCAGTGTCCGTTCGGAGCCATCATGGATAAATCATTTATGCTGGATGTGATAGATATAATAAAAAGAAGTGCCGGCAATTCAAAATACAAGGTATATGCGATAGTGGCCCCTTCGATATCAAGTCAGTTCAGATACGCCAAACTCGGACAGGTCGTTACAGGCTTAAAGAAACTTGGATTCCATACCGTGATAGAGGCCGCATTAGGCGCGGATATGGTGGCTGATGCCGAGAGCCGCGAGCTCGTGGAAAAAGGATTTCTGACCAGTTCATGCTGTCCTGCATTTGTGAGCTTCGTAGAAAAGAATTTCCCGGATATGGTGCAGCATATCTCTCACAATATGTCACCTATGGCTACGCTCGGTAAATATCTCAAGGAGAACGATAAGGGCTGCAAAGTCGTATTTATCGGTCCGTGCACGGCAAAAAAAGCGGAAGTTCAAAGAGAAAATGTAAAAACGTATGTGGATGTAGTCATGACCTTTGAAGAACTTCAGGCCATGTTTGATTCAAAAGATATAGACATAACAATGCTTGAGGAAAATGTACTGGACAATGCTTCGTATTTCGGCAGGATATTTGCACGTTCGGGAGGACTTTCGGATGCTGTAAAGGAAGCCATAAAAGAACACGGAGATACGGAGTTTGATCTAAAGCCTTGTTCCTGTGACGGAATAGAAGAATGTAAGATCGCTCTGCTGAAAAAGAGTAAAGGAATGCTGGACGCGAATTTCATAGAGGGTATGGCATGCATAGGAGGCTGTATAGGAGGCGCCGGATGTCTGACACACGGAGAGAAGAACAAGGCCGAAGTAGACAAATACGGACGTGAGGCTTTAGAAAAAACTATAAAGGATGCTATCGCCGTCTTATATCCTTATAATATCATATAAGATCATTTGGGGTTTGAAAACCAAATTTTGATTTGGTATAATGGTTACGATACTTTTGGCGAGAAAGATCCCGGTTTTGGGGTCTTTCTTTTTTAGGTTGATTTATTCCTTGAAACGTGATATAAATAGTTAGCACAGACTAATCAACAAGAGGTGGTAGAGTTGTTGATATGTATGATAAAGTAGTACGATGGAGAGAATAACAGACAATGAAAACAGCACTTATTATTGCGTTTATAGGACATATCATATGCGGTGTTACGGATTGTATGCTGGCTTATACAAAAGACGGTCGTTTCGAGTTTTCTGATGTAAAAGACAATAAGAAGATGCAGAAGGTTTTCTCATCGATGTCATTAAAACAAATGGAACTTGCAATGTTAGTGGGAGTGTTTGCACTTTTTATGGCGAGTTTTGGGTATATTGAGATCAGCAGTTGGATTTCTGTATCATCCCCGGTTATCGGTCAGATAATGCTTATAGCAGCGATGTTTTTTATCGTCCTGATCTCAGCTCACCATGTGCTGTGTGGTGCAGTGGAATGGTTTTATGTTAAACTCGGTATGACTGATGAGGCCTTGAAAAATGTTATTGATTTCTTTAAGAGAACTTCGATAGCCGCGATAGCCTATGTTGGGCTTTTAGTATTTGATATATTGCTATTTGTGCTTGTAGTAACAGGCAAAACTGATCTGCCGGGCTGGGCATGTGTATTTAATACTATACCGGCATTTCTGCTCCTTGCACCTACAAAGGTACCTGCTAAGGGGAATATAGCTAATGCATTTATGTTCTTAGGGCTGGTATTCATGATTTAGGATGTAAGCAATAAGAGAGCTATTGTTGATTTTTTAATAAAAAGATTTTTGGAGGAGCTATAATGCAGACAGGAAAAAGTGAGCTTAAAAAGAAGACCATCAAGACGATGAAAAGTAAAAAGGTATTTAGGGATGAGATTACTGCGAGGTTGTCTTCGACGGAATGCAAAAAGATATGGCACGATGCCCATAGGCGGCTGTATCGGATGTATGCTGATCACCAGGATCTCCCCAAAGGTGTGGCTATGCATACGGATGTGTTTATTTTCCCGGCAGCAGCTATCTATCTCGCTATGAAGGAAGCTGATCCTGATATGGCTTATGATGTGATGAAGAAGATCATGGTTGAGAAATCAACTAAAACAGGGCAGAAAATAGCCAAATGTTGCAAAATCCCGGGTTTTAGGAAGTTCTTTTTAAAAATGTGGGATTCATTGAGTCATAAGATGTTTGGTGAAACTGCTGGATTTAGGAATGTGTTTTATCCAAAGGAGAAAGGGTGTTTCCGTATGGATATCATACAGTGCCCGTATAACAAATATCTAACGGAGCAGGGATGTCCGGAGCTGAACATACTGTTCTGTGAGAATGACGTTCATTCCTACGGCAATCTTCCTGGTCTTAAATTCAGCAGAACGAAGACAATAGGAGCAGGGGATGAGCTGTGTGATTTTAAAATGGAGCTTGTAAAGTAAGGCTAAGGAGAAGCTTGTAAGAGGGCTTCTCTTTTTTATAGACCAACATATGAATAAAAAATTAAAACATTCACTTGACAAATGAATTAGCATGTGCTAACATGCAACATGTGAACGATAACAAATAGTATTCATATAAATTTAGGAGGCACAAAATGTTTATTGAAGGAAAAAATCTTGTGAAAAAATACGGGAAGGGCGATGCTATGGTTTGGGCGCTGAACCATGCTGATTTTGAGATCGGGAAAGGGGAAATAGCAGTAATACTCGGACCTTCGGGAAGCGGTAAGAGTACACTGCTAAATATTTTGGGAGGTCTGGATACTGCTGATGAGGGCAGTATCACGGTGGATGGAGAAAAATTATCTGATATGTCGCAAAAGGCACTCGAGAAGTACAGAAGAAATGATCTGGGCTTTGTATTCCAGTCATATAACCTAACACCGGATCTCACCGCATTGGAAAATGTGGAGATGACTGCGGAATTGACTGCTGATCCGTTGAATACGGATGAACTTATGAAAAAACTTGGGCTTGGTGAACATCTGCATCATTTTCCAAAGGAGCTTTCGGGCGGACAGCAACAGAGAGTCGCTATAGCAAGAGCTATGGTAAAAAAGCCAAAGCTGCTGCTCTGTGATGAGCTGACAGGAGCTCTTGATTCTAAATCATCTAAAGAAGTACTGCAGCTTATAGAACAGGTGAACAGGGACTATGGGACCACTATCGTGATAATCACCCATAACGAACTGATAGCAGGTATGGCTGACAGAGTATTAAGGATAAAGGACGGCAAGGTGGTTTCTGATACAGTGAATAATGCTAAAATAAAAGCAGAGGAGATGGAACTGTGAAGACACTGAATAAGAGGATCAAGAGGAATATAAAGAATAATCTGTCATTTTACCTGATAAGTACTATCCTTACCATGCTTATCTCTGCATTTATCATAGCAGCGGCGTCAACGGGAAATACTTTGACAGATCTGATACAGGATTATATGAAAAGACTGAAGGTTGAAAATGCTGAGTTTTCGACCTACAAAACGATACATGATGATGAGATTGAAAAACTTGAAAAGGAATATGATGTACTTCTGGAGGAAAACTCCTATAAGGATATAAAGGAAGGGGAAAAGACTCTAAGGGTATTTAAAAACCATACTAAAGTCAATTTAAGTGAGACACGTGACGGAAGAGAAGCTGTTGGGCTTTTTGAGGGAACACTTACGGAAAACTTTGCAAAAGAAAACGGTATATCGGTAAATGATTTATATTCTTTTGGCGGTATGGAGTTTGCAGTAACAGGATATACCACAAAAGGAGACTATCTCTTTATGCTGAAAGATGCCGGAGATATGTTCAGGGATAATGTAAATTTCGGGATCATTAATGTTACTGCAGAAACATATGATAGAATTGATGCCGAAGAAAAAACTTGCTATGCAGTAATCTATAACAGGCAGGATAATGAACTCAATTTCCGCAAAAAAGTAAATGCGGATTATATAATGAAAAGTTATATAGCTAAGGATTCTAACCCGCGTATTTCATCTCCTGAAAGTGAGGGTGAAGGAGTAAGCGGAATGGCAAAAAAGCTTTCTCCGATACTTTTTATAATTGTTATTGCATTGGTAGTCATGGTACTTGGAAGGATGATCAGGAGCGAACAGACACTGCTTGGTACCTTTATGGCTTTGGGTGTCACAAGAAGTGAAATAATCAGACATTATGTAATTTACGGAATTATACCGGGTATAGTCGGAAGTGTACTGGGACTGGGTCTTTCTGTACCATTTACAAAAGCATTCAGTGCGTTTTATATAGAAAATGACTATGAAAAGCTTATATATGAAACTGAGTATAATATCCCGGCTTGTCTGGTCGCATTGTTACTTCCGAGTTTATTATATGTTCTTACGGTTTGGATAGTTTCAAGAAAACTTCTTAAAGCTTCTGCAATTGAATTGTTAAATAATACCGGCAAGGATACAAAAACCATAAATATCCTTCGGAAGAGACGTATCCGGACCGGGTTGAAGTTAAAGGTCCGCAGCATAGTGGGGCATCCCGGACGAAGCGCTGTAACAGTGCTTGGAGTAATGATAGCTTCAATTCTTTTATTGCTTGGATTTGTAATGAAGACATTGATGACGGATATGATGGAGAATGGCATAAAAGAGACCATAGGGTATGAATATCTTTATTATCTGAATTATCTTGGTGATATGGATACGATACCGGAGGGAAGTGAGGGAGCGTCCCCGGTTCTTTCGGTATATTATGAAATACCGGCTTCAACCAACCAGGTAAATATCTGGGGGGTTGACAAATCATCAGAATATTTTAAAATGAAAACTATGGATGGTGAAGATGTTGATCTTAACGGGTATTATATCACTAATGTAGCTTCTAATGTATGGAAGGTTAAAAAAGGAGATACATTAACATTTTACAGCATTGCTGATCTGTCCGAGCATAGCGTGGAGATATCCGGCATAATAGATGACAACATGCATACCTATATGTATACATCTATTGAGAATGCATCAAGACTTGCAGGCTTTGACGGAGTACACTATAATGCCATGGTAAGCGGTACTTCAATTCCAATTTCAGCTGATATAGTTGCAAGCACAGTGGTCATGAGCGAGCACAGCGCACTGTTTGAAGAGCTTATGGGACCGATAGATGCTGTAGTATATATTATTATAGTATTTGGTGCACTGCTTTGCATATTTATCATGTATCTGGTGATAAATATGATAGTAGGGGAGTCAAAGACGGGTATATCGGTCATGAAAGTTTTGGGCTTTTCTAAAAAAGAGATAGGAAACAGAGTACTCGATGTAAATATGATACTTGTGATAATCGGTTTCCTTGTGGGGATACCCCTTACGTTTAAGGTTGCGGAAGTGGGATTTGCAGATACAATAGAGGAATTTGGCATATATTTTAAGGCAGAATTAAACTTAAGGACAGCTGTAGGCTTACTTATCGGATTTGTGATAATATTTATTGCTTATGAGATATCCCTGCTGCTTCAAAAAAGAAAAATCGCCAAGATCAATATGGTGGAGGCCTTAAAGGAGAACCGCAGAAATGAGTGAGTTCCTGTAATAAATTAAGAAAGTTGAGGTAAGTTTGTATGCCGATAAGAGTTTTTAAGGAAGAAGAAAAGGAGAGCTTGAAGCTTAAAATGCTTCAGACAGGGTTCCCGTTGCTTCAAAAGTACGGTATGACTCATACCTCGGTTGCAAAGATTACGGAAGCTGCCGGCATAGCGGTAGGTACATTTTATCATTTTTTTAAGAATAAAGAAGAATACATGTATGAGCTTATACGCTTTCAGCGGGTTAATGGGATAAGAAGATTTGTAAGTCCCGATATCCTTGAAGGAAAGCGTAAGGTTGGCAGGGATGAAGCAAAAGAATTTTTAAAATCCATGACAGATAAGAGATACAGTATATATGCATACATGACTTTGCAGGATGAAGCGGCACTTATGTCAAAACTGCCCAATGTAACCCCGGATATCGGCCATGAAAAACTGGTAGCTGCAAGGCTTTTCAGTTATCTTGAAGGGATCCGCAAGGATATAGATGTAGCACTTGTAGCAAACTTGATCAAGTTATACGTACTGGCTGCACAGTCAAGGGATATACTCCATCCTTCCGGTTTGGAGAAGACTCTTGATTTTATGATAGAGAGTATCCTGGATCAGATATTTGAATGATATAGATATTTTACAATATTACATATAACAGACCGCCATTATGACGATCTGTTATTAGATAGATGTATTATGAGATTATTTCTTTAATCTCCTATATTCAAGCGGAGACATTCCATATATTCGCTTAAATAAAGTGGCGAATTTCCCCTGGTTCTCGTATCCGACATCGAGAGCAATGTCTGCAATACTCTTATTGGTATCAGTGAGAAGCTTAGCCGCATGATCCATACGATAGCTTTGTAAATATTTATGTACGGTATCACCATACATTATTGAAAAGTATTTATTCAATGATATGGGACTGATACCGTACTTTTTTGCAAGTGCTTCAACAGTAACGCCGGTATCAAGAGAACCCACGAGCTGATCATGTACCTCAGATACTATCTTTCTCTGCCCCTTAGTAAGATAAAACTTGTTGGTATCTGTTTGAATATTACCTGTTTTAATCTGGTTAATAATCCTTAGTGCAGATAAAAATATTGTGAGATTATCCACAAAATCACTTTTCATTAATCCGTCAAGCTCCATTATGGAGGCTTTGAGCAACTCTGTAACATTTCCGATATAATAATCGGCATCCCTTTCATATCGTTCTTTAAGCTCCATAATATCAACGCCTAAGCTCTGCAGATATTTTATCTGCTCTTCATCAAACTTATCGAGGTCAAAGCCTATCTCTACCCCTTCATAGTCTTCGCCAAAAAAATTAAAATTCTTTTCTTTATGCTTGTGACTTTCAAGGCACAATACGCCCGGCTCCATAAATGCATACATTCCATCTTTGGTGAGGATCTCACATCTTCCCTTTACACAATAATGGATGACTGATGTCTCACCTTCAGGCATTTTTTTACCTATGCCAATAAGTTTAACAAGCCCCGTGATGTTACCGCTCATCACTCTGATGCCGGGATATGGTTCTGAAACATAATATTTCCAGCTTTTCTCTGCTACACCACCCGGATTCTTAAACTCTGCCTCTATTACAGTGCCATTTATTGCTCTGACACTAATACCTGCTGCACCAAAAATCATTTCCAGGAACTCGGGCGGCACACATTCTATGTAATCCTTTATCCATGGGACTGCACTAAGCTGTTCAAGTAGTTCTTCCATTTTAAAGTCTTTATTATTCATTTACACACATCCTTCTTGAACAAGATCCTTCGCTTTTTTACTCACGATTATCCTTCAAACTTTCTACAAGGTCAACCTTTCCTGCTTTTCCCCTTAATAAAAACAGAGATAATACATAGCTGGCTATAATCAAAACAGACATTTTTAATATCGATAACGGATATATTAATGTCTCAAGGTAAGTCTTATACTCTGATACATTAATGGTAAAAACAGCTTTAACACCGAAAACGCCCAACAACAAACTTAAGATAAGAGCAATCGGTACCAGCAGGTGATATACATTCAATACCATTGAATTGATTTCTTTGTTTCTGTATCCCAGTACTTTAAGCATTGAAACTGACGGTGTTGACTCGGTTATCAAAACATTTACCATCATGTATACAACTGCAACACAAATTATTATAGCAAATACATCAATTGCGCCAGTGACATTTTCCATGCCTATCTTTACTTCGTTTATCTGATCGGCAAGAGACTGCTTTGATATAGTCTTCATGAGTTTGTCTTCTTCTATATCAAGAGCCTTTTCAGACATTATAACATTATATGGCAGTTCACCGCCGGTCAGACCGGTGTCAAACCCAAGTATTTCTGCAGCATTCTCTCTTGAGCAATAAATAGCAGCCTGAGAATCATTCTTTACTATATCCGTTACAGTTATATTATATTTATCAAGAGTTATCGGGTCAACTATTGTTACGGTATCTCCTTTTTCCTTATCAAATGCAAGACTTGCCATTGAGGTAATATAGAATCTGTCTTTTTCAAAATCAAGTTTGTTACCGTCCGGATCAGAGAAATTAATCATGTCAGGACTGTCGATACCCAGCAGCATCATGATATCCTCACGTCCCTTTACCTCGTAGCTGACACCCAATATTGCATTTCCATCGTCAGGCTTTCCGATTTCCGGATTCTTTAAGAAATATTCATAATTGAAGGTACCTATCTGATCCACAGTATGTTTAACATAACTGTCCATAGAATCAATAGCTGCCAGGCAGAATGAATATAGCATACCGCCTATTCCGAGTCCTAAAATGACGATTATACTTCTTCCGGGTTTTCCGATAATCTGTCGAAGCTTATACTTTGTAGAAGCTTTTAAGGAACTCTTTTCCATACGCAGCTTTGAAGCGCCTTTCCTGCCGCTTCTGCCCGAGATCATAGTAATGACATCATTCTTCATTACTTTCTTTGCTGACCTGTACACCGAAAAAGTATAAACAAACGTAGGGAACAAAACGGATAAAACGACATTTACCAATGAAATATTGTATCCGGTGGGTATTGGTTCAATCTTAAAAAACAGGAAACCGATCAATTTATCCGAAAGTATAAATGCTATTATAACTCCAAGTAAAGTGCCTGCCAGACCTGATACCAAACCGTATACGGCATAATGTCTTGAAAGTGCCTTCTTTTTGTATCCTAAGGCTATAAGTATTCCTATCTGCCTTCTGTCACCTTTGATCCTTCGCCCGATAACTGCAGCTATTATTACAGATATAAATATTACCAACACAATTATTGCTACATTCATCAGGTTGGATGTCTGTGTAATCTCTCTTTTAGGAGTACCTACACGTGTATTAGTGTCTGCCTTTAGATACGAAAGCATATGAAATCTTTCGTTTATCTCTTTTCGGACTTCATTCTTATTATCCGAATTATATTTTATAACATAGTATTCTTTTACCTTATTTAATTCTTTAGCCTTATCTGCAAGTTTTTCAAAGTCTTCATCATTTACAAGACCTACTCCGAATTCGGCTTTTAGGGCATAGGTATCAGTTACCTCTTTTATAGGGAAAAGATAATCAGGTCTTTCAAAGGATGATATAAATTCAAACGAGTTATCATCAACCTTTATTATATCGCCATCTTTAATATCATTCCCCGTAGCCAGACCTTCGTTTAAGAGTATTTTCCCTTTTTCAACCGAAGTGCACGGTGTATCTTTTTCAACATCTCCACTGCTTAGAACATAAAGATTTATTTTCTTTGGTACACTAAGGATTCTTAATTCATAATTTCCATCTTCTATTATATAATCAATATAGCGCTGTTTTTCAAGCAGAATGTTATATTTCTCCTCTAAACTCTTTATTTCTTCATCATTTATCTCATTTAGTACAGAAAACTGTGCATCCTCAACACAGAATCTTTCACGGAATATATCCAGTGAATCATTCATTTTAACTGCCGCAGCATCAAAATCAAGATACAATACTACGACCAGTATTGTCAAGATGCATACACAGATATAAAATGAAATATTGTTTTTAAAATTTCTTGCATATCTTTTATTAAGTGTCATTTCAATATTTCCTCTTTCTTACAGAACTAATTCCTCGGCAGTCTTTTTATTTGAATTCTCTGTATTTGATGATACCTGCCCGTCTTTTATACGGATAATGCGGTCAGCCATCCCTGCTATGGCCTCATTATGGGTTATAATGATTATTGTTGTATGGAACTTTTTATTTACTTCCTCAATAAATTTTAAAACAAGTCTTGCTGACTTACTATCCAATGCACCGGTCAGCTCATCACAGAGAAGTATCTTGGGATTTTTGATAAGTGCCCTGGCGATACTCACGCGTTGCTGCTGACCTCCTGAAAGCTCAGACGGAAAATGGTTTTCATATTTCTTTATATCCACTGCCTCCATTACTTCATCTATACTCAGAGATTTATCAGTTATATCTGATACTACCTGGATATTTTCTTTTACGGTCAGATCTGGAATAAGATTATAAAACTGGAATACGAAGCCTACATCGGACCTTCTATACTCCACCAGTTCTTTATCCTTCATACCCGAAACCTTGGCACCGCCTATTTCCAATACTCCGTCATCCAGACTGTCCAACCCACCCAGCATATTTAAGAGTGTTGATTTACCGCTGCCTGACGGACCTAAAATTACATATACTCCGCCTTCTTCAAGCTCAAGTGATGCTCCGTCCAGAGCTCTCACTTCACTTTCGCCTTTTCCATAGTACTTTTTTGCATTTTTTAAATTGATAAACATTTCTCTTCGCCTTTCTTTGTGTGTTGTTACTTTATGCTAACTATATATCATATCCATTTCTTTATGTCTAATCCGTTTTTCTATTTTTTATCCATTTCTATAACGAACAATTTGGCATAAAAAAAGCAGATCATCATAACGACGATCTGCGATAAAATATTAGATTATTTACCCCATACTTCTTCAGCGATTTCTTTAACGAGCTTGAGCTTTGCCCATTGTTCTTCTTCAGTAAGCTTGTTGCCAATCTCGCAGGAAGCAAATCCGCACTGGGGACTTAAGTAAAGTCTGTCAAGCGGGACATATTTTGCTGCTTCATGGATTCTTGCGATAACTTTTTCTTTATTCTCTAAAACAGGAGACTTGGTGGTTATAAGTCCGAGTACAACCTTTTTGTCTGCGGATACCTTTGCGAGAGGAGCAAAGCCGCCGGACCTTTCATCATCGTACTCAAGGAAGAGTGCATTAACATTTTCCTTGGCAAATACATAGTCAGCTACACTATCATAAGGGCCGCTTGTAAAGAATGTAGAATGATAATTGCCTCTGCAGATATGAGAGTTAATGATCATATCTGCGGGCTTTCCTTCGAGTGACAGATTATTAACCTTAAGAAGCTGTGCCTTTACTTCCTCTAAGTCAAGACCGAGTGCCTTATATCTCTGCTTTGCAGCATCACCTACAAGTGCTCCCCATGTACAGTCATCTAACTGGAGGTTGCGACAACCTGCATCGTAAAACTGCTTGATCACATCCTGGTATGCTTTCCCTATATCCTCTATCAGTTCCTCATTGGTAGCATAGAACTTTCTGGTATTAGGGAGATTGCTGGGTACTACCATCTGCTGAAAAAGCTGTGCAGGTGCCGGGATGGTGTATTTAGCTACGGTGTTTTCATCTTCAAACTTCTTTAAGAATTTAAAATATTCTACAAAAGGATGTGCCTTTGCTTTGATCTTTCCTACGAGATAGGTATCATCTAGTACAGCTAGCTCATCATGGAACGGAACGCCTCTGCCGGTAGCTTCGTGGTCAACTCCTTCAAATCCCCACATAAAATCAAGATGCCAGAAGGTTCTCCTAAATTCTCCATCGGTGATAACATGGTATCCGAGTTCTTTCTGCTTTTTTACTACCTTTGTGATTTCTTCGTTGATGACCTTGTCAAGTTCTTCTTGGCTGATCTTTCCGTCCTTAAATGCGGCCTTGGCATCCTTTAATGCCTGTGGTCTTAAGAAACTTCCTACAAAATCGTAACGAAATGGTGTCTGTAATGTGCTCATCTTTTAATATCTCCTTATGTTTTTAGTATTTTCGATATGCTTCGAATGACTTAGTATTTTGGGGAAATGCATTCGAACTCTTGAATATCTTGGTGTGCATTATAAACCTATTATACTGATAGGTAAAATATATATTTTTTTGAACTTACCATAGATTTTTTCTATGATATATGATATTATACTAACAAATTCTATATTGGTGACAAAGAGAACCGTCCCCACCGTCAGATGAAGGAGAAAGAGCATGACAATAAAACAACTACAGTATGCAGTAACAGTAGCAGAAACAGGAAATATAACAGAGGCGGCCAAAAAACTTTTTATAGCCCAGCCTTCTTTAACGTCTGCCATTCACGAACTTGAAAAGGAATATGGGATAACATTATTCTTTCGTTCTAACAAAGGTATAGAACTGACTCCGGAAGGAGACGAATTTTTGGGTTATGCCAGACAGGTATTGGAACAGGCAAATCTGATAAATGAGAGATATACGGGGAAAGGCACCGGAAAGCAAAGATTCTGTGTATCTTCACAGCATTATTCATTCGCAGTAGAAGCTTTTGTACGACTCTTAAAAGAGCATGGCGGCGATAAATATGAATTTCATATGCGTGAAACTCAGACATATGAAATCATAGATGATGTTGCCCATTTACGAAGTGAGATAGGAATCTTGTATCTAAACAGCTTCAATGAAACTATAATAAGAAAGACGCTTAAAGATAACGAATTAACCTTTTCTACATTATTTAAAGCAAAACCACATGTATTCATAGGTAAAGAAAATCCTTTGGCAAAAAAGAGGATCCTTTCGCTCGATGATCTAAAGCCATATCCCCGTCTTTCTTATGAACAGGGAAGCCATAATTCATTTTATTTTTCGGAAGAAATACTAAGTACTGTAGATTGTGACAAAGAACTGGTGGTATGCGACCGTGCGACTCTTTTTAACATGTTGATAGGATTGAACGGTTATACCATATGCAGCGGGGTGATAAGTGAAGAACTTAACGGACCGAATATTATCGCAAAGCCGCTGAATGTAGATGATTATATGGAGATAGGATATATACTCCCGGGTAGTCTGCATCCGTCACAGTTGACCTTAAACTATATCGAGATTCTTAGAAGTTTGGTATAAAATTTTTAAAAAAAGTAGTTGACAAATGTAAGAGAACAGTGTACACTAACAATTGTTGGAGAACACTGTTCTTTTATTATGGAGGAATTATGCCAAGAGACAAGACAGAAAGTCATGAGAGACTTTTGGAAGCAGCTAAGAAGGAATTTATGGAATATGATTTCCAAGATGCATCCATGAGACGTATAGCGGAGAATGCGGGAATAACGGTATCCGGAATATACAAGCATTTTAAAGACAAGGAAGAAATGTTTGCGGCACTTGTTGATGATGATCTATCTGCATTAATGTCACAATATGATAACTTCCAGAATGTAGAATACGAGAATGCCGGAAGTGTGTCCCCTGATGAATTGTGGGATAATTCCGATGAAGCGATGTGGCTTATGGAATATATATATGACCATTTTGATTCTTTTAAACTGATCATATGTAAATCACAAGGGACCAGATATGAAAACTTCACGGAGACTTTAATTGAGATTGAAGAGAATGCAACCGTTGAATACTTTAGAATATTAAAAGACAGAGGTGTTTCCATAAACGATATCCCTCGAAAAGAGATACATTTACTGGTTACATGTTCGATTAACGCCATGTTTGAAACGGTAATACATGATTTTGATAGAGATGAAGCATTATCATACTGCAAAAATATGGATAAGTTTTTCAAAGGCGGCTGGAAGAATCTGATGGGGTTATGATTTATAAGGGATACTAACGCCTTCTTTAATTTACTCTAAGAGAAGGCGGTTTTTATCGGATATAAGTTAGCCGAAACTAACCCAATAATTTACAGGAGGTACACTTACTTGAAAGAAAAAAAACCAAATCCCATGGCGAGAATATGGGAGATTGCAAAGCCTGAACATGGCAAATTGCTGATGTCTATTATTTTAGCAGTCCTTGGTGTCGTATCAGGTATCGTTCCGTTTGTTTCCGCAGCAAAGATCATTTCGGGAATGATATCTGGAAATAAGGAATGGAGTTATTATCTTGTTTATGTGCTTGCTGCATTTATAGGCTTTGCTTTAAAAAGCCTTCTTTATGCTATGGGACTGAGTCTAAGTCACAAGGCAGCATTTGCTCTGCTGGGAGAGATACGTAAGCAGATATTTGCCAAGCTTCCCAGAATGCCTCTCGGTACTATCATAGATACCTCAAGCGGTACGCTCAAGCAGATAATCGTTGATGAGGTGGAGCGTATGGAGCGCCCCATTGCACATATGATCCCGGAGCTGACTTCAAATATTATAGGTGCATTGGCGGTCTGGGTCTATATGATGATCGTTGACTGGCGGATGGGACTTATATGTCTTATCTCAGTACCGGTAGGCTTACTGTTTTTCGGCTTTATTGCTGCCAGCTATTCCGCAGATTATAAAAAGTCCGTGGAGATCACTCAGGACATGAATGCAAGTATCGTTGAATATGTTCACGGGATAGAAGTAATCAAAGCATACAGTCAGAGTAAATCTTCATATCAGAAATTTAAAGACAAAGTTATGGCAAACGCTGCATTTTATTGTTACTGGATGAAGAAAACAGAGGTATGCCAGGCCCTTTGCTATACGATCGCACCCTGCACTCTGATCACGGTTTTACCGATAGGATGGGTTATGTATGTCTCAGGCAGTATTTCCGCAGAGGTTTTCATGACTTCGATCATGCTTTCCATGTGTATCGTAGGACCTATCCTTGCTGCAGTTCAGTTTACGGATTCTTCCGCAAAAGTGGCGACTACCGTAGCAACTGTAGATAAACTGCTCTCCGGAGAAGAACAGGAGCATTCGAAAACCCCGGTCAACTTTGCAACTCATAATATAGAGTTTTGTGATGTCAGCTATTCTTATCACGAAGATGAGGAAGTTCTGCACCATGTTAATTTAATGATTCCAGAGAAAAGCTTTACCGCACTTGTCGGTCCTTCCGGAAGCGGCAAATCAACCGTTGCCAAGCTTGTCGGCGGATTCTGGGATGTGAAGGAGGGTTCTTTGAAAATGGACGGAAAAGACCTGAAGGAAATTCCTCTGGAACAGCTCTATGATCAGGTAGCATATGTATCACAGGATAACTGGCTGTTTGACGATACGATCATGAATAATATCCGTATGGGAAAGACATCGGCTTCTGATGAAAAGGTTCGTGAAGTAGCTATTGCGTCCGGCTGTGATGAATTCATAAGAGCGCTTCCACAAGGCTATGAAACAAAAGTGGGAAGCGGTGGAGCCCACCTTTCCGGCGGGGAACGCCAACGTATTGCCATCGCCAGAGCTATGCTTAAAGATGCACCTGTTGTAATTTTAGACGAAGCAACAGCTTATATCGACCCGGAGAACGAAGCTGTAATACAAAGGGCTCTTACTAAACTGATGAAGGATAAGACGGTGATCATCATTGCCCACAGACTTTCAACGATAACTAATGCAGACCAGATTGTGCTGATAAACAATGGCACGGTTGAATGTGCAGGAACTCATAGGGAGCTTCTTAAAAAGAGTGCTCTTTATAACTCGATGTGGAATGCACATATCAGTGAAGGAGGTGCAGCATAATGCTTGAGGCGATCAAAAAAATCATAAGCTTTTCCGGACAGGAAAAAAGCAAAATCTACAGGGCAATCATTATTTCGTTTTTTAAGTCCCTTTTCGGGATGTTCAGGATGGCTGCAATATACTTTGTCCTTCTGGCATTTGAAGAGGGAGATACTACAATGAAGCCTGTCGGGACGGCACTAATATTCTTAGGTATAGGGATTGTAGGACAATTAATCTTGAAAATGGCAGCGGACCTTCAAGGCGTTCATGCAGGCTACTATATGAGTGCTTATAAGAGACTCGATATCGCGGAAAGACTAAAAAAGGTTCCTATGGGATACTTCGATGACAACAATCTTGACCAGGTAACCGGTATTGCAACTACCGTACTGGATGTTGTGGAGAATCAAGGTGCAAATGTTATCGTTATGATACTCAGCGGACTGATGAATGCTATAGTGTTTTTAATCTGTGTGTTATTCTTTGATTGGCGGCTGGGACTGATCGATCTGATTGGCATGGCTATTTACATGCTTATAACATCGTCCATGGAAAAGAAAAGCCGGGCATTATCTCCGGTAAGGCAGAAAAACGAGGCTGCCTTGGTCTCAAAAGTACTTGAAAGTCTTCAGGGGATGAGTGTTATAAAATCATTTAACCTGACCGGCAAGGGAGATGCGGCACTGAAAAAAGCTATCGACGGTAACAGAGACAGCAATCTTGCACTGGAGAGACTGTTCATCCCTTATGGAGAAATTCAGGG
Source organism: Lachnospiraceae bacterium (assembly GCA_017542245.1). Taxonomy (GTDB): domain Bacteria; phylum Bacillota; class Clostridia; order Lachnospirales; family Lachnospiraceae; genus RUG11977. Next base: position 26,564 of record JAFXXN010000185.1, read on the forward strand.
TATAATCCTGGGTGCATTTAAAGCATTGTTCCTGCTCGCAGCGGTGTGGCTTTTTATTAATGGAAATATGACGATAACATATGCTTTGATGGCAGTTATCATATCATTTCAGGTTTTTGCCGATATAGAGCAGACCGGGGCCGGGCTTACAGTACTCCGGGTGGTTTCAAGTTCTATAGAGGAAGCTGAGAAGATCAATACTCTTCCGGTAATGGATGAAAACGGCAAAGATTACAGACCGGAGAATTACGGGATATCGATTGATCATGTATCTTTCTCATATGGAGACAATGAGGTGTTAAAGGATATAAGCCTTAAGATCCCGGAAAAGACCATGACGGCTTTTGTAGGTTCGTCCGGTTCCGGCAAAACAACGCTTGCCATGTTGATCGCTCGTTTCTGGGATGTAGATAAAGGAAGCGTTTCCATTGGCGGACGGGATGTAAAAGACTACACGCTTGAAAGTCTGATGTCACGGATAAGCATGGTTTTTCAAAATGTATATCTTTTTGCGGATACAATTGAAAACAATATTAAGTTCGGAATGAAAAATGCCAGTCATGAAGAGGTTGTAGCTGCTGCAAAAAAGGCATGCTGCCATGACTTTATCATGTCGCTGCCGGAAGGCTATGCCACAGTGATCGGTGAAGGCGGCGCAACACTTTCGGGAGGAGAGAAACAGAGAATATCCATAGCCAGAGCAATATTAAAAGATGCTCCGATCATTATCCTGGATGAGGCAACGGCCAATGTGGACCCTGAGAATGAAGATAAACTGATCGCTGCTTTTAATGCACTGACTGAAAATAAGACGGTTATCATGATCGCTCACAGACTAAAGACCATCCGAAATGCCGACAAGATCGTTGTGCTTGACGGAGGAACGATCAGCTGCGGTACACATGAAGAACTGCTTAAGACCAACGAAAAATACAGCAACTTCATAAAACTCAGAGAGGAAGCTGCTAGCTGGAAGATGCAGTCTGCATAAAACATAGTATCTTTGATTGAAATAATCTATAATTCCGCATAAATTTTCGACTTACACCTCTATGGTAGTAAGTGGGATTTTATAAGGCACTTGAACCTTGAAAATATCATATATGGCATTGACTTCCTTGCGAGGTTCCTGCGGTATTGCGTAATCCTTATAGAC
>JAFXXN010000186.1 GCA_017542245.1 Lachnospiraceae bacterium
GCCGTAGTGCGGCCCGTTGCCGATCTCCTCGCGGCTCGTCGCAGCGGAATCGATCTCGAACTGACCAGCGATACCTCTTTTATTTACCATGTCCTGGAACATCGACTGCGCCATAGTGGAGCGGCAGATGTTGCCGTGGCAGACGAATAATACTTTTATCATGGTTACGATTTACCCTGTTATGCTTCGAAAAGCACCAGTTTTCAAGAACTTCGCGATTACTCTTATCAACTTGTCGTTTCAGCTTTTCGTGGCTTTTTTAGCCTTATCGTGGCTTCAAAAGTGGTTAATTTCTTGGTTAAAAACAAGGACTTTAACCATGAGCATTTTCAAGGGTTGAGGGCATTTACACAATCTTTAACTTTGTAACTTCCGCTTTCGCATCTTCATACTTGACGTGGGTGTAGGTATTGAGGGTTACCCCTATCTCCGCATGACCCATGAGATACTGCAGGGTTTTCGGGTTACAGCCAGACTTTGCCATGTTTGAACAATAGGTGTGTCTGCATACATGAGGTGTCACTAAAGGCATCTGAACCCTGTAAATATTATTATACTTGGTTCTTATATGCTTAAAGTAATGCTCCCAATGAAGCGAATACATTACGCTACCATTCTTATCAAAGTAAAGAAAACCAGTCTTTCCTTCGATTATGGGTTCTTTTTTCGGCGGTTTCCTGTTTTCAATAATCTTCTTAAAACAAGCTTCAACATCAGGCGTCATAGGTATAACCCTTGTTCCGCTTTCAGTTTTGGTCTGCTGGATATAATATCCTTTTGAACCATTCTTCATAAGCTGATGGTCGATGTTAATCGAGTGTTCTTCGAATGATATATCACGGACAGTCAAACCGCAGAACTCCGAAATGCGCATTCCTGTTTTAAAGAGGATATATATACCTTCGTAATACTGGCTAAAATGGGAATCCTCTTTAACAAACTTAAGAAACTTACGCTCATCTTCACGGCTTAAAGCTTCTCGTCTCAGACTATCATTAACAATAACCTCAACAAGCTGAAATCCAAACGGATTTTTACGGATAAGGTCGTCGTCACAAGCCATTTGAAAGGCAGGTCTAAGAACACCTCGTATGCTATGAATTGAACTATAGCCTCTACCATCTTTCTGCTGGAGCTTTATTAACCAGCATTTTGCATCAGATATTCTTACAGTATCAATCCTTTTCTTTCCAAAAGGGTCTTTCTTCAAGATATTGATAACCGTTCCATAACCCTTGCTTGTTGTTTGTCTTACGTTTATCTTGGTGGAAATATATTTTTCAACCAATTCCAAAACGGTAAGGTTTCCACCATGAGAAACAATATGATCAAACAAGTCAGCTTTAATCTGGTTTTCCAATTCTCTAAGAGATAGAGTTTTCTTTTTCCCAGCTGGTACAGGGTCATGTCTATCAAGTCTGATGCTGTAGACTACTCTCGGTTTGCCAAATATGTCGTTATATCTAAAACGATAGCGACCATCGGGCATCTGAGATTCCCCATTGTGTAAAATTCTTCCTCTGTTATCTCTCCTTTTATTCATTATTTATCGAACTCCTTTCGAAAAAACAGTCCGATACGATACATAGTTAATATATCATAACGGACTGAATACAGGTTATCTATTCCGCTTATCCCATGCAGAAAAAGCAAATATCATCTAGATAATTGAAGATTCATCGATGAATCTCTCGAAACATTTACGTTTAATCATGGCGCGATTACCATTGAAAATGATAAAATCCGCATCGCTGTTTTCTTCAATAATCTGGCGAAGTCTTTTCTCTCCAATATGGAAGTACTCAGAAGCTTCTCGAACAGTTAAGGTGTATTTCTCCCAAATCGGTATATCTTTCATATTTAATACTCCTTTCGGTGTTACGGTCTTTTATTAGTTTATGCTGTCAAAAATATTGTTAAGGGTATAAGGCGCCTGATTCTGCTTGCTATAGTGATTAGGTTTCTTATCAACAGGCGTATATTCATGGAACTGCGGATTATATTCCATTTTGTATATATAATCTAATTCGAATTTAACACATGAAGAGAGGCGTCTATACAACTGCTCTCCCATATCAATCTGTTTCATTCTATAACCACGATAAAATGAACAAGGATTATAAGGTGTGGTAATAAAAAAGGTCTTGCATGACAACGCCTTATTAAAGTATCTGGATGATACAGCTATTTTCCCTCTTGAAAACGGATTCAAAAGCGCTAGCAATTCTGAGAACGGTATCACCTCAGGTCTTAACTCATCTAAAATAATAGTCTGTTCCGCCTGATAGAACTGGAACGGGTCAGTAGTGGTCGTTGTTTTATAATACGGAACGCCCATTTCAGATGCTAATCTTTCTGCAAGGAATGACTTACCAGTCTCACTTTCACCGTAGAACCAGTGAACCGAAACAATCTCTTCATTCTCAATCATTTGTTTATGAAGTTCTTCCGCTCTTCTTTCAAGATAAAGCTCATGAGCTTTCTTCAACTTGTCTCCTGCCTTTGCGAAGTCAGAACCGGACATCTGGTTCTTTGCTTCAGCAAAAGACATTTCGCCTGTTGCAACCAGATCAAGAATCCCATTTATCTTGTGAGCGCTGGAAACTGCAACTACCTTTGAAACCTTTTTAGATATTCTGGCTATCGTTGCAGGATAATCAAAATTCGCTCTAACCTCATCACAAGAATACTGATGCTTATGCCTTGAATTATCCGTTGCATGAATCAGATATGAAAAACCATTATCAACATTTCCCTTCCAGATTTCCAACTGTTGCGGATTGTCTCCGATTTCATCAGCAACATGATTAACTGAACGAGCATTATCAAATTGAAGCATCATATGAATATGAGGTTCGGCTGGTGTTTTGTTATCGTCTTTTTTATCCTTATCATGTACGATGCAAGCTATGCGTTTAGGCTTCAAAGTATCTTCGACATGAGTATATATTTCATCCACAGTCATATTATTAGGAAGATGTGCGACTTGCTGTTCGTACATGAAATTTCTTGACTTTATTGTCTGTTTCTTCCGTGTCATACTCCAGTCTCCTTTCGATAAGGTAAGCATAGCGCAATTAGCATTATTAATCCGACAACGGAAACAATTAGAAATAACAGGATTTGATAGCGAAAACGAGCTGTTCAGAAAGTCCATTTTGGAGAATAAACATGATTGTTTTGGTTGCTTTCAGGGAAAACCATCAATCTAAGAGAGAAAAATGCATTCATGTTTACATGAAAAAAACACATATTCTTCCAAAATCACGCGTTATTGTGCCAACAGTGCTTCATTTATATAGCTTTTCAAGTGGATAACTGACACACTTTTAAATTAAGGCTGGGGAATAACAAGCCCTCCCCAGCCTTATATTATGCGGTTTTCTCATCATCAGACGCCGACACAGCACAGCGCTCGTTTGCTTCGCACTCCGCGCTGTGCGCATCGGCGTCGTTATAGTACATCGACAACAAGTCTGCCAAAGCTACATACTCGCCAAACTCCAAGCGAGGAAACTTAACAAACCTGACGCTGTTATTTATACCATCATCTGCCGAAAACCACGCATCACCAGCAGAATACTGCCTTTCGCGCATTACCTCGAGCGCCTCGCTACTCCATAAATACCGCGCCTCTTCTAAACTCGGCTTAAACAAAACACGGATTCCGCATGCATTATTAACTGCTGTTTCAAGACCACCAGTTCCCACAGACGCCTCAGCCGTGGACAAAATAAGGAAACATCCAGCTGAAGCGCCTTGTGTAGCTATCTGACGCAACAACCCTTGAAAATCCACAAGACTGTAATCAGGTTTTTCCTTCGATGCTTTCTTCGGAAACATATCCTGAATACTAACAAATTCATCAAGGAACAGAATGCAAGGCTTCATTCCTATGTCAAACCACTTAACGGCTTTGCCTTCAGACCTACAGAAATCATTTATAATTTTCTGACGTTCAACGCGAAGCAGATTGAAATCTCTAATAGCCTCCAAGATATGTTCAACACTTCCATCAGGAGCTGGAGAGAGGACATGAGGACAAAGACTTAGCTCAGCTGATTTAGGATCTACAATAACAACAGTAGAACCATAATCATCTCGACCTTGCTTAAGAATCGGCAATAAGAAAACTGATATTATTGCTGTTGTCTTTCCCGATCTGCTGCGCCCTGCGACAATAGCAGAACTATTCAAGACACGAGCATAATCAATATATACATCTTTCCTTATAAAGACTTTTGTCAAATAAGATGGTACATCTGATAATGCCTTATATACACTTTGTTTGTTGTAATTCGAGACTACATCTTCGATATAATAATCAACAAAACGCCCGGCAATATCTTCTTCTTTCGCCACGACAGCATAATTACCATACTTATTTCTCATACAGCCAGATATAACCATTTCAAGACTTGAAACATCATCGAAGTTAGCCGAAATACAATCAACAGTTATTTTGTATCCCTTATCGGTACGAGACACAATAACAAGCGGTTCAATTTCTCCTTCTCTCAATCGAAGAGGATTACCATAACAAGACGCACATAATCTCTTTCGAACGATATACATTATATTCCGCTTATTACCACGCAATATACGTTCAAGAATCGCTAACAGGAATACAAATGCCGAAAGAGAAATGACAAGTGATAATATATTTGAAAAATCAACTACCACATCAAAGCGCAACTGCTTAGTTATACTCAGAGCAAATAGTTCAATGAGTTTTACCAAACCTGCCAGTATAAGAAGAACAACCCCGAAGAGCAAAATCTTCGGGGTTGGCGAGCAGTAGCGCAGATATGAATCTTTACGCCAACCACTCATATTACTTCTCCTTCGGCACCAATACGGCAATATCTTCGCACTTTACAGAAAGCTGATTTCTGTATTCACCAAAGATAGTAGCTACAACATTCTTAGGAACAACTCTGGATTCAACGGGAATGTTTACATCCTTAGCGACCTTGAAGGAAATCTTCTCAAAACGATTAGAAAAGACTTCGCCTTCCTTAAACTTGTACGGTGTCTTATCGGATGCGATAACGCACTCAACCTTAGTACCAAGATGAGCCTTAGTATCATAATCCTGATACTCAGAAATGCCTGTTACAAGGAAAGACTTGCCTTCCGCAAAAGCTTCCCAATTAAATACGAGGAACTGATTAAGACCTTTCATAACCATTATTCTCCTTTCTTTCACAATTACCATAAATGAACATGTCTGCAATCTCTTCAAATTCACGATTCAATTCGCTGAATAACTTTTCTACATCACACAGAAAACAATAAGCATCATACTTACCGCGCTTATATGAAAGATATTCAGTCGGCAGATTCTGAACAGACACACCATTTACTCCTCTGCCACACAAAAGAACGAACAGAGGGTCGTCGTTGTCTCTTCCAGAATCTTTTGCAATGTTCATACATTCCTCATAAGGATACTTTTCATAAATTTCATTAACAATCTTAATGATTGCATCTGAAATCTCAGCCTTACTAAGTCCTCTGGGATTTGTGGAATTTGCTCTAGGCAAATCCATTTTGATGTTTTCATCAATACGATTAACGCTTGCTTTACCATTTTTCTTATTCATGGTGTTTCTCCTTTATTCTATTTTTCTAAACACGTGTTCGATGGTTTAAGCATAAGGGATTTCTAAACATAAATCCGAATAGAGAAAACAAAAAAAATAAAGCCCTTAACTGGGGAAAAACTGAATAAAAAGAACTCCTTTTCAAGGAAGAAAAGGAGTTAATCAAAGCACCAACGGGGAAGAATTATAAGAGTGTTATTCTTCGCTTCCGATTCCAGATGTTTTTTCTATTATTTTTTCTGCGATCTTATCTGCTAACACATCTAAGAATGCATTTTCACTTTTAATTATATAGAACTCTCCTTTGTAATCAGGAGAACTGAAAATCTCATCAAGTTCTTGATAACGCTTACCAAAGTCCCAATCAGCATCAAGAGCCGACATTTCTTCTTTATATGATTCGTATTTATCAAAATCAAAATCTGTATATAGCATATTAAATACGGCCTTTGCTATAAGGTTTCTTTTTGCTTCTTCCGATAAACAATATGGTGAGTAACAATCAGAATCCAATTCAGTAGAGCTCAATGATTCTATCCATTCAATCTTCTTTTTTTGTAGCTCATATGCTTTCCAAGCTACAGGGTCTTTATGAATTTCTCTTTTTTCTGCTTTCTCGATTTGTTTGTGAACATACTCCATAACTTTTGGGCTTGAAGTAATCTCCATAGCAGTCTTCAAATCAACGCAAAGAACGTTTTTCTTTCCTTTTACATGCTTTCCGTAGGCTTTGTCAGCATAATCATTAGACATAATATCTCTAATGAGTTTCTCAATAGATTCTACCGACATTTCTTCTTCTGGTGGTATTCCAACATGATCTATTGCCATAAAAGCACAGTCTTTCGCACCAAAATCTAAACGAGGGTCTTTAATAAGATATTGATTTATAAAATCCTCGTTAATTAAGCCATCTTGAACGCGTATAACTTCATTCTTCTCATTTAAAACTACAGCATCAGGAAACTTATAATGAACATACGCATGGAAATGACTTTTAATTCCAGTTTTATAATTCTCTTCTAATTCATACAGTCTTGTTAAAACCGTTTCATCATATATTTTAATATCTATACTATTCATCAAAAATCCTGTCCCAATCTTTTTATTACTTCCTTTTTAATGGCATGGATATAGTCTCTAATTAGCTCTAAATCAATGTCATTGTCTTTCATTGGCACTTCTAAATCTGTATTGTAAAGCAGTTTGTCAAAATCCCTAACTAGACCACCTAAATATACCTCACTATACTTATTAAACTGTGCAATAAAATACAATGCCACATCTTCATCAAATCCATCGAAAAGAGGAAATAAAGTCTTAGTAAACTGCCCAGCATAAAAGTCACTGTTCATATAAAAGAATCTCATCCCCATCATTCCAACTGCAATGGAATTACCCTGAATCAAATGCTCATCATCAAGAAACTCCACATACCCAAGAATCCCATTATTGAATACTGTTCTCGTGAAATATGGATACGAAGCACTATCAGAAAACACAAAGCTATCTTTATTCAATTGAGGATTACCTTTAACTATAAAAAGCTCCTTTGCTTTTGTCTTTTTTATTGTTGCACCATTCTTTATAGACTTAATTGCCTCTATTTCGCGCTTGTTCAACTCAACATTATCGAGTTTTTCTTCCTTAATAGCATCCTTAAGTATTTCTTTCCCCAAATCAGAATAACCAGTAATGCAGTTCTCCATGAAATCAAAATTTATATTCCCATCAGATGTTACAGGAAGCTCGACCTCTAAATTCTGTATTATTTCACGGGTCATTTTTGTGGAATAATCATAAAGGCCTTTAGTCTTTTTTCGTAATACTGCGGTTAAGTATATAAGAGAATACTTATTCCACTGTTCAGAATATGGATACATTCCTTGCACATGTGCATATCCAATAAACGCTCCTTCTTGAAAGAAAAAGCTATCTGGGCTCTTAGTTCCGGTATCACTGAATGTAATGATATCTTGCTCAGTGGGTTCAAGATTAGAGTATCCTGATCTTCCATGATTCTCAGAAGTATTAGTAACAACAGGATTGATTCCATTTTCAACAAATAACTGCTTGTTGGTCAGTTTATATGCTTTGGTAGGATGTATGTCGAACAAATCTTTAATTATGAAAGGTTTATAGTCCATTTCTTCACATCCTCTCATTGATACGTTTGGAAAGCTTCCAATTCAAATACTCCCCAACAACTTTTTTATAATCGTTTTCATCTGCTTTATCTGAAATCTTCTTGTGTTGAGCAAACGTCCAATCGTCACCAGTAAGTCCAATTGTATCTTTAATTATTGTTCCATTGGATTCAGAATAATATGATGTTTTAGGCTTTTTTCCAAGAATGATTGCTTCAACTTCTGCATATCGTTCCACTGCATTATCCGTATTTTTCAGATTGACATCTTGCGTGGATTTCTTTCTGCTAAGTCTAGAATATCCATCATTAGAAAAATCGATAAAAGTTACTATATCATCCTCTTCGTGAGGTTTGGAAACTTGAAATACATATATAGCTGTCTGTACTGCTGATTTTCCACAGAAAATATCTGCCATATGTATACTTGCCAATAAAGTATTATTTTTTAACACGTTTGTGGTGTAAGGAGTTCCATTTCCGCTGCCTGCGTTTTCTTGAATAAGTATGGCGGCATAACCTTTTGTCATCTGACTTAATGCTTTATCTACAAAACAAAAGCCCTTTCCTGGTGCGCTATACGGAGGATTGAGCAAGAAAACAGTTGCTGGGAAATCGCCATCATACTTAAAGCTATCGTCGTTGATCATATTCGATGAACCATCGCCCATCAAAATCATGTTAAGTACCGCTAGAATGTATATATTCCCAAGTATTTCTATACCTAATAATTGTTTTTCTTTTATTGATTTTATCTTTTGTTCTAACTCATCACTATCTTTGATTTTCTCTTGCGCATCCTTAATCATTATATCCATTGCAGCAACGAGAAATCCCGCAGAGCCCATAGCTTTATCCCAGACAAAACTATCTTTATTTGTTCTTGCAAGATGAGCCATAAATGTTGTTATATACCTCGGAGTTAAAACAACATCATTCTGCTGGTCATTTTCAATACTAACCCAGTCATTAAGTGAATTGAATATTTTTCCCGTAAAATCCAGATGTAGATTTGACTCTAAGCAAGGAATGATATCATCTTTTACTTGCTTATATAATGACTTAACAGGACTTTCACCATTAATCGGTTTCCATAAAGCTTCCTTTTCAAATACAGGCGTTAACAATCCTGCTATCATATTAACTTTATCTTCACCACATTTTTTCTTCTTCAAAAAAGCTTTGATTCTTTTAGTAATAACAGTTGAATCATTATCTTCTTTATCTATATTGCCTTTAAAATCTGTCATTACAATTGGCGCTAAGCCCTCTGTAGAAAGACCAGCCATGATTAATCCAGTGAATAAATAAAGCTTTTCGTTTGTAGTTAGATAATTCTTAAATTTCTCATTATCATATAGGCTTTGATGAATTGCTTTGATTTTTTCTTCTAAAGTAGCTTCAACTTTCTTTGCTAATGCTTCTTTTTCTTTGTCGCTCAATACCAGTTTATCGAGTTCTTCCGCAAGTTTATCTACATTTGCCTTTTTCAAAAAAGAAAGATCCTTATATGCCGCTATTTTTTTGGGTATACGGCTATTCTTTTCCGAAACGTAAAAGGCTTCTAACTCAACTTGAACACTTCCATCTGCTACTGTATAACCATTTACACCTATAGCAATTACTTCGTCATAACCCTTGCCATCTAAGATGGCATTAGCATAATGGACAGCACCATTCACAGCATAATTCATAATCGTAGAAAAATTATCATCACCAGCCTTATGAGGGTTTTGAGCACCAGCTTTTGAATCCGAAGCCCATTTTGTTACCAGCTCTATCTCATTTCCAGCTTTAGTATATTTAATAAGCCTATCTTTAGTTCCTTTTGCTTCAATCATTACTGGAATACGTCGCATCGATGAAGTTTCAATCAGAACACGAATATCAGGATAATTATTTCCACTTCCACCTGATTTTGATACAGAATTCTTTAAAGCATTATCAATAGACGGATTTATAGATTCTGTCTTTGTGTAATGTTTTACCTTAAAACTATCTAATTGCTTTTTAAATATTTCCTCAACCTTTTCTTCTACACTCTTAGCCATTTCTAATACCGTCCTTTTCAGATTTCTTTATTACAGATTCAGCTTCTATAAGAGCAGTTCTACGAACAAACTCACTATATGAAGCATAGGATTCAAGTTTTGCCGCTAATTTTAATCGGCTCAACTCTTCTTCACTTACTCGTATGCTCATAGAATATGTTTTATTATCTTTATTCATAATAAACCTCCCTTTTTCGATTATAGTTTTTGCGTGGAACATTTACAATACATATATCCACACAAATAACAAAAGAATAGGACTTCAGCAATGTGAAGTCCTATTTGAGATTTCATATAAATGTATCGTATCGAACCGTTGTTAATTTGGTTAATTATTGGTTAATCGTGTAAAAAAATAGCCCCAATCACCTAATAACAGCACCTTTTGCAAAATCGGCAGATGTTGCCGTGACATACAAATAGTACTTTTATCATGGTTACGATTTACCCTTCCGTACTATGTACCTTTGCAATCTCAACGAGCTTTTCAAGCTCATCCGGTCTTTGCTTCAAATACATCTCC
>JAFXXN010000187.1 GCA_017542245.1 Lachnospiraceae bacterium
ACTTCCGGAATGTCCAATAATAGCAGTAAGCTTTCCCTCCGGAACATCCAGTGAAGTGCTACATAATTCAAAAATCGGTTTCTTCTTTTTCTTTCCGTAGTACTTGAAGGATACGTTTTTAGCAGATAAATTCATCTATAATCCCTCCCGCAGTATAAGCGCTGTGTCTTTAGATGTTATCCTGTTTGCAGCTATAACCGACGTTAATACGCATACAATTGTCGACACTAAAACAGAAAATAAAAAAACTATTCCAATAATCCATCCATTAGTCAAAAGCAGCGGAACCTTCAAAACATCACGAAGTATGTCCGAAAAGGAAATAATCACGAGGCTTGCTAACGTATTTCCTAACAACCCACCGCTGACACTTATGATTATCGTTTCCCAAAGCAACACACCAGCAAGCATCTTCTTTGTTCCACCTATGATCCTGAGGAGTGCCAACTCACCAACTCTCTCGTTTACTATCATATTAAATGAAACTATAAGAACAGCTATTGATAAGCCCCATATAAACACGATCAAGCCGCCTACAACCTTTGATACTCCCGATAGTCCTTCAGAAATCCCGGAGACCATATCCTTAGAGGATATAGCCCTGACTCCTTCAAACTCCAGATTAATCTTCCTTGCTACGTCCCTTACTTCATAACCATCAGTTACATCAATAAGCACCGATGAAACAGCGTTTTCCGGTTCCACAGATTCAAAATAATCAAATCCAATTTTATCTGCGCTTTCCATCATACGCTGTATTGTGTTCATATCAGCATAAATAGCACTATCCAGTCCGGTTCCGGTCTTACCTAATTTCGCTACAGCTCTGCATTCAACATTATAAAACCTGAAACTTTTGTTCTCGGGAATTCTAATATCACTCCCAACTATGACATCTCCGTCATTTATCATTTTCCCATAATTCTCTAGTATCCAGGGTTTTACAGAAAAATCACTATCAGGATCAAACCCAATAATCTGGACCAAAGTATCACAGCATCCCGAAGATGCAGAAGCCAGATAAAACTGAGGAGAGGCGGCTTTCACCCCCTCTAAACCTCTGATAGCTTCAAGCACATCCATATCCATATAAAAATAGCCGGGAATTCCCTGTAGTAGTATCGATTCAAAAGTCCCTTCACCGGCCGCTTCCTCAGGGATTACTATAATATCTGCTCCCAGCCTCTTTTCATAACTCCTAAGTCCATTTTGGAGACTCCTGATTATTATTGAACCTCCGAATATCGAACAGGCCAGCAATGCCGCAAGCGCAAAAAGTGCTGCGCTTCTCCCCCAATGCCCTTTTATGTTTTTTATAGCGAGCTTGATTTCAAATTTCATAACTGTACCATTACTTCTTTTTAGAATACTTCGCTTTAACCTTAAGAACGATATCAACCACAGCTGCAGCTGCTATCAGAATTGCTAATACAAAGTTTCCCTGCTTCGTGTATTCGTGGCATCTCATAGATTCCATCATGCAAAGAGGAATAATAGTCCCGGGGATAAAAATCGCAGCTACGCTCTGACTCAAGATTGCTATTGACAGGCCAAGACGTATATTGTTTTCAGCAATAACAAATCTTACTATGCTTAAGATCAATGTCAGAGCAGCCAATACCAGCACCGCCCTCCAAGACCATTGACATACCATAAAGCTTCCATCCTCTTTAGGTCCACAGGGCTTAAAGACAGTAAGCAATAATAAATAGTAGGATGCTGATACCACCAGCAAAATTGTGTCTGTGATTCCAAAGCGTTTTGTTTTTGTACTCATTCTTCTCTCTCCTTAAACTGCTTATTTTAAAAGTTTCTTTATATTAGCACCCCGAAATATTTATCGTCTAATACCGCAAACCTATGGTTTGTTATAAGTAATGCTTATAACACAAAAAAACCACCTCTTTACGGCAGTGTTCATAAGACAGTAACTCAAAATGAGATGGTTTTATGCTTTTACATCCACCTCGCCGCCACAAATCTGTAAAATATTATGTCACATATATGTAAGGTGATCTGCCTCATAAATGTAAAATAGAATTGCACATATATGTTAAATGAAGTATAATCATCCCTGAGGTGAATAACATATGGATAATACAGAAAAGATATATCGCAACCGAATAACTGATTCCGCGTTAGAACTAAAGCTCGAGGCTTTTGGTGCAACATTAATCGTGGGACCAAAGGGCTGTGGAAAAACAACAACTGCAAAGCATTATGCAAATAGCTATATAGAGTTTCAAGATGAAGATACCCGAGAAAGGCTTTTGTCCGTTGCCGAAAACATGCCTTCAAAGCTTCTGATTGGAGATAAACCAAGGCTGTTTGACGAATGGCAGGATGCTCCGAAGATTTGGGGAGCAATACGTAAAAGCGTGGACGACTCCGGATTAAAAGGTCAGTATATCCTTACCGGCTCATCTTCCCAGAAGGTTGAAACGGCTCATACCGGAACACTGAGGATTTCAACACTTCGTATGTTTCCTATGAGTCTGTATGAGAGCGGCGAGTCTTCGGGTACCGTTTCGCTTATGGATCTTTTTGAAGGAAAGGATATCGAATGGGAAGAGTCTAAGCTGACGATTGACGACCTGATCTATGCTATCTGTCGTGGCGGATGGCCGCAAAGTATTGATGTTAAGAACAGGGAAGCTGCGCTTTCTATCGCATCTGATCTCTTTTATCAGACTTGTCATGCTGATATTTCTAATATCAGCCATGTTAAAAGGAATCCTTTATGGGCAGAACGCCTGATAAGATCCTATTCAAGAAATATATGTACTTTGGCAGAAACAAAAACCATTTTTTCAGATACTTCGCAGGCAACGGGAATATCAAAGCCTACTTTCTATGATTATTTCCATGATCTTGAAGATTTATACATAATAGACGAACTCCCTGCATGGTGTCCCGCAATCCGTTCAAAAGAAGCAATCAGATCCGGTAACAAAAGAAATCTAGTGGATCCATCCATAGCAGTAGCAGCACTTGGTCTTTCGCCTGACTACTTCAATACCGATTTTAAGACCTTAGGTTTCCTTTTTGAGTCATTATGTATCAGAGACCTAAAGATTTATTCCTCCGGAATGAACGGAGAAGTCTCATATTACCATGATCGCTATGGTTTGGAAGCGGATGCAGTACTCCATCTTAAGGATGGGCGATATGCTCTAATAGAATTCAAACTCGGAAGTAAAGAAATTGATATGGGCGCCGAACATCTATGCGAGATAGAAAGGCTCATTGGAGAGTACAACAAAAAGGAAAAACAGGTCCCGCTAAGATTGCCGGATCTTAAGCTTGTCATAACCGCGACTGAATATGGTTATAAGCGTGAAGACGGCGTATATGTCATTCCTATCGGATGCCTGAAAAATTATCCACAAACTAAAATCAAAAAATATTTATTTAATTTGATTCAATTAGGTTTTACGCAATCGATTATGTCATAAAAAAGTTGCCCCGTCAATAGGGCAACTTGATTGAAATTCTAAAAAGAGTATAAACTTATTCAGGCCTGTGTAAATAGAATCCTTGAAAATAATCGGCTCCGGCGCCTACAAGAAAATCGAACTCTCCCTTAGTCTCAACGCCCTCTGCAACTACCTTGATCTTGCGGTCGTGGAAGGTATTAATGAGCGATCCTACATTCTCCTGCTTTTCTTTATTGGTATCGATACCGGACAAAAGAGATCTGTCTATCTTGACGAACGCGGGCTCGTAAAAGTCGACCACTTCCATATTGTTGATACCTACGCCGAAATCATCGATGGAAAGCGGGGACTTTGCCTCCGCACAATACCACTTTTTCAGCTTTGCAACTTCGGCGGAAAAGAAAGGATACTCAAGTATCTCAAGTATTACGTCGGCTGACTGGCGTCCGTAGTATTGAAACAGGACTTCAATCTCTCTCTGGGTAAAATACTCTGTCGGAAAAGAATTAAGGCAGAGGTTTTCAGTGTATCCGCGGAGCTGATACTCCTGCAGTGCCCCGAAACAAGTCGCTACTTCTATTATATGAAGTTTTTCCTGCTGCCTGTACTTCTCTATAAGTTCCGTAACGGTCATATCCGTCGGGCGCATCAGAGCCTCTCTGGCAAAAATTGTTTTTCCGTCCGGATAAAATATGGACTGAAAAACGTAATTGATCGAGAGCTCTCCTAAAGCTTTTACTATTTCTTTGTCTAAAGGTAAATCTTCAAAATATATCATTATGAAACCTCAACACGAGCTCTTATAATAAAACCTTACCCGTGCTTTGTCAATCACATAATTTGATATATTTATCAGAATATTTCACAACTATGCTACAGGTACTGCGCAACGCCGGTCTCGTCCGCCCCGTCTCTAATGCACTTCTCAA
>JAFXXN010000188.1 GCA_017542245.1 Lachnospiraceae bacterium
ATCCTCTCCCCGCAGTGCCCGAATAGTTGTTTTAACAATGCTTTTCTTAAGGACTCATCCTCCGGAGAACTATTAAAACGAGAACAGAGGATACGAGCGTTTTTCTTATCCTCCATGAGCTGCGGGTCATTTGTAAAAAAAAATTCTCCATTTGTCATTCTTTCTCGTTCAGTTTTCCTGCAATTTTCCATCATTCCCTCCACAAATCCCAATTTGCCATCGTCTATAAAACTGAAAGTTAATTTTCCCTATGGCAAGTTTTACTGAAATATAATTTTACTAACTTGTTTAAAAGTATACCAAATATATACCCTCCAGTCAAACTATTTCAAACTTAGAAAATGAGCCAGATCAGAATCAGATGA
Source organism: Lachnospiraceae bacterium (assembly GCA_017542245.1). GTDB lineage: Bacteria > Bacillota > Clostridia > Lachnospirales > Lachnospiraceae > RUG11977. Next base: position 366 of record JAFXXN010000188.1, read on the forward strand.
AGGGGATAAAACACATAAAATAGCCACTTATTTACTATGGTCTTCCTACCCGGTTCTTCATTGTAAAAGTGTAACAATGGGATCATGAGAAATATCCCAACAGCTTCTATGACTCTTTTCAGCTGGTAAGAGCTGTTCGCCTGTACCCTGACATTTACAAGATTGTATGGAAACCTTGTTTCTCTGTATTCTTTTCTCATCGTACCTCCGTTTCAAAAATCTGATATCACTTATGGTCCCGAATTATAAAAGCCTATGATACGGATCTTCGATCCTTCGGTCATTGTATAATCACACATACGCCTGATCTGCTCGATTGCTTCATCTTCTACGACTCTGGCGTAGCAGATAGCTGTATTAACTTTTCCTTTTATCTCTAAAATATCCATTGTTTCCATTGTCTTTTCCTTTCTGAACATACATCGGACAGTACACGAGGTGGGATTCGAACCCACATGCATTGCTGCGTCTGATCCTAAGTCAGGTGCGTATACCGTTTCGCCACTCGTGCATAAAATAAAACCGCCTGCCTCATACAAGGTAAGCGGTTAGCTAAACATTTTTTATTTCTATAGGCTTCAACCCACCTGTTCCCAATGAATCGATGCACACTTAACAATGTTTCGCATAGCTTTACATCTGCATGAAGGCATAAAAACCAATCCCCGCTCAAAGAGCTTATTGAGCGATGATTCATAGCTATCACTATACAGACTATATATGCGATTCATTGTTGCCATGTCGTTTCTTTCCTTTCCGGGAGCACAACTCCGCTCCGCTTATCTCATTTTACATATCGTATGATAACACTGATTTCTTAACTTGTCAATTATACTCGTAGTATAAAATAACAATCTTTAAAAAATCAACACTTAATAATCATCTGACTCGTCATCCCAGTCATCATCTTCAGAATCTTCCCAGGAATCCTCATCCTCATCGTCCCAGTCATCTTCATCGTCTTCATATCGGTAATAACCTAAATGATTATGGTTAATTAATTGACATTGGCCCCGACCTACCGGTCCCTTCTTTTCCGATCGATAAAATAAAAAATAACTGCTACCGCAAAAGCAACTCCAAGAATGATACAGAACCACATGATCGATGTCCCAATTGACTGTTGATGAACCCTAAGAAACGGATACGGAGCTTCTTCATCAGGAACAATATTAAAAGCCACCAACGAAATCCAAATAATTGCATATAAAAAAGTCGGGAACAATGCCAAGAAAACATTGGAAGCCTTAAGGTAATACTTACCTTCGATAAATAGAAACATAATAAGTGCAAGTATAGGGCAGAAACCGTGATAAAAGAACAGCGATCCTTTGAAAAAGTTATTGATAAAACCACCGACTTCCGGATTTTTGTTAGGTATAAGCACAACGACTACAATAAGGAAAGTAACAGTTGTAAGACAAGTCGTTACATATCGGAATACAAGTACTTTTCGTGAAATACCATTTCCAGTCTTTATTGCTTTTATGGCAGCCACGAGCAACGCCAAAGCACTGAACATTGACAGAATATTTGAATCCTGTGTGTATGCTTTGAATACATAGTATGCAGGATATCCCATTTTCACCATCTGGTTATAAAAGGATAATACAAGTCCGATTATCTCGCATACAAACAATATTGCAGCCAAAATAGCAATTACTATCTTTTTCTGTTTTGTCATATTTGCGGTACCTCCACATGTAACTTATGAAATCTTCTTTTTTATCTTTTTTTCGTTATCCCTCGTAAAATCACTAAGTTCATAGGATCTGATGCGCTGATTTACCAATAAAGGTTCCGCAAAACCATTTTTCACCAACACTGACAATCTGTTAATTATCGTTTTGTTTGTCACCCCCATTTCACGGCTGACTTCGATTGGCGTAAACTCTCCTTTATATCTCTTTATCAAAAACAGGAGCAGTTCCTTCTCCTTACCCTTTAAATATGATAAGCTTCCGCTTACTTCATCCTCAGTAGAACTTTCTGACAGTTCACAAATTTTATTGGAATACAACAGCACCATCCTCAGAAAATAATTAATCCATACTTCTGGATGAGGCGGATTGTTTCTTCCGGAGTAATAAAGCACCGGCAAACCCATCTGTATCGATTCATAATACTCATTAATGTCATATGCAAAGTATTCTTCCAATGAACCGATGCCATTAAATCCATATCCATTGATATCCAAAATATATCCGGAAAGCAAACGTGCAGTTCGACCATTTCCGTCTTCAAACGGATGTATCGTAACCAACTGATAATGTACGACCGCTGCGACTATTAACGGGTGATCATCAGTGGTATTTACATACTCGACTAATTCATCAAGCAGTTCCGGTATATCAAGGTATTCCGGGGGAATATAATCAGGATTCCCGGTCTGAGAATCATAAACGGCAAACAATACTCCGGGAGGCATAGCTCCTCTTAGTCCGATTTTTTCCTTAGATGCTCCCTTTTCAACGTATTTCTGGACATCCAATATCAGTTTTTTAGAAAAACGCTCTTTCTCTTTTACCTTTTCTTCCAGATAATTCAATGCAAGAAAATAATTGCGCACTTCCTGTTCCGGCTTTAGGAAATGCTTTCTTTCATCCCGCTCTATTACTTCATCAACCTGCTTTTCAGAGAGTGGATTACCTTCTATCTTATTGGAAGCATATGAACTCTTTTTCTTTGAATTCTTCCGCAGTCTGCTTGATACAGACCTTGGTAGGTTTACGGAAGAAACCTTGTATCTGTTTTTATCTATTTCGGTTATATATTTTAATATCTCATTTGTCAGAACCACTTTAATCATCTTAATTCACCTCGATGATATTATAGCAGAACGGCCTTGAAAACTCCATTAGATTTTCACTATTTTTTCACTATTTTCCATTATCCCGTAATATACTTTCCGAGATAACTATCTAATGTACCCTTCACGTACTCGTGATCAAAGAACTCCCTCGCTTCCTTCTATCCTTCCTTCCCCGCATCCATCATCCGCTCTACGACCTCGCGGTCCGCCGGCAGCCACCTGACGTCCCCGAACTCCTCCGGCGCAAGCCACCGCGCCTCGGCCGCCTCCCTGAGCGTCAGCTTGCCCGCTGCCACCTCCGCGTAGAAGCAGTCCATCGACAGGTGGAACCGCTCGTAATCATACTCGACGGTCAGAAACAACTCCGAAACCCGGATCGTTGCGGCGAGCTCCTCGCGAATCTCCCGGACGATTGCCTCCTCGGGCGTCTCCCCGGCTTCGATCTTGCCGCCCGGGAACTCCCACCAGCCCTTGTACTCGCCGTATCCCCGCGCCGTCGCGAAGATCCTCCCCGGGTGCCGCTTCGGGTCCCGAATCACGGCCGCCACCACGCGGACGTACTTCCTAATCGCCCCATCCGCGCCAAATGTGACTTTCTTCCCTTCCGCGAGCCCCTGCTCCGCTATCACCCGCTCCGGCACCTCAAAATACCGCACACCGGCGTTCGCATCGACGTTCGCCTCCGCGCCCGTATCCGGGCACAGCTTCAGCAGGGCTGCAGGCCCCGGCCTCCGGGTCTCCTCGCAGCCATAATCAGGATCGGTGATTTGAACTATAGTAAAAATATTCATAGATCTCACTCCACAGCCTCAGATTTTATATAATCATATATATCTTCTCTGACAGGTACATCCAGTTTGTAATTAATCTCAAAAGCATCATCGCCTGTCTTAGGCATTTTTATTGGATTCGGCTCCCCTTGAGCAAACACTTCTCCCAAGAAATAGAATTCTTTTGCTTCTTTATCATCCTTATTTTTTCTGACAAACAAAAGAATCTGGTTTTCTTTATCCTTTATCGTTCTTTTATAAAAATGATCTGCATCACTAGAGTTTATTTTCCGCGGGTGTTTTGACAAGGCAATTAGATTATCCGGAGTCTCAAATCTGTCCTCATACGCGATTGCATCTTCGGTTTTGTCGTAATTGATAAAAACTGGCAAGGTCTTTGTCGCTTCATCGTAGAAGTACCCGCCGATGTTTTGCGCATTCATATTCTTCTTCCAGTTTAGTAGCCTACGTACATCCTCATAGGTGTATTTCTGATAGAGACTAAAGTTAGTATTCTTATAGTTGCTATATTCTGCATCTTTGTATGCCTTAATGCCATATTCCAAGATTTCATTAACCATATTATAAAACTCAACATTTGAAAAAAGCATCGTTTGAAAACGACTATCCAACTCAATCTTTTCGCCTGTTCGTTTTACTAATACGCAACTCCTATACTTCTTCTTTTCCTCATCTTTTGCAAATTGGTTTGTGAGATTACGATATACAGACTCCTCAACTCTTTCATCAGAAATACGCTTATACTGATCGGGCAGAATAGCGCTAAAATATACTTGCACTCTCCGATTATGATTGATCAAATGCTTAAGTAGTACAAGCTCATGAATCCGTTTCATCTTTGTTACTTTTTTTGATAAAAACTCGATTACCTGCGCTTCCTCATTACTCAACCGGGTCGTATACTCTTTCGAGTAATACTTCACCAAGAAAGCGTAATATGAACCACATTTATCAAAGTATTTGCTCACATCGATAGACCCATACTCTTTAAAATCCATCAGCGTAGGAATTCGCCCGAGACGGTATTTCAGCTGCTCATATGAGTTCTTTAGCAATTTTATGTCATTTGTCCTTGCCGAATCAATGGATTTAAAAATCCTCTGCTTCGATATCTCATCAAAATGTATGGAAGATGCGCCTGGAATGACTCTTGTTCCTTCCAAAACTGCCCTTCGCATAGCGTCCTTGTTATAACTTCTATCACCAGAGAGCGCAATCGGAATCATATAGTTATTCGTATAATTCCCAATAAAATCTATTATAACAACAAATTCCTTATCGTCCGCCTTTCTTAATCCTCTGCCCAATTGCTGAACAAATATGATGGGCGATTTCGTCTCTCGAAGCATCAATACTTGGTTTATTTCTGGAATATCTACTCCTTCATTAAAAATGTCAATTGTGAATATGTAATCTAGAAACGGCATTTTCTCTGGATTTGCCGGCTCTTGATTATCTATGCATTTCAAATGTTTTTGCAACAGGTTTTTATCGACATCTTTAGCAAGCAGCTCAATGCATTCTTCCCTGCTCTTTTCATTTGCGTCACCAAACAGCGCTCTCGCAAAATATCCTCTTTTAACGAATAACCTTGCCAGTTCTGTCGCTTCCTCCTTGCCGCTGCAAAACACAAGTCCTTTAACTCGGTCACCACTGTATCCATGATAGTTTGCTTGCTCTAAAATGTAGTCAACGCGTTTTTCTGATACTAAGTATTTAAAGTTCCTCAATCTTGCTTCAGTTCCATCAACATCGTCTCTATCTTGAAAATCCGTTATCCCAAAATAATGAAATGGACATAACATGTCTTCCTGTAGTGCCTGTTGAAGTCTAATCTCATATGCGATATTATGATCAAACAAATCAAAGATATCAAATCCATCCATTCTCTCCGGGCTTGCCGTCATTCCAAGCCAGAAATCTGGACGAAGAACGCTCATTATTTTCTGATAGCTTTGCGCACCTGCTCTATGCACTTCATCAGAGTATGTCAACATAGGTCTAAAAGTTTTTTCGGACATTTTTTCGGATGGCGAAGTTTTGTTAGTCAAACTTGAATTTATTTTAAGCTATCACGTTTTACCTTCTTAAGCCTTACTATCATTACCATAGGAATTTCTTTGTTGGTTTTAAAACATTCTTCATAAAATCCATCAATGACAAATCC
>JAFXXN010000024.1 GCA_017542245.1 Lachnospiraceae bacterium
AAATTGTACATGAGCTACCTGAAGGAAGAATCAATCGCTCAGGATTCAAACAGCATTGTAAAGAGAATCAACGGCAATTGGAAAGGCGCCTCGCCGGCACTTCAGGATCTGAACACACACTATTTCGAAGATCCGCATACGAAAACGATGCTGGTTGATATTCCTTTTACAAGAGAATCCTGGCATGGACGTATGATGGCCAGCCGCGGCGTTATGGCATCAATGAATGCCGGGCAGCTTGCGCAGTTTGATGCTGAGCACAGAAAGATGCTTGAGGATAAATATCCTGAGAGTTTTACCGTCAGGCATAAAGTGTTCTTTACGTGGTATTACATGTGAGTGATAGACGAGCCGAGGTATAACGAATCGAAATAGCGCTTGAACTTGCGTGTTATGTTACAGGTTAATCATCAGGAAACGGAACTATGGAAATTAAACTAATTCCATTAACGGAAGATGACAGAGAGCAGTTTATTCTGGATAATCAGGAGGCTTTCAATTACGGAGCTCTTGAGGAGTTTGGCCGCCGCGATGATCATTTCGAGGAAGACGAAAACATTATTTCCAGAAAAACAATAGAAGATTCCATCGATGCGGGTGAAGCTTACAGGATCGTTCAGGATGGCGAAAAAGTCGGCGGTGTTATCTTAAAAATCGAAGGAGACAGAGGTGATCTTGAGATACTGTTTGTTTCTCCCAAAGTTCACAGCAAAGGTATCGGATATGCCGCGTGGTGCGAAGTGGAAAAGATGCATCCTGAGGTAAAGATATGGGAAACCGTTACGCCTTATTTTGAGAAGAGAAACATTCATTTCTATGTCAATCGCTGCGGATTCCATATTGTAGAGTTCTTTAACAGCCATCATCCGGATCCTAATGATCCTGATGAAAGGGATATTCCCGTTGATGATCAGTTCCCTGACGGCATGTTCAGGTTTGAGAAAAGACTATAAATTTCGGAAAGAGGTTGTTAAAGGGCAATGACCGGAAAACGCGTAAAGCTGATTGTTATAATAGCTGTCATTATGCTGACAGCATTCTTATGTCCTTACAAAGTTGTATGGAATTCAGAGCAAACAGCTTATGCAGACCTTCCTGACCACCATATAAAAGCCTTGCTTTGGGAGTACTCACGTTTTGTTTCAAACTCTTATCATGATGGCCGGGGTTATGGACATGATGGATCTTATATGATTTCTGAGGAATTGAATTTATTCTTTGGCAAGGTCACTATTTTCGAAAAGAAAGAAAAAATGATGTCGGGACCGGATAGAACATTGATTCCGTCTGACGATACTTATAATGTCGTAGTGGATAGTATTCCCGACCAAAAACAGGAAAACAGCTCGCAGGTGTGATAAAAACGCACATTTCTCGCATTGATAAGGAGATTCTTTGGTACGGCAGCATGAGTCTTGTGTCAAACATCAAAGAAGACGACGATGAAATGAGAATAGTTAAATAGTACTTTTATCATACTTATAATTTGCCTTTCAATTCTCAGCTTATAACTCATCCATCATTAAGAAATCTTTAAGCTTATAGTGATATACCGTACTGGTAGAATAGTCTATATCATCACTTGTTATGATGATCTTCTTCATTGAGTTATCAATGTTTGAGAAAGCAGAGAATTCTCTTTCATAAGCCTTGTCTTCTGCAACAGAATACGCAACCTGGATCAGATATGTCTTTCCATCCTTTTCAGCTCTGAAATCAATCTCTTTGCCTTTATTGTCATATACTGTAACCTCATACCCCATGAACAGCAGTTCGTTAAGGACGATATTTTCGAGATTGTGTGTAAGGTCATATCTGGTCCCGGAAACCCGGATACTATTCATAGAAACATCTTCATCATAAAGCTTGTAATAATAATTCAGTTTAGCTTTAGCTTTAGGGGAGTAAAGAGCGATATCCGCTATAACATATGCTTCCTTAAGATAACCAAGATACTTAATAACAGTCGGAACCGAAACGGATATGTTCTTTCCTTTCATGTAATCCGATATTGACTTTGCGCTGAAGATACGCGCGTTGGATACCAATATATAATCTACTATTCTTTCAAACTCTTCCGTTTTGCGTATCTTATAGCGATTCTCAAGATCGTTATATACGATCGTATCGTTCAGATCGTTGAGATAACGCCTTTTTGCGATAATATCGTCTTGTGCAAGCGCAGCAGGGAAGCCGCCCCAGACAAGATAATCGGATATGCTGTATTCTTTACCGTTCTGTTTTGCATATTCCAGGATCTCCTTATATACGAAAGGTCTTACTCGGAATGATATATATCGTCCCGATAATTCTTTTGTGAACTCTTTGGACAAAAGCTTGGAATTGCTGCCCGATATAAAGACCGAGCAATTCTTCAATCTTAAAGTACGGCAAGCGTCATTCCATTCTTTAACATTCTGTATCTCGTCAAGGAACACATACAATTTTTCTTTTTTTATACACTTACCGACATAGTCGATAAGTGCATCAGCATCAGGAATCAGGTTTCTTGTCGGTTTAAGATCAAAGTCAAGAAAGAGGCAAGGCTTACCTGCCGCTTTTATCTCATCCTGAACCTGTTCCAGGATGACAGATTTTCCGCACCTTCTTATTCCGGTAATGATCTTGATCAGATCACTATCGTAAAATGGTCTGATTTGTTCCAGATAGTGTTCCCTTATTACCATATGAATTCCTCCGATGCTGTTGGTTCAAGATAATTCTACTTTAAGATTATTCCGCAGTCAACAAAATCTTAAAGTAGCATTTGAAAATAATTGCTCGAGAAACGAAATCTTTAAATACGATATTGGTGATTAAATCAATATCCGACTATGGATTTATCGCGTTTTCTCGTTCACCTAACAAAAACGATCCCGGAATAAAGGTTATTCTGTAAGCGCAGGATGTATTTAATCGGTTTGTTATAATGATTAGGAACAAAATTGGCAGTAAATATACTAAGAAAGAATGGGGACTTGAAGAAAATGAATGCACGGGAATACCTGGAAATACTGCATGTGGCCGAAAGGCTTAAAGATACGCCCCGCCATTGTACAACCACAAACGGAAGAACTGAGAGTGTTGCGGAACACAGCTGGAGAGTGTCACTTATGGCCTC
>JAFXXN010000189.1 GCA_017542245.1 Lachnospiraceae bacterium
AAGATCGGGTAGTATTTTCCTGACATCCGTATTGTCAGGAAAATCTCCACCCTCCGATTGACCCTGCTATATGGATCATGTGACTTCCTCACTGTTCACGATAATTTCTTCATGCATGGTCTTGACATGGGGTCCATTATACAAGACCATTGTGCGGTTGCAAAATCAAATTGTCCTTGACAAAGGGTACACTACAGCATTTACTAAGGTTACTTTGATACAATAAAAGTAGAAAAGGAGGTGTATGTATGAGGATTTTGTATGCAGAGGATGAACGAGGTTTATCTGAGGCAGTTGTAGATATTTTAACATATCATCATTACACAGTAGATGCGGTATATGACGGAGAAACCGCTTTGGCATATGCGCAGTTAGAGGAATACGACGGTATTATACTTGATATTATGATGCCGGACAAAAGCGGCTTGGAAGTTCTGAAAGAACTTAGAAAGCTTGGATATAAAACACCTATTTTGCTTCTCACGGCGAAAGCAGAAATAAAAGATCAAATTCTTGGTCTGGATACCGGTGCCGACGATTATTTACCTAAGCCGTTTTCCATGGAACTTTTATTGGCACATGTGAGGGCGTTGTTGCGCCGCAGACCGGATTACATAGCAAAGGTATTGATGTTCGGTAATGTCGAACTGGATCAGGAAAGTCATGAGATGTATGTTGGAAATCAAAGTACAAGCCTTGGTAAGTTGGAGTACCAGCTTATGGAACTCATGATGCTCAATCACGGACGCTATTTTTCAACGGAAGAACTTCTGTGTAAAGTATGGGGTTACGATACGGAAGCACAGCCAGGTGTTGTGTGGGTATATATTTCCTATCTGCGGAAAAAGCTTGCCGATTTAAATGCTGACATCAAAATCGTTCTAAAGCGTGATGTTGGATACACATTGGAGGCACACAAATGATTCGTAAACTGAAAAAAGAATTCATTTTTACAGCTATGATTGGCGTTTCCATTGTGCTGATAGCCTTGCTTGGAACACTAAATGCCATTAATATTCATACGATATATGGAGAAATTAAAGAAACACTACTCTTGTTGTCCGAAAGTGTGGATAAAAAGTTTTCGGATTTTGAGGATATTGAAGAAGATTTTTCTTTTACAGACTTCTTAGAAGATCCGAAAAACAGGCAGGATATGATCCTGTCATCCAATTTTTTCGTTGTCCGAATGGATGCGGATGGCAAGCCAATCTATGTAGATACCAAACAGATTACTTCTTTAACAGAAAATGAAGCAACCCATTTAGCTGTTAAAGTACAAGCACACAAAACTCCCTTGGGAACGTACGGAAGATACCGCTTTCATATTACCAATATTGGAGGGATAAAAACCATTGTGTTTTTAGATATCTCCGAGGAAATCGTATCATTTTTGAGGGTTTTGCTTCTGTCGTTGGGGCTTGGCATTGTTTGCTGGGGACTCATGCTGATTTTGGCAATCAAGTTATCAAACAAAGCTATTTCTCCGGTTGCAGCAAGCATTGAAACACAAAAACAATTTATTACAAATGCCAGTCACGAACTGAAAACTCCCGTGTCTGTCATTTTATCGAATGTAGAAGCATTGGAGTTATATACAAGCCAAACGAAGTGGAGTAACAACATAAAAAACCAATCATTGCATTTGGCAAAAATGGTTCAGGATTTGTTGACGCTGTCCAAAATGGACGAAAAAGCACTGACAGTCAATACTGAAGATATTCCTGTCAGCAATCTGCTGCAAACAGAATTGAATGCATATCAAACAAGAATTAACAGCAAAAACATTACTCTGTATTGTGATTTGGATGACAACATATGGGGAGTGGCGGACAGAGACCAACTGGAAAAGCTTTTCGCAATTTTGATCGACAATGCGATAACATATGCAAATAAAAACGGAACCATATGGGTCCGTTTGAACGAAAGAAAACAGCACTTTGTATTTGAAATTGAAAACACATGTGATGTTCTTCCGGATGTTCCACCCGAAAAGCTGTTTGAACGCTTTTATCGAGCAGACAAAACACGGCATTATGGCGAAGGAAAGTGTGGAATCGGATTGTCAATCGCTAAAGCTATTGTTGACTCACACAATGGTAAGATTGATTCCAATTATCTTCCGGAAAATAGAATCTGCTTTACGGTATATCTGTAAAATAAATGCTGTAAATCCCACAATCGTATAGATAAACTGCGCATAAAAGGATGATCGTACTTTTATGCGCAGTTTTTTTATATACAGCTGTGTCTTCTAAGCTTCCACTAAGGCTGCGATTATAAAATAAAATGAAATAAGTCATTATGCGAGGTTTTTGTATGAAAGAATTATTTCATATTTTCAAATGGAACTATAAACGGTTCTTCTCTAACCGGAAAGAGACCGAGTGGCTGGAAGAACATTATTCTGAAAACCATTCTTATTGCACAAATGCTATTTCATCTATCTTGAAAAAGCATGGGAAACGATGGTTGTTGCCGGTAAATATCACTTTGTTTTTGCTGGGCTTGCTCTTCTTGATTGCAGGTGATTTTTTGCAAGCATGTACACAATCTTTTTGGCTATCTTTTTCAAGTATTGTAGTAGCTTGCATTTTTATGATTCTGAAGTTCGATGCATGGAAAGTACAAGACGACAAAAACATTTTAAAACTGATGTATATTGGAGGAATGAGCTTTTTCGGCGGATATGCCTCCATTACTTACATATTTTTGATCATATATGAGAATATCGTTGCTTACAGCGCTTGTGGAGGAAATTGAAATGCTAAACTCACATTATGATAAACTGAGTTCCAATGCGACAGTCATTATTATTTCTCTTGCAATCATGTTATTGTGCGGTTTTTTAATGACTCGTATTACGAAAAAATTAAAATTGCCAAATGTTACCGCCTACATTGTGACCGGAATCATGATCGGTCCATTTTGCTTAAACTTACTTCCACAATCATTCATTGAAGGTACAAGTTTTCTGGCTGATATTGCACTGGCTTTTATTGCATTCAGCACAGGAGAGTTCTTTAAGTTTTCTAAATTAAAAAACAATGCAGGAAAAGTCATTGTTATTACGCTTGCGGAGGCGTTACTCGCTTCCGTTTTTGTCTTTGTGCTTGCATTTTGGATCTTACATCTGAATCTTGCATTTTCTATTGTGTTGGCGGCACTGGCTTCCGCTACTGCTCCTGCTTCTACCATGATGACCATTCGTCAAACCGGAGCGAAAGGTGACTTTGTAGATACTCTGCTGCAGGTGGTAGCATATGACGATATTGTAGCATTATTGGCATACAGTATCGCTATTTCGATTGCCGTATCCGCTACAACAGGTTCCGCTGTTAAATTAACCGACATCATTCTGCCTATTATTAAGAATCTCGTTGTACTTGCGCTCGGTGGAATCTGGGGTCTATTTATGAAACTGTTGATCCACAAGAAACGCTCAACAGACAACCGATTGATTGTTTCCTTGGCGCTTCTATTCTCTTTTTGCGGAATTTGCACCGCTATGGATATTTCACCGCTGCTTGGCTGTATAGCTATGGGAACGGTGTATATCAACACATCCGGTGATGAAAAACTTTTTATGCAGCTCAATTATTTCAGCCCGCCTATTTTGTTGCTGTTTTTTGTTCGATCCGGTGCTTCGTTTGACTTGAACGCTTTGATAAAACCATCCGGAGCAATCGGCGGTGTTCCTTTGCTTTTTATTGGTGTACTGTATTTCATTGTTCGCATTTTCGGTAAATACATAGGCGCATTTATCGGATGCCTTTTAGCACGAAAGCCAAAAGAGACCCGGAACTATTTCGGATTGGCATTGATCCCGCAGGCAGGTGTTGCAATCGGTCTTGCCGCTCTGGGTGCAAGAACTTTGGGCGGTGATATGGGCAATGCTTTGGAAACAATTATACTTGCATCCAGTGTACTCTACGAATTGATCGGTCCTGCTTGCGCAAAGCTTTCTCTCTATTTGTCAAAATCGTACACCACGAAGCTGGAAGAACTGATTCCGTTGGATGAAACTCAGGCAAGCACTGTCCCCCCAAATGCCGTAGACGAATTGATTGAAAGAATCAGAATTATCCAGCAAGAGCTAAAAAACGAGACAATCAGTGCTGAAGAAAAAGCTTTTACAGAAGCGGCGGAACAGCATCTGGAATCGATAGCGATTCAGCACAGTCGTCTGGTATCGGGAGGTAAAAGAAAATGATAGACCCTATCGCAATCATACTGGGAGAATGGTCTCAGCAATTAAATATTTACAGTATTCTTTTTAGGATTATTTCGTCTGTCTGTCTTGCTGCTGTGATTGGATGTGAGCGTTCCAGCAAGCGTCACTCCGCTGGTCTACGCACCTTTATATTGATATCTCTTGTCGCATCCATGATTATGTTGATGGATATTCAAATAGCATCAGATACCGGGTTGTATCTTTTGTCCTGTGCCGGAATTATCGGAGTCGCTATTATCAGTGTAAACTCACTTTTGGTTAATTCCCGCAGTCAAATCAAGGGATTGACCACCGCAGCAGGATTGTGGGAATCAGCAATGATAGGGTTTTCGATTGGTGCAGGATATTACACGATTTCATTGATTGCTTTTGCGGTATTGCTTTGCAGCCTCTCTGTGTTTCCAACTTTAGAGCGATATCTGAAAAATCGCTCCAATCATTTTGAAATCCATCTTGAATTGAACAATAGTGGATATTTGAACAATTTTGTTACTACAATACGAAGACTTGGATTAAGGATCGATGATATCGAAGCAAATCCTGCATATGCAAATTCAGGTCTTAGTGTTTACTCTATAGCACTATCTATTCAAAACTCGGAACTAAAAAAATATAAGACGCATACAGAAATAATTGAAGCGCTACGAAGCTTGGATTATATCTATCATATCGAAGAAATGCTGCCTTAAAAACCACAGCCCTGACAGACTGTTAAATCCAGTCGTCAGGGCTGTACCATATCCTTTTAGTTTTCCAATCGATGTTCCGGCGATTCTTTGATATATTTTGTCAAATTACCGCTGAAAACCAATTGTGCATATTCCAACGGCTTGTTATATATCAACCAATCTAATTCCGAACGCTGATACATATTGTCGGCAACCTCGTTCTCAACGGCAATAGTGTCAATCGCAATCATGCTGCCATCGGTGAACTTCAGTTCCACACAGCAGTTGTCGAAGTTATATTCGCAGGAAATCAGCTTTTTCATAGGGTTTACCTCCAAAATTGTATTGTTTGGAAGTAATGTAAGCGTGGGTTTTGTGGTGGTATCTTTAAGTTTGGGAAACCCCGGTTTCCCATCTGGATACTGTTCGTCCGGACACGCCCAATTGTTCAGCAAGCTGCTCCTGCGTCAGGTTCTTCTCCTTCCGGAGCACTTTAAGGAATGCTCCGATTTTGATCTGATCCATTCAGGGTTCCTCCTTTCG
>JAFXXN010000190.1 GCA_017542245.1 Lachnospiraceae bacterium
ATATGCGATAACACCAGCTCCATGGATCTTATCCGGAACTGTAGCAACAAACATCTGCTCATCTTCCGGTGCAACCTCAGGAATCATGCCAGGTGCAAGCTCACTCATTACTTCAGACATACCTCTGATCTCAGATGGTCTGATTTCAGGTGCATTCTCCATGGCATCAGCGCGAAGCTGCTCTTTGGTAATGCCATACTGATCAAGCAACTGATTGGTAACAAGGATTGTTCCATTGCCGGAATCTGTCTGATCAAGCACAAAGCGATAAACAACGGCCATATCCTCCATTCTTTCATGAGGTACGCTCTCAAGAAGTTCTGCATTCTTCTCTGCAGAAACCACTTCCATAGAAAGCTTGCTCTTCATCTGCTCATAATCAGAAAGCGACTCCAGATCGACCTGAGGGGATTCACGGAATCCTTTCTCCACTGCATCAGCAAAATGCTCTGCAATCTCCGGAATCGGAGTTCCGTTCTCATAAGAAGCAAATGCCTTTTCAATGCTGATGTTCACTCCAATAGAACTGTCCGTAGGTCTTACCGTGATAGCATCATAGCTTTCATTCATCTTATCTACTCTGCGAGCAGTAAGTTCAACATCAGCTCCTCTAACAGCAAGTTCAGCCTTTAAGGCATCCTGGAAACCTTCTTTGAAACGTTCATAATCCATATTCAGTTTTCTCCTTTTCTTTTTGCATTTTGTTTAATAGAAACACCGGCGCGCGCTTACCGGAATTAGCAATAAAAAAAGCGTCTGGCTTCGTGACGTTACAATCACGAGCTGACGCTCTTTACTTTGCCTATTTACTTTCTGCAGAAAAGGATCTTAAAGGAAGCTTTTTGCTTCACTTCATTAAATCCATTGTAATAATATCATAGGGATTTTCTTTTGAAAATGCATGGCAAGTGTATTCTTAGTGCCCTTTAGGTGTCATATTTGTACCCTTAACTCAAATCATATCTAAAAATTCTTTTATTGCTATTAGGACTGTGTCACCGGCATAGCAGATTATGTGAGGAAGTGCTCCTATTATAGAACCAAATATCAATGCCTCTAAAAACATCTTCCAGTCAATCGGTGATGCAAACAAATAGGTAAAAGATAATAACACAAAGAGGCCGCCTATTATTCCACAAACCAGCCCAAGCACACCACTTGCAAAATGAACCATAGCTATAAGGACTGTTAAAACAGCCTGGACCGGTAAAAGAAGTATTTTCAATATTAAACGGATAAAGCTTCCGAATAAACTTAATGCCATCATAATTCACCCCCTATTTATTCAATATCTGCTCTATAAACTTAATTACTTCATTTTGTTCTGCAGCATTCAGCTTAGAATAAAGTTGATAATACTTGCCTAATCTCCTCATTCTGGCTTCTTCCTCTGAATTATCGCCATAGAGTAGCCAATTACTGGACACATCATATAATGCAGAAAACTTTCGAACTTCTTCTGCAGATACTACTCTCTTGCCAGACTCTATCGCACTAAGAGTTGGACGTGACATCTCCATAGAACGTGCAGCATCCTCTTGATGCATACCTGCCTTATTTCTTGCTTCTTTTAATCTATCAGCTATAGTTTTATCCATAACGCGCCTCCATGTCAGCATTTCTGACATCTTCATAATAACATATTTGTTTTATTATGTCAGCATTTCTGACATGAAATTTTTTTGAAAATCCAGACTCATGAAAATCATGAGCCTGGAATCATGACAATTATTATTTACGCTCTGTTACCTGCCCATTGCTCCAATAGCTGTAGAATCTGCATTTCCATCTCTCTAGCTGTTGTTTTCTGAGGGAAATATTTTTGAAGAATGCTACTATCAAACACCACACGGTTTAGAGGATTTTTCTTTTCCTCGTCCATTATTCTTTCTATGAGTTCTGCAGTACAATTCCCTTCCTGACTAGATTTCTTCAATCTCTGTGCTTGTGATAATGACGGAGTAGTCTGTGCTATTTCCATTGCCTCATAAAACTCTTTCTGCTCTTCCGGCTTCATATAGGAAATCTCTACTGCAGGATTAAAAGCTATTTTCTTTTCATCTACAAGATCAAGGAGCTCTGGAATAAGATTGTTTAGCCTTACAAACCTCTGCACAGTTCTAGCACTTTCACCGGTTTGCTTTGCCAGCTCTTCATCTGCACGTAACCTCGTGCCAACTTGACACGAAGTAAGATCTGTTCGCTTTCCCTGATGCTTTAGTGCCTCCATCTTCATTTTATAAGCCTTTGCCCTTTCACTTGGCAAAATATGTTCCCTCTGTAGATTAGAATCAACCATCAAAATAGTTGCTGTATCATCGTCCATTTCACGAATAATTGCAGGGACTTCTTTTTTTCCTGCCAAGATAGAAGCATACCTTCTTCTATGACCAGAAATCATTTCGTACTCTCCATTACCATCAGGACGAATTATTACAGGTACGAGTACTCCGTATTCTCTAATACTATCAACAGTTTTTCTCATATCCTCGTCATCAAGCACCTTGAATGGGTGATTTTTAAACTCATGAATCTGATTGACCGGAATCATAACAACCTGCTCGCCAGTCTCTTGTCTCTTTTCTTCAGTTGTAAAAATATCTTCATAGCTCTTTAAGCTAATATTAGTTCCTCTTCTGGTCATAGCTAAGCACCTCCTGTGTTAATGATGAATAAGCTTCAGCGACTTTGCCTGAAGGATCATAAGCAAAAATGCTCTTCCCTTCTGCACTCGTCTCAGCAGCTCTAACTGATCTTGGAATCTCTGTCTCAAACACATTTATCTTGTTGCAGTAGGTATCACGAATTAAATTACTGATATCCTTGGCATAATTCGTTCTAGCTTCTACCATAGTAATTAGAATTCCTTCAATGCATAACTTAGGATTAATTTGACGCTTAACCTGGCTTATTGTTGCAAGTAGTTGTTCTAAGCCTTTTGCTGATAAGTAGTTTGCCTGAACGGGAACTAAAGTTGCATCAGCAGCTGCAAGAGCATTTACAGTTAGCATTCCAAGACTCGGCATACAATCCAAAAGAATATAATCATAATCTTCTCTGAGTGTCTCTAGAAACTGCTTAAGAATACGCTCTCTATTCATAGTATTCACAAGTGATACTTCTAGCCCTGCAAGAGAAATATTTGAAGGGATTAAATCAATACCTTCCTGCTGATGGATCAACACCTCATCCAGCGCCACTGGATTTTCACTTATTGTTCCATTCAGAAGATCTGAGAGTGTAAGTTCCAAATCATCAGGTTGTGGATACCCCAGGCTGATCGTAAGTGATGCTTGGGGATCTGCATCTATTAGAAGCACCTTCTTCCCCTGTTTTGATAATCCAATACCTAAATTTTCTACTGTTGTTGTCTTTGCTGTGCCGCCTTTCTGGTTAACTACAGCAATTATTGTTGCTTCTTTTTTCATACTGTCTCCTTCCAATTTGCCATGTCATAACTGACCTTGGCTGTATAATAGTGATCAATGGTTAGCGGTGCGTTGTAGATGGTGGTAAGTAAGTACTGCTTGATATTATGGATATCCGATGTTTGATTCTTAAAACAATCCAAGATGTATTCCATATGGCTTGAATCCAATTTCATAAACTGTGCTTTTACAACCTCTGCTGGCTTATCCTCCCCAGATATCCGGATTGTCTTTGCCTTGCTGTTAAGCACATCGACCATGATTTCAAGAATTTCATTAATCCTTCTGACTTCGTAAGGATTCCTTTGAGTCATTATGTCTATCTCCAGCTTTTCTCTAAGATAATCCTCATATTGTTCTCGTAATCTCATCGAATCTTCCTTTTCCTGTGCCTGTACCACCTTTATCTTCGGAGATGCTGATTCCGCCGATAGATTGATTGGATTGGTATTAATAAAATCAGTGTTGTTATAATTAGTATTATTAGTGCATGATTTCCATGAGTCCGGACCTGTGATTATCACATTTCTAGATTCATGATTTTCATGAGTCTCAGAATCATGATTTTCATGAGTCTGAATTATTCTTCTGTCAGGCCCATAGTCATGCAATCCGGTAGCAAAGTCCTTTACATAGATTTTTGTTGGCTTACCCTGACCTTGCTTTTGTCTTACTATTAAACCGGCTTTATCTTCCAGCTCTTTTAGCATCTTCGTTGCTTTCTGATTAGCACAGTGCATATCTGCCATAATCCGATCCAATTTGTAATAAATAAACACTTTGCCATCTTCATCAAGCCATCCATTTTTTGCTGAAAGAGATGCTCTGTCCAGCATTAAGGAGTAGAGAATTTTTGATTCCATCGTTATTCCCGCAAATTTCTCATCCGTGATCAAAATCTTGGGTATTTGATAAAAAGCAAATTGATCTGCCCCTCTGCCATAAAAATAATCAAAATCCACTGGCGTTCCTCCTTTCTTAGATTTGGAATAAAACAAAAAAAGACGCCTAACTCACAGGAAATGCTGTAAGTTAAGCGTCTTCCGACGATTCTTATTTTGTTTATTTCAGACATATTCAAGTAGTGCACTACTGTCACGACGTAGGCTCTATTTTTGCACCTACTGTCACGAGTTCAACAGCTACAACTACCCGAATATACTTTTTCATGTGCTTTCCACGCTCAGAATAATCAGTCTTATCAAACGTGAAATGCTCGAAAAAGTGCGTAAATTCAAGGATTTCTATTAGTTCACTCTTGTGAGCAACACTACAGTCTCCACATGATTCGTCCAAGGGAACTGATCCACAGCCACAGCTCTGCTCATAACGTATCCGTTGTCCTGCAGAATCTCCAGATCACGAGCCAGGGAGGTAGGTTTGCAGGATACGTAGATCATGTACTGAACGCCATAACCGATGATCTTGGTAAGGGCCTTAGGGTTGATGCCGTCTCTGGGAGGATCGAGGATTATCAGATTGGGTTTATCCTGAATTTCATCGAGGACCTTCAGGACATCGCCGGCAATAAATTCGCAGTTGTCCAGATTATTGAGCTTGGCATTTTCTCTGGCGGCTTCAACTGCTTCCTCAACGATTTCCACACCTATGATCTTG
>JAFXXN010000191.1 GCA_017542245.1 Lachnospiraceae bacterium
AACCTGTTGCTACTTGGAATAATTGGTTATTCTTCCCTATTATCCAAATCTTATCCGAGATGAACTCAAATCTCTGAAATGCCTTGTTTTATTGGCTTTCAGAACCTCGTCAACTATTCAAGCTCGCTAAGATAAAGCTTATATAGTGGTTAGGCCTTTTATTTTCCTCTAGATGTTGTGCTGATTTTATCAAAAACACGTTTTTCTCTCAACTGTTTTTCAGCTTCAATATCATCTGGTTATCGCCGTGATAACACTTGAGGGCAAATATGGACAAAAAGCTCTCTGAACGCTACAAAAGACATTAGTAGACGATAGTGGACTGTTCTGAGGGGGACCGTTATAAACATCTCTTTTACGATTTATATGTAGTTCATGTCTTATTATACTGTAGGTTCAATTATCTCGAACCGATACCTTCCGTCAGCCATTACATTGAATTCAGCGTAATGGATGTTTTGATTATCGCCTAAATCGCAGCAAGCGATCCTGTAATGTCCCGGATTAAGCTTGCCTCCATAAGGAGCCAGGCTGTATGTCTCGACATAACTCATTCCCGGCTGTAATTCGTGAGCCAGGTCATGGACTACAAACTCTTCTTCTGTCGGAACATAATACCAGACACCTTCAATGAAGATCTGTATTGAATAGTACTCACCATAGTAAAATACATCATCAGTTAGGTTCTTGATCTTCACCATAACACCTTTTTCCTCATTTTGACCAACAACGAAAACCTGAATACTGCCACTTCCAAGAGTCTCATTTACCGGAACAAGGTCTTTCTTTTTATATCCGTTAACCGTACCGCAAGAACAAAGAACACAACACATTAATAAGCACATTGAAAGCAATATTACTAAGCGTCTCATATCCGTACTCCTTTCCGCATATTTTTATCCTATAAACTCATAAGGTAAGAATTCAAAAGCTTCCGCTTCGTCCAAACTGATTTCTATTACTTTATCCTCATCTTCGTTTCCAATTAAAGTGACGCAAATTACATTTAACTCGGAATCATAGACTTCTACGATTTGACTTGGTGAACTAAGCTGATCGATTCCGAATTTCTCTCTAACATATTCTTCTCTGACCAAACCATATTCAACAGTACCGTTATTGTTTCTATAGATTGTTACTCTCTCAACACCCGTGGCGAATTGCTCATTGCAGACCAATTCAGAGACTCCGTCTCCATCAATATCGGTAAGTGAATATGCTTCCCCCTCACCGAACGGACCTCTGCAACGACCACATTCAGCTATGACACTTTCATCTTCACATAAGACAAACAGCAATCGCTTCATTCCTGATGATTTATTTGTTTCAACATCAATTCTGAAATCCCCTAAGCCCATCAGATC
This sequence comes from Lachnospiraceae bacterium, assembly GCA_017542245.1. Classification (GTDB taxonomy): domain Bacteria; phylum Bacillota; class Clostridia; order Lachnospirales; family Lachnospiraceae; genus RUG11977. The sequence continues at coordinate 1,365 of JAFXXN010000191.1, forward strand.
TTTGTTCTCAGGAGCACCTGTAATCCGTTCAATCCGTTTATCAAAATCATCATAAGCCTCTGTCGGAGTTAAATTAGATGGCTCTGTAGCCTGTGTCTGAACAACGGCTATGGTTTCCTGAACAGTTTCTTCTATTCCTTCAGTTTCAATTATGGCTTGTGATCTTCCGTTAAGGAATAAAACTATACCAACCGTACCCATTATAAGAACAACTGCGGCTGCAAGTCCGATATATCTGATAAAATCACTGTCTTTCTTTTGCGCTTTATAATTCTCTGACTCATCAATATATCTTTCGTCTATGTTTTCTAAAACAGAAAATAACTGATCATTTCTCATATATCGAACCCCCTCTCCGAAAGATACTTGCGAAGCTTAACTCTGATACGGCGGATAGTAACTGAAACGCTGTTTTCACTTAATCCCATTCTTTTTGCTATAGCTCCGATATCATCCGCATACCAGTAACGCCTTACAAACATTACTCTTTTTTCTGTCGGAAGGTCATAAAGGAAATCATTGATTGCTTTGATAAGCTCCGTATTAATGATTTCTTCTTCGGGGCTTGGTCTGTCAGATGCTATATCTGATAATTCATCAAGTATCAAAGGCATTTGATGGCCGCCCCTCTTTAATGCGGTGTTTTCTTTATAGCGGTTTAACGAGATATTACGCACGATCTTTCCGAGAAATGCTGACAAAAGAGTCGGTCTGCTTGGAGGAATTGAATTCCACGCTTTGTTATAGGTATCGTTAACACATTCATCAGAATCCTCTTTGTTGTAGAGGATGTTATATGCAATCGAAAAACAATAGTTGCCATATTTTCTGGATGTTTCAGTAATAGCTGCTTCATCCCTTTCCCAATATAAGCGAACTATAGCATCATCAGTCATTTTGACGGCCTCCTTCACTTATATAGACAACTTTCGAGTAATAATATGACATTGTTTAAAGATATTTTTCTCATTTAACCTTTCATTCTTTTTAGGAGTCATATTTTTCCCCGAAAATAAAAATGGCGCCGGTTCCCAGCGCCTGTAGGTGGACCCGGACCTTTCGGTCAGCCCAAGAAGCATCGCTGCTTCTTTTTTGATGATATTTTACATTAGATTTTTTGTTTTTGTAAACAGCACTTACCTTGTTTTGTTCTTCCATTTATCCCAAATTCGCGGCCAATTTATCCTCGTTCATCCAAGACTTTCTGAATTCTGTCTTGAGCAATCTTTATAACTGCATCCAGATCTTTCTGTCCTAAGAAGTATGGTGGCATTTCTTCTATCAGGATAATTCTGATATCTGCGTCCTCAGATCTCATTCTCGAGCAATTCAGAATAAACTTCTCAACATCATAAACATTCTGCATAGTGTATTCTTTTCCGAAAACCAACTCTACA
>JAFXXN010000192.1 GCA_017542245.1 Lachnospiraceae bacterium
AAAACGCCTTCTGCGTTTCCTCGGTAACAAAACGATGCTCCGCATCTCATTTCAGTCGGGGCTTGAACCCCGCCTGAAACGAAGATCTCCCCCCACCTTCGCTACGCTAAGAGGTGGGGGATATCTTCTATTTTGTTATATCCGTCTGAACACAGTTTAACACAATACAGGAAATAGAAAAAGTCACCAAAAGTTACTTTTTACATTGTAAGCATTCCCTTATCGTACAAAAACACCCCGCTTTCAGCCCTTGAAAGCGAGGTATGATTGACTAAAAATCTTTAATCATCAGGTCAAGAAACACCGATACTTACTAATAGTCCCCATGATCTACATATTCATCAAATTCACAGATATAACCGGCTACTTTGTTTTTAACGTCTTCTTCCGATAAATCATTCCATCTCATATCAGTCCAAAGATGAACGCACCATTCTACACCTTTGGAGTTGCTCGGTTCATTATTATCCCAGTTTGTAAAACCCCAATCCTCATGTGTAACCCAGTACCACGTTCCTCCGAATTTATATGCTCCTATCCAAGCCTTTTTATCATAGAAAAACTCATATAAAAGATCTGCTTCTTCCTGATTGGTGATGGTTACAAGATGACCGCCCTTTTCTATGCAGGCTTCTCTTGCTTCGGTCCATGTCAGATCCTCTTCAAAGTATTCATAGACATGTCCGTTAACTTCTATTCTGGTTACTTCACCCGCATCCCAGTCATCTTCATCATATTCATCATTTATATTGTCTTCGCCGTCTTCTTCCCAGTCGTCTTCATTCCGATCGCCTGTATCATTTAGGTTATCTTCACCTGTCTGCCCGTCGTCATAGTCATCCCGGTCTAAATCTTCCCTTTCTGAGTCATCTTTAGGCTTTTCAACAATATTGATATCTGTTTTTCCGTTACTTTTTGATTCAGATTTTCCACAAGCTGTCATTACAACCATAACCAGGAGTACTATAAAAACCTTCAGGATTTTTTTCATCGGTTCTCGACCTCGTCTTCCACATCTTCAGTTGCCGAAGATTCCAATTCTTCTTCGATAGCCTGAAGTTTCTTTTTAGCTTCTTCAATCCGATGATCCAAAGAATTATCCTCTTTTTTCTTTTTTAAGACTTTGGATACCCCAAAAGTAGCTGCTCCAGATACAGCTGCTGCAGCGATTCCTGCTCCGAACATGGCTGCGCCATTTACTCCGGTGCTTTCTGTTGAACCTGATGCACTTGGCATCGGTGCTGATGCTACAGTATTTGTTGCAGAAACTGTTTCTGCGGAAATACCCGATGCTGCCGAATCTGCCTCTTGAATATATACATTCTCGGTAATATTATTTACTACAGTATTATTTGTAATATTTACAGTGGAGTTATCCGTATAGTTTTCTGACATTGTCTGAGCTGATGCCGTAGGAGCTACATCCGCTGCAGAACTCTGTACTGAATTCTGAACGTCTACATTTACAGGAGTATTCTGCGTACCGCCGGAAGCCGTACTGCCTGTGCTTCCTGATGAACTTGAAGCGCCGGCAGGTTGTGAAGTGCCTGAAGAAGTTACTCCAGAAGATGCAGAAGTATGTGAAGTACCAGAGGATGCAGCCGCTGCCACGCCGCCTGCTGCCGCTGCGGCACCCGAAACATGTACCGGATTTCCATAAAAATCCTTTTTATGAGCCTTATATTCAGATATCTGTGAAACCGAATGAGTCTGTGCAGTCTTATATGTATCGGTAGAATATATAAGTGCCTCGGCCAATGCCTCTAAAACAGTTGCACGCCTGTCCAAAAGCTCTGCCAATTTTCCAAGTGACTGTCTTGCCTCATTGAACATCCTGTCATTTCCTATAGAGCTCCTGGCCTTTTTTACTACTGCAATAACATCTCTTAAATTCTTTGCGGCTTTTGAGTATATAGTCTTCTTAAACCTCAGCTCATCCACCGTTATTTTTATAGATGCCATAAGCACCTCCCATTATTTAAGCTTGATCTTCAGCTTGTTTGCGCTGTCAGTTACTTTCTGCTCATTGCTGCTGTATACATCAGCTGACTCTGAAAGAGTTAAGGAATATGTGTTAACAACATTCATTACTTCGTCGCACTTTGCACGTATCGCTTCATATCTTGCATAAAACTCATTAGCTGCAGCTCCGGTCCATGTAGACTTTAAATTCTTTACAGCCTGCTGACTCTGTGCCAAATATGCTTCCATATTCTTATAACTTGTCTTTATCTCATTTGAATAAGCCTTTAATTGTTTGGTATCAACTTTAATCTGTTCTCCTGCCATTTTGTTTTTCCTCCATTTTTATTTCTTCAGATATTTGTGTACTAGATCGCTTGCCTGATTATCTGCTGCCTGATACTTTGCCGAATATTGTGTGAGTGCAACGCCCATTTCTTTCATAACTTTTACAAGTTCATTAAAATTTGCCTTGTCAGCATTGTACTGCTTAAGATATGCTGCACTCGCATCACTGCTCCATACTGCCGATACCTTCTGCATGTTTTCGTCAAGCTTGTTAACCTCAGTCTTAATCTTTGTAGAAAGATTTGTAAGTTCGTTTCCGGCTTTCTTTAATTTAGCCGCATTTACCTGTTGTGTTGCCATTAATGATTCCTCCTGTATTAGTTTTTATTTAGTCTTTTTAATAAGATAGTTACTATATTTTATTTAATCTTAGCCTTAGCTTCTCTGTCTGCCTTTTCAATAGAATTACATGCATTTGTCAAAAAAACACTTAATTTATTTATGTCATCTGCATTTGATTTTAAAGCTGCGTTAAGTTCTTCCATATATTTTGTAAACGCCTTTGAAGAATTTCCCGACCAGATTGATTCCAAATTCTTATCGGCATCCTCTATAGGTTTTACAGTCCCGTTTATCAACTGTGAAGAAGCCTCCTTTAAGAGCCTTGCCTGTTTTCTTACTTCTGTCAGATTAATATTTATATTTGCCATTAGCGCAGCCCTCCGAATTTAAGTTTACTTGCCTCACTAACAGTACTCTTTTCGGTGTTGTCATATATACCGGCCAATTCTTTTAGTACCGTTTCATAATTAGCCATGACCGAAAGAATATCTGATGCACTTTTCTTTAGCTGACCGGCAACCGCATTCAGTTCATCTGCGGATTCACCGGCATTTGATTCCAGCATCTTGCGGAATACTGCATTAACAGCTTCAACACTCTGGAATATAGTCTTTTTCACCTGAGCTATTTCCGATGCAGCTGCCACCAGTTGCGTGGTATCCACTTTATTTACATCTGCTGCCATTTTCCTCCTCCTTTAACCGTATGCTTTACCCGCTTTATCAATTTTTGCCTTTATCTCTTCTTCTGTTTTTGCATGGTATTCAGCTAACGAACGCATTCCTGCCGCAACCTCGGCATATTGGGATACCATCTCATTCAGCGCTTTTAGATCTTTTTCATAGCTCGTAAAGAATTTGGTCTTAACCTCGCTGCTCCAAGTGTTATTCAATCCCTCGATTATGGATTGGAACTTCTGAACTCCCGCATTCAGATCGGCTACCGATCTGTCCACTTTTTCTGCTGCCGATACAAGAGCTTCCGTATCAACCGCTATCTTTTTCTGTTCCACGATTTTCCTCCTTCCTTTTCCTTTTACCAATTTGATTAACAATTCTTAGTATTATCAGAAATGTTTTTGATGCATGATAATGGTCATACAGCTTTTGCTAAGTTAGTCAACGTTATACGATTACAAGTCGGCTTCCGTTTTTTATCCCTACCTTATGAAAGCTTTCACCATCTTCTATCAGTCCTTCAAGTTCCACCGAACAGACTGCTATATCTTTTGTACCGTTAAAAATATCATAGCCTTCATATTCTCTGATAGAGGACATGATCTCTTTCTTTGCGATACCTACCTTCATCCTGTCATCCACCTGGAAATCATATGTTTTATCATTTCCCGGGATTCTTACTTCTATATTTATTTTTCCCATCCTTTTCACCTGTTATAAGTTGATTAAATATTTACTGTTCCCGTACATATGGTGTCATGATTTCGACAGTCTCTCCATCAGTCACTGTAATTGCTGAACCTGCAGGGCTTTTCCTGTCATATTCGCCTACAGAAATATCAAAATCGAATATTCTCTGTTCTGCAAGCTCCCCGCCTAAGTGGAGTCCCGTCTTCATATCCATTGCCATACGGAAAGCATTATACTGACTGCACTCATCATATTCCCTAAAGGAAACTCCCATGATAAAATGAATCTTATGTTCTAAGCCCTTATCAAATACTATCTCCAGGAATTCACTCATATCGGCCGCTTCATTATAAATCGCCTCCATGAAGTCAACTGCCGAATTAATGATAAGTACTATCCTGTCATAATCCTTTAAAGCCTTCTTTACAGATGTTCCGGCCTCTCTGGCGTTATATACCAGTTCATTTCTTTCTGTAAGTTCAGGAACCATAGTCTGTTCCATAAACGCAAACAGATCTTCTCCGCTTGTTATATATCCGTCTGCATTTATTTCTCCGGCTGCCTCCTCCATCTCTCTTAAAGGTCCATCGAAAATAAATACCCTGCTGCCCTTTTCTTTCATCTGCTTTGCAGCAAAGGTAAGGAAATTGGTCTTTCCGCTCTTTGAACCGCCACTGACAGTATAAACCAGAGTCTTGTCAAGATCTGCCGAAACTACGCCGTCACCGTTTATATTCTTTCCGATGATCAGTCTGTCGGGATCCTTGGCACCTTTAAGAATTTCATCAGATGAAACAGCTCCATATTTATTCAGTGACTTTTTCGATATTCCTTCAATACCCGCAAATTTTTCGGATATTATCTCCCTGATAGTCAGCATAATACTTGACCCTGTGCTTCTTACAGGAAGTGCGGTCTGGAATTCCAAAGGATTTCCTTCTTTTATCAGGCCTCTTCCGCTTACCCTGTCATCAGGAAGGATTTCAGTTCTCATACCTATTACAGAATCATATTCAAACCTGTCAGGCAGCTGCATTCCTATACCCTTTGTGAAACCTTGGCGGATCCTTCCTCTTAAATCTGAAGAATTATTGCAGCTGAATATGAGATATATACCATATCCCGCAGCTTCACGCGAGAGCTGAACGAACAGATCGTCATATTCCTCATACGACTCGTTAAATGCCGCATAATTGTCAATTATAAGCAATATCATCGGCATATCCTTTTCGACTGCCAGGTAATCACGAAATGAACCGATGCCTTTTTGTGACATTACATTCTTTCTTCTTTCCAGCTCATCCCTGATAAAGTTCATTACATTCTCTATCTTCTCATCCTCACCCTCAAGGCATACTGCTCCGGTATGAGGAAGTCCTGCAAATGCTGACATTGTTCGTCCGGAAAAATCAGCTATATAGAAGTTCACCTGATCTGCCGAATAAGTATTAGCTGCGCTGAATACTATAGTCTCGATAAGAGTGGTCTTTCCTGCACCGGATGCACCGCATATCAGAAGATGTCCGTCACGGATAAAATCAAGCGAAACAGTAAACTGTCTCTGATTTTCTGGATCGTCCGCAAGTCCTATAGGGATTGCCAAATGTTCCGTATTTAAGCCTTCCGTATCAAGATCATCAAGATAAAGCATGCCGGGTAACGGTGCCAGCCATATCTGTCGGAGCGGCTCAATGTTATTCTCAGCAGAAAGCTTTCCTGCATATTTTACTATCTCATCAAGCTGTGTAACCTTATTCAGGTTATCTCCTGACTTTTTCTTTTTCTTATTTCCTATTTTCTCGGGCTTTCCTGTAATGCCCACCATCCTCACAAAGCCCTTGCTTCCGTCATCAAACGGTACATCAGGTGTATACTGTGCACCTGACCAGCCTGACTGAAATTCTTCGAAAATCTCATCGTTTCCGACCTGCATATATCCTCGGCCCGTACCTGTGATAAATGCAGCATCGGGACGCTTAAGCATTTCATTTGAATCCTGCTTGTCAGCAACACGGAGACAAATTCTGAAACGTGTATTGCTCCAGATTTCATCATCCACAACACCACCCGGTTTCTGTGTAGCCAAGATAAGATTAACACCCAGTGAACGTCCTACACGTGCCGCAGAAACAAGCGCCCTTACGAATTCAGGCTGTTCCTTCTTTAATTCCGCAAACTCATCTGCTATAATAATCAGATGCGGCATGGGCTCATCAGCCTCGCCGTTACGATAGAGTTCTATGTACTGGTCAATGTGTTTTATTTTATAGTCATTAAAAACTCTCTGCCTGTGCTTGATTTCCGCATTTATAGAAAGCAGCGCTCTGGTAGTACCATTTCCTCCGAGGTTTGTTATCATGCCTGCCAAATGAGGAAGACCCTCAAAACTCTGTGCCATTCCACCGCCCTTATAATCGATAAGGATAAAAGCCACCTCATGCGGATGATAATTTATTGCCATGCTTAAAATATAACTCTGCAGTGTCTCTGATTTACCTGAACCTGTAGTACCTGCTACAAGTCCGTGAGGTCCGTGGTATTTCTCGTGGATATCAAGATATACCGGCCTTCCGCCCGATTTCTGCCCTACCATTGCCTTCATGGTCTCATAAGTACGGTTTTCCAGCCATCTGTGGTAGATATCGAGGTCTTCAACCTTAGACACCTTGTACATGTCAAGGAATGTCAGCATATCGGGGATTTCAGAGTTACCCGAAGTATCCCTGAGTTCGAAATTAGCCAGGTTCCTGGCAAAATAATCCATAGCCGGTAAAGAAACGTTATCTAGGTTCAGACCGTTGCTGAATCCCTCCTGTGTAGATATAGTATATGCCTTAGCTACGCCATTTTCATCACTGATAACAGTATTACACTTTGAAGGAAGCCTTTCCGCGGACTCCGCACAGAATACAACGGTAACTCCGGTATCTGCCGGCGGATCCATCAGGAATTTTGCTATCGGCTCTCCTGCTATAAGGGATATATCTGTAACAAATATCACATAATGAGGAAGAACCTTTTCTTTTTTATCCGAATTGTTTGTATTTTCTTTTTCCATTCTCTCTCTAAAGAGATCCGAAAGGAAATACATCACATCACCCAAAGATCTTGAATCACTGGCTACCATTCGAAGCTTTCCGTCAGGCGTCCATGTATGCGGAATCCAGCGTAAGAAACTTAGGTCATCATATTCCTTAGCCTGGAATGCATAACAGAGACGAAGCTCTGTATATGGAAAGTTTGAAGCAAGATTCAGTGTAAACAGCCTTATAAGTGCGTTTCTTTTGGCAGGATCGGAACTTACGATTCCCACTATCCTGTTATCATAAAGTGAAACAGAAACAGGTACCTGTTTTAATGTTCCGTAATCCTTCCGTAATTTATCCGGGAGATCATTTAAGGGATCATAGCCTGAAACCAGATCCTCGCTTGGAAGATTTATCTCGTTGGGAGCCTTTATATCACCAATACCAAGCCTTACTGAAAGGAAATCTCTGTGAGCACTGCTCTTTTCCCAAAGACGGGACTGTTTAACTCCTACAAACGAAAGCATTTCATCAGCCGAAGGATATTGTTCTAACAGTACTCCCCTGTTGTATTCAGCCTTTTCGGTAAGCTTCTTTTCAAGCCTGTTTATATAATCTATATATGTAGTTTTTCTTGACTGTTCACTCTTATTTGCTTCATTTTTATTATATTTATTATTTGCTATAGCCCATACTGCTGCCATAACCGCTGCGCCGCCTGACATTACAAGGCTCGAAGCTCCGAATCCGCCTTCGCCCGTCATCAGAGCTGCAAGAGCTATGGGTATTACCATCGTAAACGAAGGTCCAATAGTAAAAATCAAAGGCTGTGCCTTATATGGCTGCTGCTGTGCACAGCGTTCTATCGACAGGGACTCATCGTCTATATTCTTGAGCTGTCTCGGAGCACGAAGGAAGTAGACCTTCTCATATTCATTCTCTTCGCTCTCATCAGTAATCTCAGGAATGACTACCGGATCAAGCAGCTTAACCTTTACACTTCCCATCGGATTGTTTATTGCTATAAGCTGTCCTAAATATACTATCTTCAAACCTACAACATATATGACATCACCGTATTTTACCGGAACCTTTTGGGAAACTGCCCTTCCGTTTAGGAATGTGCCGTTTGTACTGTTATTGTCGGTTACGTATGTATTTTCGCCTTCAAAAAAGATTTCCGCATGCTTTTCCGAAACAAATCTGTTTGTATAAATAATGTCACAGGAACTGCCTGAACCGATTGACAGAGACTGTATCTTATCTCTTCTTAACAGATACTTGGAAAAACCGGTGCTGTCCTCACCAACCTCGTCAACTTTTATCGAGAACCAGGTTTCATCCTTTTTTACCGTACCCTCAAGCACCAGCCCATTTTCGAGCACCGCCTCGGTTACCGGCTGGCCGCCCTTTAGAAGCTCATATTTTTTATCGATATTTATGGTCCATTTTCCATCCCAGACCTCTACATTCAGAACAAGCTCATCATCCAATCCTGAAATATATGGACTTACAGCAATAGGATGTTTTCTGTTATCCACTGCCGGAAAATAGTGCTCCGAGAACCCGTTTTCAAAGAACACTGTCATTAATAAAGACATCTCTGTACCTCCATTACCCTAATGCCATATGGTCAATCATTATATTAAATACATCAAGTAGATCTTCAAGTTTAATATTTCTTGGACATGCTGTCTCATTCCTTGAAACATAGCAGTAAATTACAAGACACATATCATTCTTAATTCCGGTGATGATGGAGACCATATCCTCTCCAAGTTCAACATCGTCAAGCGAATTGGTGGCATAATAAGTATCCTCGTCCTGCTTATTAAATGTATAATTTTTAGCCCCATCACTTTCCATAGCAGACGTAAGCGAATACTTCATCAATTCTTCACTGGAATATAGCAGTTTATCCTCCGCAGTTACAACATCCGCGCATATTGCCATGATCAAACGCTGCCCTGATTCCTCGTCGTGATAATCATACACATCATATGATTCGCCAAAATCCATGTTGTCAATTCTGTCGAAAACTGATGGATATACATATGTAACTCCCGTTATTTCATTGGTTTGCCTATACCAAACAGCCTTTGAGGCTACTGCCGAAAGAGAGTTTTCAGATGAATTTCCCTTTCCTGAAGCGGCAACCACGATTATTACTACGATGGCCACAACCAAAACTCCTGCTCCTATCAATATAAAAGGAAGATATTTCTTTATATCAAACGGAGCCTTATTAGCATTTCTTTCAGCTGCCTTCGCTGCCTTTTCAGCCGCTTTTTGAGCAGCCAAAGCATCCTGTGCAGCCTTTTCCTCACGTGCCTGCTGCTCTAAAAGAGCCTGCTTTTCTTCCTGTTCCTTTTGGAGTGCCTGCAGGGTTTCCAATCGTTTGATTTCTTCCGCTACCTGCTGTTTCTGGCGTTCAAGTTCGGCTATTCTTTCTTCCTCGGCAAGCTTTGCAGCTTTTTGTGCCTCCTCATCCTGTTGCTTTTTTCTTCTTGTCGCGAACAGTGCGTCAGCTTCGTTGTGGTTGTTTTCGCTCATTTTTTTCTCCTTAAAAACATGTTTTTATGTGAAATAACTGTAACTGATATTTGAATATATTCTTTATTTTATTATATACGATTTATTTTGTATTTAAAAGTCACCAAAAGTTACTTTTTACCCTCCTTCAGATATTTTCTGATATCCGCACGGGTTTTCATATATGTCTTACTAAGAATTGTTGACGAAACATGTTTTATGTAACCATGCTTACGATGCATTCTTTCAGCTATCTCAACATTTGAATACCCGTCTGCTATATACTTTGCCACTATGAGTTCCGTACTGGTCAGAAGCTTTGTTAAATCTTCCAAGGCCATCGGATCATAATCTGCAGCTGTGGTACTGACTGTTATTCTATTCTTTATCTGGGCTAAAAAAATACTTTTTACAAATGGCTTTGTAATATAATCTGCTGCCCCGCACTCGTACCCTCTTACCTGAAAATCCGGTCCATCCATTCCCGTCAGAAAAATAATGGGCGTGTTCTTTGATGCGTTTATTTTTCTGATTTCTTCAAGTGTCTGATATCCGTCCATCCCCGGCATATCAACATCCAATAGAATTAACCGGTATTCAAAACCTTTTGAAAGATACTCTAATGCCTGTTCCCCGGATTTTGCCAGAGTCACAGCGTATCCTGCATTTATCAGTATATCCTCGATAGTATTCAGCATCCTGATGTCATCATCTACACATAAAATTTCGATATCTGCTGTTTTACTGTTTTCCATCCTCTGTCACCTCGTTAATAACACTTTCGGCATTACGAAACTCAATATTTTCAATGTTCTCCTTTATTTTATTTAATTTTTCATCTTCACCCTTCAACTTATAAAGTTCATCTAAAACTCTTAGTGCCGGCGTCTGTTTTCCTCTCCTGACTGCTTCCAAGAGTTTCTTCCATAATTGTGTTTCATCCGTATCATCTTCTCTTTCGTCAGAACTTTTCAGCAGAACCGGCTTTATCTTCTCAAACTCATTTAAAAATTCTGTAAGGCCCTTTTCCACTCTGTTCCACTGCATTATAAAATGCGGAAGTATTGAAATTACGTATTCGCTGTCCCCATCCTTTATCCTGCGTTCCAATCGCCTTGCGGAATAGTAAAGATCCTCGCCTCCGACATTACCGGCATTTCCTTTTATTGCATGTACAAGTTTTGCCGCATTCTCATAATTTCCCGAATCAATATAATTCTTTAACTCTTCTATGCTCTCCTGTGAATTTTTAATAAAGTATTCGCAGACTCTCGAAAACTGAAGTATGTCGCCGCTGAGATGCTTTAAAGCGAGTTTTAATGAAATATCATGTTTCTTTAGGATTCTCTCTAATTTAACTCTTGTATCCACAGGCAGCTCATCCTGATTGTCTTCTTTCACAACTGAAATCAGGCCGGAAGGGAGGTACTTTCTCAATACATTTTCGAGCATCGAACTATCTATAGGTTTCAAAAGGTAATCATCAAAACCTTTTGACAAAAACATCTCTTTCTTTTCCGGCGATGCATCCGCAGTAAGTACCACTATCGGTATTCTCCTTGCCTTCTCCTCATCTGTCTTTCTCATGGTTTCCATAGCCTCTACGCCGTCTATTTCCGGCATCATATAATCCATGAGAACCAAATCATAATCCTTATCCTGATATTTTTCGTATGCATCTTTTGCTGAACCGGCAGTATCTATTTTAACCATAGTCCTTTTAAGCAGGGATTTTACCACCATAAGGTTCATATCATTGTCATCAACAACCAAGAGCTTTGCCTCAGGTGCTATAAAGAAATCATTGCTCCCTACATTCTCATCGGTTATACTACCGGTCTTAAGCATTACCTCAAACCAGAATACGCTGCCGACACCATATTTACTTCTGACCTTTATCTCACTGCCCATAAGATTTGCCAGTTTATTTGATATTGCTAGTCCCAGTCCTGTGCCTTCTATACTTCTGTTTTTTTCGATATCAACTCTCTCAAAACTCCGGAATATCTTTTGCTGGTCTTCGTCTGCTATGCCGTTACCCGTATCCGAAACTTCAAAATGTAAAAGTACATCACGCGAAGTATCGTTATCTGCTATCTTTATTCCCGAATCCTGAACAGTAAAAACTATTGTGCCCTTTGAAGTATACTTAACGGCATTTGAAAGAAGATTGGATATGATCTGAGAAAGCTTCCGCATGTCGCCCACGACTATTTCGGGAATTTTCTTGTCGATATCCATTACGAATTCCAAGCCTTTTTTTTCAGCTTCTTTTCCGAAAAAAGTCCCCAGACTCTGGATCATCTTCAAAATATTAAAATCTTCTTCAAAAAGGACTTCTTTTCCCATATCAATCCTTGAAAAATCAAGGAACTGATTCACCATAAACAGAAGGTGATGTCCCGCACTGTCAACATTCTGCGCATATTCGTTTATCTGGGCATCCTCTGACTCGCGCAATATCATCTCGTTCATACCGAGGAGCATATTTATGGGTGTTCTGACTTCATGGCTGATATTTGCCAAAAGAGTACTTTTTGCCTGACTGTTCTCCTCTGCAATTTTCTGCTGCTTCCTGTACTGTCGGATATAGATCATGAAGATTGCCGCAATTCCGACAGATGAAAAGATTATTCCTGTCAACTGATCTGCAAACTGTGTATTAACAGAATCAAAATTACTGATATATTCAGGGTGGCTGTATCCAAATATACATACTCCTATATAATACATAATCTGGATAAACTCCATAATATACAGAAGAATCCCTTTATACATAAGTACCGTAAAAATAATCCCAAACGCAAAGAAATACGGCATGGAACCGTTAAGTCCTCCCATTTCAAAGAACAACCACGTAAAGAGTCCCATAAAAATACTCACGGATGTGACCAGATACCCAATTATATATTTTTTGGTGATATGTACAAACATTATAAGGCATAAGCTTGCACCGGCAGCCAGTAAATTTATCAATGCTCCCATAAAATCCGTCAGGGTAAATAAGGACTGAATGCTGCCTATCAAGCTGACAAGAATACCGGCCGTACCAAGCATCTTGAAAAAAGTTACATCCAAGTCATTCTCTTCTCTGTAAAATTTTATTATTGCAGTCTTTATTTTATAAATCATAGTTTTTATTTTTCTCCGAAAATTTACAATAAAAATATACTACAATATCTTCAATTTAAAAAGTCACCAAAAGTTACTTTTTTATAAACTAATAGCTATGGCGATTCAAAAAAGCCATAGCCATTTTATGCAGTCAGGTTAATGCCTCATTGATTGTCCAGTATACCTTCTTTTAGGTACTTTCTGATATCTGAGCGCTTTTTTATATTGGTTTTGGTTAATATTGATGAAACTATGTGTTTTACATAACCATATGTGTAATGTGTCTGTTCTGCTATTTCAGGATTTGAAAGTCCGTCAGCCACATACTTTGCAACTGTCATCTCTAAATCCGAAAGAGATTTTCCAAGTTCTTCCAAAGCTTTTGCGTTATATTTTGAAGATGATAATGGAACGGATATCCTGTTTTTTATTCTTGCCAGAAAAACACTTTTTATAAAAGGTTTAGTAATATAGTCCGCGGCACCGTATTCCCAGCCTCTTATCTGAAAATCAGGACCATCCATTCCGGTTAAGAAGATTATAGGTATATCTTTTGAACTGTCAACCTCTCTTATGGCTTCGAAGGTCTGATAGCCATCCATTACCGGCATATCTACATCCAGAAGTATCAGCTGATACTCGATGCCTTTTTTTAGAAAATCCAGCGCCTGTTTTCCTGATTTTGCCAACGTAACGGTATATCCCGCGTTCATTAGGATATCCTCTATAATATTCAGCATGCTTATATCATCATCAACACACAAAATCCTGCCTTCTGACATTTTTCCGACCATCCTTTTACTATCGTGCGACTATCAGTGCCTCTGCTTTATCAAACTCAATATCCTTGATATCTTTTCTTATTTCATCTAATATCCCGTTTTCTCCAATAAGTTCTGAAAGTTCATCAACATATTTTAGAGAAGGAGCCTGATTTCCAAGCTGGACCGCTTCTAAAAGCGCTTCCCAAAGCTCCCTTTCGCTCATCGGCTTTTCATCCCGGGCATCGTTTTTCATCAGTTTGGGCTTTACTTTTTCAAACTCTTCCAAAAATTCTTTAAGCCCTTTCTCCACTCTGTTCCATTTCATGATAAAGAAGGGAAGGGCGGCAAGACTGTATTCTATATCTCGGTCTTTTAATCTCCGCTCTAATCGTCTGGCAGAATAGAACAGGTCTTCCCCGCCTACGTTTCCGGCATTACCCTTTACAGCATGAACAAGTATCGCTGCTTCTTCATATTCTTCCGAATCAAAATACGTCCGAAGCCTTTTGATATTCTCCTGCGAATTCTTAATAAAATACTCACATACTCTTGAAAACTGTAATATATCTCCGCTTAAGTGTTTCAAAGCAAGTTTCAGCGAAATATCATGTTTCTTCAATATCCTTTCCAAAGACAGCCTTATTTCCACGGGAAGCTCATTCTGTTTATCATCATTTACTATGGTTATAAGACTTTGAGGGAGATACTTTTTTAATGTATTTTCTAATAGGAAACTGTCGACAGGTTTTAAAAGATAGTCATCAAAGCCCTTTTCCAAAAACTGTTCCTTTTTATCCGGTGTCGCATCTGCAGTAAGAACCAATATCGGAATCCTTCTGTTCCTTTTTTCATCCATTTTTCTGAGGGTTTCCATAGCTTCAATACCGTCTATCTCAGGCATCATGTAATCCATCAGAACCAGATCGTAATCTTTTTTCTGATATTTTTCATAGGAATCCTTTGCTGATTCCGCAGAATCAATCTTTACCATAGTCCTTTTCAGCAATGACTTTACTACCATTATATTCATGTTATTATCATCAACTACCAGAACTTTTGCCTCAGGAGCTATAAAGAATTCATCCGATTCCACCTCTTTATCAGTTTCCTTGCCGGTTTTAAGTACCGCTTCAAACCAAAACACACTGCCAACTCCATACTTGCTTCTGACCTTCACTTCTGTTCCCATCAAGTTTGCCAGTTTGTTTGAAATAGCAAGTCCCAGCCCGGTTCCTTCAATGCTTCTGTTACTTATTATATCAGCTCTTTCAAAACTTTGGAAGATTTTTTTCTGATCTTCTTCCGCTATCCCCTTTCCTGTGTCGGAAACTTCAAAATGAAGCAGTATATCCTTTCCCGTATCATTATCTGCCATTTTCATGCCCATATCCTGAACAGTAAAAACTATAGTTCCCTTCGTGGTATACTTTACGGCATTTGAAAGAAGATTGGAAATTATCTGGGACAATTTTCTCATATCGCCAATAACTATTTCAGGAATCTTTTTATCGATATCCATTACAAATTCAAGTTTTTTCTTCTCGGCTTCCTTACCAAAAAAAGCTCCAAGACTCTGTATCATCTTCATTATATTAAAATTTTCTTCAAAAAGAGCTTCTTTGCCCATATCAATCCTTGAAAGATCAAGGAACTGATTTACCATAAAAAGAAGGTGCTGTCCTGCATTATCTACATTCTGGGCATATTCATTTATCTGTGCATCCTCAGATTCACGAAGTATCATCTCGTTCATCCCGAGAAGCATATTTATGGGTGTCCTTATCTCATGGCTTATATTTGCCAAAAGCATACTCTTTGCCTTGCTGGACTCCTCTGCTATTCTCTGCTGCTTACGATATCCCCTGATATACAGCAGAAATGCCATTCCTATACAGAATGCCGAAAGGAGTATACCCATAAGCTGATCTATAAACTGATCCCTAAAAGTCTCAAATTGGATTATGTACTCCGGATGATAATATCCGAATATACAGACTCCCATATAGTAAAGAACCTGAACCGTTTCCATTATATAGAGGAGAAGTCCTTTGTACATCCTTAATGTAATGATCAGCCCTAATGCAAAAAAATATGGCATTGAACCGTTTATTCCTCCCATCTCAAAGAACATCCAGGTAAAAAGCCCCATAAATATTAAGCCTGAAGCTATCAGATTTCCAATAATATACTTCTTTGTAACGTGTACAAAACACATAAGGCATACACATGTTCCCGCCATTATAAGGTTAAGAATAACCCCCATGTATCCTGACTGAGTAAGCAATACCTGAAAACAACCGATAAGACTGACTATAGTACCTGCCGAAGCAAGCATCTTAAACAAGGTTACTTCCATTTCATTTTCCTGTGTATAAAATCTTTTAACATTCGTCTTAAATCTGCTAAACATAGTTTTATATATACTTCCTGTAGTATCTGCAAAATTTTTATGATTTATCTTCAGTAATAGTATAACATACTTTTTTTATATAAGGAACTAACTAAAGGTGACATTTTTTCTGTTGACAAATCTATAAAAAAGAAGTAATATAATTCATTGAAATGAGCAAAGGCGTTCACTTTAGTTTGGGCTAAAACTGGATGCCTTTATTTTATAACCAACAGTAAAAATTACCTATTGGAAAGGGTTAGAAAATGAAATACTCACCTGAAGAAGTTTTAGAATATGTTAAAGATGAGGACGTGAAATTTATCCGTCTGTCTTTTTGTGATGCATTTGGAGTCCAGAAGAATATCGCAATAATGCATAGCGAACTGGAGCGTGCATTTGAACAGGGCATCGTCATTGATGCTTCTTCCATATCAGGTTTTGGAGATGAAATGAACTCTGATCTGTTCCTGCATCCGGATCCTGATACTTTGGCACTCCTTCCCTGGAGACCGGAACACGGTTCAGTAATCAGGATGTACTGTGGTATAACATATCCGGATGGTACCCCCATCGAATGTGACACCAGGACCTTTTTGAAAAGAGCTGTTGATGCTGCTGCAAAGAAAGGCTATTCTTTCTCATTTGGATCAGAGCTTGAATTTTATCTGTTTGAATTGGATGATAACGGCAACCCTACTGTTATTCCTCATGATCATGCCAGCTATATGGACATTGCTCCAAGCGACAAAGGCGAAAATGTACGTCGTGAAATCTGCCTTACTTTAGAGCGTATGGGCATCCGTCCCGAAAGCTCACATCATGAGATCGGTCCCGGTCAGAACGAAATAAATTTCCGTTTTTCCGATGCATTAAATGCCGCAGATAATGCAATGACATTCCGTACTGTCGTAAAAACTATGGCTCATAGGAACGGTCTTTACGCTGACTTCTCACCTCTTCCTATTAAGGATGCCCCCGGAAACGGCTTTCACATCAGTATTTCTGTAAACAGCTCTTCTGATTCGTCCGATTCCGATAATGATAATCTGGCGACTATGCGGTATATGCTCGCAGGCATCCTTGAAAAGATAGAAGATATGACTCTCTTTTTCAATCCACAAAAAGATTCTTATTTAAGACTTGGACACAACAAAGCTCCCAAGTATATCTCCTGGTCACATGAAAACCGTTCTCAGCTGGTCAGGATCCCGGCGGATTCACATGGACACGCAAGAGCAGAACTCAGATCTCCTGATCCTTCGGCCAATCCATACCTGGCTTACGGTCTGCTCATCTACGCCGGCCTATATGGTATTGAAAACAAACTGGTACTTCCCGAAGCCGCTAACATCAATTTCTTTAAAGCCGATAAATCCACCCTGTCTAAGTTCAGCCAGCTTCCGGATTCACTCGAACTTGCGAAAAGAAATGCTTCAAGCAGTGATTTCATTAAGAATCTTGTTCCTGCAGAGATTCTCGAATTATATTGCAGATAATCCATAGATACCCTATGAAAGTTGAGAGGAGGGAAATGCTTGGATCAATCAGAACGCGTATATAGTGTGCTTATAGTTTCTTCGTCTAAAAGCTTTTTAGATCTGATGGCAGAAAATCTGCCGGAAGCAGGATTCAGCCCTGTACACACCGCCCCTACCATCAGTGCCGCAAGACGGAAGACAGGTGATTTTTCATACGATTTCATTTTTATAAATTCACCCCTTTCCGACGATATCGGGACCAGATTTGCAATAGATATTTGCAGCACTTCAGTTGTCCTGCTTCTGGTTAACAGTGAAATATACGAAGATATAAACTATAAAGTTTCAAAGCATGGCGTATTTACTCTTGCAAAGCCATTTTCCAAAGCCATGATATCCACAGCTATCAATTGGATGGCCAGTGCCCGTGAGATAATTAACAAATCTCAGAAGAAAACAAGCACCGTTGAAGAAAAAATGAGCGAGATCAGAGCTGTTAACCGTGCAAAGTGGCTTCTTATTAATGAACTTAATATGAGTGAACCAGAGGCTCACCGTTATATAGGCAAGCAGGCCATGGACAGATGTGTATCAAAAGGTACAGTGGCAAATGAGATTATAAATACATATACATAAAAACAGCTATCATAATCGACGTAAAACCCGACCATGACAGCTGTTTTTTTGTTCTTAAATATTCAAGTTATTTTAACATTTCCAATATCTTTTCCTTTGGCTGTACTCCTACCTGTTTAGCTGCTACTTCACCTTCTTTTAATACCACAAGAGTAGGTATGCTCATAACACCAAAGCTTTCCGCAAGGTCAGGTTCATCATCCACATTAACCTTTCCAACGATATATTCGGGATATTCCTCAGCTATTTTGTCCACAATAGGCGATACCATCTTGCATGGGCCGCACCAATCTGCAAAAAAATCAATAAGAACTGTCTTCTGACTATTCCTGATTTCTTCAAAATTTTTCTCTGTTATACTGATCACTGCCATCATCAATACCCTTCCTTTCCATAATTAATCTGCTTTTCTGTATTTTTTTACAAATCTCTCAATTCTTTCCAATGCCTCTTTAATCTTATCTATAGAATAAGCATAGGAAATCCTCAAATAACCCTCACCACTGTACCCGAACGCCGTTCCGGGAACAACAGCCACTTTTTCTTCCTGTAAAAGCTTTGTAGCAAATTCTTCAGAAGTCATACCGGTACTTTTAATACACGGAAATACATAAAATGCACCTCTGGCCTCAAAGCAATCCAGTCCCATGTTCCTCAGTGCATGAAGAAGATATCTGCGGCGCTGGTCATAAGCCTCTGTCATCATTTCCACATCCAGGTCTCCATGCTTAAGTGCTTCTATAGCAGCATACTGGCTGGTGGTAGGGGCGCACATTATGGAAAACTGATGTAGTTTGGTCATCTGCTTTATTATCTCAGCCGGACCTGCAGCATATCCAAGTCTCCATCCTGTCATTGCATAGGACTTTGAAAATCCGTTTATCACTATAGTTCTTTCCTTCATTCCGTCTAATGAAGCTATAGATGTATGCTGTCCGCCATATGTCAGCTCGGCATATATCTCATCCGACAAAACAAAAAGGTCTTTTTCCTTTATGATATCTATGATCTTTTCAAGATCCTCTTTTGCCATTACTGCGCCTGTCGGATTATTTGGAAACGGAAGAACCAATACCTTTGTTTTTTCTGTACATGCATCTTGGATCTGCTTTGCAGTCAGTTTAAACTCATCTTCCGCCTTCAGTTCTATTATAACCGGCTTGCCGCCTGCCATTATTACACATGGTTCATAAGAAACATAACTGGGTTGAGGGACAAGTACTTCATCTCCCGGATCAAGCATGACACGAAGCGCGATATCTATAGCTTCACTACCGCCTATAGTGACAATCGTCTCTGTTTTCCAGTCATAACAAATATTAAATCTTCTGTGCATATACCTGCATATCTCTTCCCTCAGTTCTTTAAGACCTGAGTTCGAAGTATAGTAAGTTCTGCCTTTTTCTAATGAGTATATTCCCTCTTCCCTTATATGCCAGGGTGTATCAAAATCGGGTTCGCCAACTCCAAGCGAAATTGCATCTTTCATCTCATGAACGATGTCAAAGAATTTCCTGATTCCGGAAGGTTTTATCTCTGTAATAGTTTTATTTAACGGATTTCTCATTTTTTAAGCCTCTTCAAAAACCGGATATTATTTTATCTATCAGTATGACATCGTGATTCTGGGATCGTCACTCTCAAACTGCATAATAAGACCCTGATCCTTATATTTTTTAAGTACAAAATGGGTTGCAGTACTCATTATAGATTCCATAGGCGCCAGCTTTTCGAATACAAAACGTGATACCTCACGCATACTTTTTCCCCTAATGATCACGGTCAGGTCAAATCCTCCCGACATAAGATATACCGACTCAACCTCATCAAATTTATATATTCTTTCGGCTATATTATCAAAGCCCTGTCCTCTTTGAGGAGTAACCTTTACTTCTATCAATGCTGTCACTTTTTCATCCGAAACCTTATCCCAGTCAATAAGAGTAGGATATCCGCAGATTATCTTATCTGCTTCCATTTCCGCAATAGCAGTCGTGATCTCTTCTTCAGTACTCCCAAGCATTATGGCCAATTCGTTTAAATCTGTCTTTGCATTCTTTGCCAAAACTCTAAGGATTTTTTCTTTAAGTTCTTTCATTTTAAGTTTCCTTTCAAATATCTTACAGTATCGCCTACAACCGTTCTTGCTCTTTCCTTTGTGGTATAGCCTATAAGCGATGCGTTAATCCCATGTGCAGATAACAGGCTTAATGTTTCACCGGGATTTTGTACCGTAAATATATGGCTTCCGGTACTGTCGGCCTCCTCATATGGATTTATGTCCACAAAATCACACAGTTCTATAACATGCTGGTCTATAGTTATATTCTTTAGTTCAACACACAGTCCCGTATCAAGTTCTTCACCAAGTTTCCAAAGAGCTCCGAATATACCATCTGCCCCGCAGCTTACAAATGTGGAGAAGCTTGTCATTTCTTTTACCGATAAATACTCCTTTTGTTTTTTCATCTCCGTTTCGAGGAGTATCTTTATATCTCTTAAATATCTTTCGGAATAGATACGGGCCAGTTCTTTTCTTCTGTCATTAAGTATCTTTTCTGCCGTCATCAGGCCTGCTGTCCCGAGCATTATTATGGCTTTTTCTCCCATCTTTAGTACCTGCTTAGTTGAATTTAACGCCGGACTATGATATAATTACGGAACAAGTGCAGCAACAACAGATGCAACCAGCGCTGCAACAAGTATGATGACTATGATAAGTGTAAATATTTTTTTTGTTTTTTTGCTGTAAAGATTCATGCTATGTTCTCCATTCTGTTGATAATATAATATTACACTTTTCTTTATCCTGTCCGGAAAAATAAAAGTGAGGAAGGACTGTTATGAAAATTCCCGTATTCGGGCTGGTAATGATATTTGTTATCTGGCTCTCATATGAATTAAAAAAACATACTAAAGAAGAAGCCAAAACACATAAGGATTTCTGGGAACGAGAACGCAAATCCGGTTTTATTCCAAGGAAAAGCACCTCTGATATCCATTATATAACAATAACTGAAAGCTTTCTTCCCGTTGACAGGGGCGATGATACCAGTGAATTAAATGTTCTCTGCAAAAGGATATTAAACTTCTCCGATAAAAAAATCGCAGATCTGTCGTCCATGACCAACACCGAATTAAAAGAAAAATACGGAACCGCAAATTTTACAAGCCTTTCGGAAGCAGATACTAATTTTACAAATCTTGTTCCTCTCCTTGGCAGACTTTGCGAACTTCTTTATGAAGAAGGACGGCTCGCCGAAGCAGAGACTGCTGCCTTATTCTGTGTTGATTCAGGAATAATGACTTATCCTGTGTTATATACTCTCGGAAATATCTATTCCGTCATCGATGACAAAGAAAGACTCGACCAGCTTATAAGTAAAGCCGAAACCCAACCGTCATGTCAGGAACGTACTTTAAATATGCTGAAAGCTCTTTCTTCATCGTCTTCTTCTGATTAAGTAATATTTTTATGCTTTTGCCGACGGACAATAATCTTTTAATCCGCAGATTTCACATTTGGGTCTACCTGATATACACACATTTCTTCCGTGATCGATCAGTTGAAGATTTAATCTTAGCCAATGTTCCTTCGGAATTATCTTCATGAGTTCAAATTCGGCTTTAACTGCATCATCAGTATCGGTTAATCCCAGAAGCCTGGATATCCTTTTTACATGAGTATCAACTACAATACTGTCATCATTATATATATGACATCTTATGACATTTGCAGTTTTTCTACCTACACCAGGAAGTCCTGTAAGCTCCTCAAGACTGCTCGGAACTTTTCCGTCATATGATGAAAGAAGCACAGCCGCACATTCTTTTATATGCTTTGCTTTTGATCTGAAATACCCTGCGGGTCTTACATCTTCTTCCAGTTCGTTTATGTCTGCAGAAGCAAAATCTTCCAATGTTCTGTATTTTTTATAAAGTGTTTTTGTTATTATATTTACCCTTGCATCTGTACACTGAGCGCTTAAGATTGTTGCAAATAACAGCTGCCAGTCAGTTTCATACTCCAGATAGCATTTTTCGTCCGGGTAAAGCTCATCCAGCTTGTTTAATATTGCCGTAATCCGTTCCTTTTTTCGCAAATTATCTCTCCGGTAAATTAATTCTTTTCTTTAGTTCTATCCATTTTATCTTAAGTAAGATAAGGAGGAAGATTCTTCATGCACACCCCTGAACGCGGTTTAAGACGAAGGCTTATTACTCCGTTCTCGGGACGATATACTATGGCTGAAGGAGTAAATCCTTCATCACTTGTTTCCATAAGCCTTACCATGGTTTCATGATCCGTAGAACCAAGCTCCCAGACAGGTATATCAACCGTTTCCCATGTATCATTATTATTTATTGCTATAACAAATCTATGATGTCTGTCAAATCTTCCGTAACATATAATGCCATGTCTTCCTGCCAGATACTTTAACGACCCGGTCTTTAAAGTTTCATAATCGCGGTGCAGTTTTATAAGATCCTTATGATATCTTATAAGTTCCGTATCTTCTCTGCCCCACGGATATGTCCTTCTGCTATCCGGATCCGTCCATCCGCAAAGTCCGGCTTCATCTCCGTAATATATTGTCGGAGCTCCCGGCCATGTCATCTGGATAAGAACAGCTTCCCTCATCACCGAAGGTCTTATGCCAAGTGACGCCGCATCGCTTCCTGCTGTATTAAGCCTTCCGCATCTGCCATGGGTTCTCGTCATAAATCGGGAATGATCATGATTCGAAAGTTCATTCATCGCCGTCTGTAAAGACTGCCAGTTCATGCGGGACATATGATAAAGCATTGCTCCGTAAAATGCCTCATGATTATTCAGAAGATCAGCGCGAAAGTGGTCGTTGTGCTTTTCAAGCCCTGTAAGAAACCATGTAACCGGCTCCATAAATGCTTCATAATTCATGATGGTATCCCACTCATCACCCTGAAGCCATTTCCATGAAGCTTCATAGTTTTCTGCCAAAATGATTGCTTCCGGATTCGCTGCCTTAACTTCACTTCTGAATCTTTTCCAGAATTTATGGTTATATTCTTCTGAAAAACCCAAGTCGGCAGCTACATCCAGTCTCCATCCGTCAGCATTAAACGGCGGAGAAACCCATTTCTTTCCTATACCTATTATATAGTCTTCCAGTTCCTTAGAGCCCTCATAATTTAACTTAGGCAAAGTTTTATGCCCCCACCAGCCATCATAATCATCATTATCCGGCCAGTTTTCAGAATAAAACTTAAAGAAATCTCTGTATGGACTGTCAGCACTTACATATGCTCCGGGCTCATATCCCCTGTCGGCTCCGTAAATCTTCTGTTTGTCCATCCATTTATTAAATGAACCGCAGTGGTTAAACACACCGTCCAGTATAACTCTCATGCCTCTTCTGTGGATTTCGGAAACAAACATAGAAAAAAAGTTATTGCTGGCTTCAAGATTTCTTTTATCTGTTACACGGTTTCTGTACCGTTCCGCATAAATATTGTCATTTGTATTATCCGGAAGTATATCTCCGGTATCATAAGGAATGATTGTAAAATGCGGATCTATATAATCGTAATCCTGTATATCATATTTATGATTTGAAGGTGATACAAACAACGGATTGAAATATATAACCTCAACTCCAAGATCCTGCAGATAGTCCAGCTTATTTAAGACTCCCGTAAGATCTCCTCCGTAAAATCTCCTGATATCATCACATTCAGGATTTGAATGCCAGTTATATACCTTCTCAATATGCTTTCCAAGGTATGCATATTCATGATTCAATACTTCGTTGCTGCCATTTCCGTTACAGAAACGGTCAACGAATATCTGATACATTACCGCACCTTTGGCCCAGTCAGGAGTCTTAAATCCCGGCATGATCTTAAAATTATATGTCGGATCAAGTTCATCTGTAACACCAACCTGATTGTAATAGTAATACTTTTCGCCGCACCATATCAGAAAATAATATTCGATGTTCTCTGACCCGACAACGAATGACGTCTCATAATAATCGAATAGGTCGTCCGATTCCACAACTGTCATTTGCATGCGGGTCTCACCGATAACCAGAACGGTAGCGAAAACATTCCCTCTGGCAGTTCTGAGTCTCAGCCTGACTTTTTCGCCTGCTTCCGGTTCCGCCGGGATCCTGTATTGATCGGTTCCATCCGAAAAAACAGCACGTCGGATAAACTCACGAACCATAAATGCGGTATTGGAGCCTGACATATTCTCCACCGGTGCATAATTCTGTTCAGTTTGAACTTTATGTCCAAATTCCATCGTTTTTCTTACCGTAATTACGGCTTTCTCCCAAAAATAAAATCTGATATGCTTTGATAATCCGTACTCAGTCCCAGATTATCGTCGTGTTACTGTACAGATAATCTTCAGCTTTGTATTCAAACATAGTATCAATGACTGATCTTTTTCCATAAACCGATTCATTGGTTGCTATCAGCTCTGAAGCACTGCTAAGTCCTAATTCCGATGCCAGTTTCTCATATTCCTTCGGAAGTTCTTCTTCGGAAATGCTCCAGTTATTTTGTGCGGCAATCGAAGCGGTAAGGGCATATTTAGCCATCATGTAATCGTACAGTTCTTTCTTCTTGACAACTATTTCTGCATCTGTATAGCCTGCCATCTTATATGTCTGGTCTATTCCTGCTTTTTTCACATACTCGTCAATATAAGTATTAAGAATTTCCCTTGTCTCATCATCAAGGTCAGAAATATTATAATTCTTTATCGCTTCATCAAAAACAGCTGCTTTTACTTCACTCTCATCAGGAGCAGGAATGTCTTCAGGAAGATTTGCTTCTGCAGTATCATAGATTTCTTTTTCACACGCTTCCAAAGAATCATATCCTAATATTCCGACTATGAATCTCTCAGACCATTCAGGTCCGAAAGTCTTCTTAATATCCGTTACGGTTATCCTAAACACACCTGTATATCCTGCGAAAGCACCGTATCTGTCATCAAGTGTCAGCGTAAGATCCTTTGTTTGTCCAACCTTCACACCCAACAAAAGATCGTCAATACCAGCACCGTATTCATATTGTCCGACAGTTGCGGTATTATCTTTGTATGAATAACTGTCAAGAACTATGCCACCGATAACAGCTGCGGCATCAAAAACTATACTGTCACCCATTTCTATACCGTTATCATTACCGGTGTCTTCGTAAACCGTACCCGCATACTGTGAAAGGAAATCCAATTTCGCCTGATCAAGATTTACCTCAAATACTTCAGGTCTTGCAAAATGATCATATACCTTAAAACTGCGGTTTGAAACACTCACAGGAGAGCCTTGTAAAATATCCCAGGAATAAACATAAGCGCCATCCTTTTGCCTGGGTTTTTCCATAAATTTCGAATAATCATATGGGTCTTCTATCCCAAGATATTCTTTAATCTTCTGTTTTACAAGTGTATTGGCTATTCCTGCAAGTCCGGAATTAACCATATCCCTGGCTCCGTTTATATCGGCACCGAGATATTCCTTAAGGATACCGTTAATGAAATTGTTCAGTTTGTCATCATTGATAGTATCAATTTTTTCGATGAGCTGTTTACCCAGTGTGGGAATATCTATATAATCCGTCTCATGAAGCTGAAACAGATCTATAGTATTGGCTTCAGAAGTATCTAAGGGCATCTCGACCGTTCCGGCAGTAAAATTATTTACGATACGGATCCTTGCAGATTCATTTTCCGACTGTTTAAGAACAATTGTTGCATCAATGTCCGATGATGTAAAGCAATCACCGGAATAATTACCCGATACTGTCAGGCAGTACTGGCTGCCGCCTCTTAATACACTCTCAATTATAGCTCCGGGCTTAACGGTTAAATTAAAGAAAGTCTTTCCGTCTTTAAGTTCCGTTTCATTCAGTAAACTTCCAACCTTTATTCCGTTAAGTGAAAGCTCCATTCCAAATTTCTTTTTATTCTCATCTTCCTCATCAATGAGTTTCAGAAAATCCAGCTTAAGTTTTGTCTCATTGATTGAAACCTTTAAAGATCCTCCTAAGATATCCCCCTTATCATCTACATACAGCTTTATTTCCATAGAAATGGAAGCCTCATCCAGATTGCCTCCGAAAATATCCTTAATCTTATCGGTGATTCCTTTTATGGAATCCGGTAGGAACTTTTTAATGTCGATATCTTCATCTCCGGTTATGAAAGAAAGTTCTTTTTTATAAGAGTTGATAATATCCCTTGTTGCTTTTTTATCCAATTTCCCCGTAAGGATATTTACATCTTTTTCAAGACCGTTTACAGTAATCTGGGCTTTTTTCTCAAGTTCAGCTTCTTCTACCTTATCATAGACGATATGGATCAGTTTATCCAGTTCATCTCCGTTAAGCTTTCCCCTTATAAGAGAAAGTTTATCCTTAGCTTTCCCGATATCTATAACAGGTTCTTTATCCTTAGAAAGGCCAAGATAGCTGTCTGCCTTATTAACAATTTCCCGCAGTTTGGGATCGATTTTCTTTTCTTCATCAAGAAGACCTGAAATATCGATAGTCTGAGGCTTGTAAGAAGGGATGGAAAGATATACCTGCTCCGTATCTTTCTTATACTCTCCTCCAAGTGTGATAATGTCAACATCGTTATATGAAGGAGTAACCAGTATGCCGACAGCATTCTTCCCGTCTACATCCACTTCATAACTTATCCCAACATTATCTATCCCGGCAAATGTCTGTTCAAGGAAAAGCCTTCCGAATTCAGCTGAAATGAAGGCATTAATCTTTCCTTTTACCGCAAATGATTCAGGGAACTCTTTATCTTTATATTTTGCTGTATATTCATTAAAACTGTTTTCAGCCTTTTCAATATTCCTGTCCATGACATATTCAAAATATTCAGTATCATTTTTTGTCATCATGGCCAGTTTATTTTTTACGTAATCTGTCTTGGTTGCATATAAAATTGCAAAACCTGCACCCAGTGCCAAAATTATTGCAACAATAGTGATTATAGCAATTTTCAGGCCCCTATGTTTTTTCTTTTTAAGAACCAGCTCTTTCTTCTCCTGTTTCTTCTCAGTATAGGCAGCTATTTCCATACTGTTTACAATACTATCCTGAGTCACCATGTTCTCAACCGGAGTATAAGTCATTTCAGCCGGAGCAGCAGTGATCTCAGCCGAAGCACCAGTGTTCTCAGCCGGAATACTTTCAACCGCGGTCTCTTCATTAACAGTATTATCATTTGTTATAACATTATTTTCCTCTTCCATAGACCGTCCTTTCCGTTTAAACGGTAAACCACACCTTCTCTATCCGGATCATTAAAATCCTTACTATTATACCTTTTTATTATTATTTAGTCAATCCCCCGGAATGATACTTTCAGAAATCACCTCTGTCTTATGCATAACAGGTTTCCCTTCATGATCATATAGCGTCCAGCTCCCCTCTTTAAAATACCCATCCGGATAGCCATCAGCTCCTACAATGACCTTATCACCATTCTCATCATAGAAAAACCGTTCTCCATCATCATCAAAATACACAGGCTTTCCTTCCCTGTCAAGTTCAGTATCATCGGAAATGTTAGGAGACAGCAGTATTTCGCTTCCATCTTCTCCAAAATAAAGTATCGTGCCATTAAAACCGGTTATATTGTCAGTATCGGTATATATCTCAGAATCATTATCTGCAGCTTCGGTATCTCCGTTATCGGTAAGCAAACCGTTTTCATCCGTATTTCCATCAGAGCCGAGCCTGTCATCAACATATGTTTCAAAGGATCTGTCCGGTAAACCCGTGTGGATTTTTTCCATAAAACTGTTCCAAATGTATCCCGGATAGGTATTACCCATCAGCTCTTCCATTTCACGAGGGTAATCATATCCTACCCAGATTCCCGTGGTATAATAGCATGTATAACCGACAAACCACCCATCTTTCTGTTTATTTGTGGTTCCGGTCTTCCCTGCAGAAGTCATACCTGAAAGCGCAAGTCTTCTTCCTGTACCTGAAGTCATAACTGTCTTCAGCACATCGGTCATCATCCTTGTTGCATTTTTTTCATATATACGCATCCTGTCATTTTCATTTCCGTATCCCCCGGTAACGGTATTCCCGTCAGAATCGGAAATTCTCAAAATACATGTCGGATTTCTAAATACTCCGTCATTATAAAGAGCAGCATAGGCTCCTGTCATCTCCAAAGCGGTCACACCATATGTAAGGCCTCCTAAAGAAGCCACCGGAACATAATCCTTGTCAACTATGCTTTCAAAGCCCATACGTAAAAGATATGACAGACCAGTATCCGGAGTCAGTTCTTCAAAAAGCTTCCATGCTATAGTATTCTTGGACACCGCCACAGCATATCTTATGTCTATCTCTCCCGAGTAAACTCCTCCTGAATTTCTGGGGCCTCCGCTAAATTTCTCATCAACCACAGTCGTATCCGGATAATATCCCCTCTCAAACATCGGTGTATATACTACCAAAGGTTTTATGGAACTTCCGGGTTGACGCGGACTCTGAAAAGCTCTGTTTAAAGTATATCCCTCATATTCGGAACTTCTGCCCCCGATAATTGCCACCACATATCCTGTATCGTTATCTATACATACTCCCGAAGCCTGAAGGCTGTAAATTCCTTCTTCATTTTTCTCGTCAAAATTACTCAATCCGTTATCTATCGACTCTTGGAGCAGGACTTGTTTCTCCGGGTTAAGCGATGTATAGATCCTATATCCTTTTGTATAAAGACTTCTCTTCAATCTGTAGTATTCTTCTTCATACAGTTCTTCATACGCAGCCCTGTCTTCTTCATCCAAAAAAGAATTCCTTATTTCAAATCCTTCACGCTTCATCAATTCCCTTACCGCACAATAATAAGTAAAGGTTTCAGCATAATCCTGCTTTTCCGGATTATTTTTCTCCTTGATAATTATCTCTTCTTTAACGGCCTGATCATATTCCTCCTGAGTTATAAGCCTGTTATCCCTCATTTGGAGCAGGACACTGTTTCTCCTTTTTAATGTACTTTCGAAACGCTTTATAGGATTATAATCGGACGGACTGTTAGGTATTCCGCATAGAAAGGCAGTTTCAGATAAAGTCAGTTCTCCGACTGTCTTCCCGAAATAGCCTTTAGCCGCTGCCTGTATTCCGTAAAAACCGTTAGCAAAGTAAATATTATTTATATAAAATTCAAGTATTTCATTTTTAGTGTATTTTTTCTCAAGACCTACTGCAAGAAAGATCTCCTTAACTTTACGATCAACAGTCTTCTCATTTGTAAGATATACCGTTCTTGCAAGCTGCTGGGTAATAGTGCTTCCGCCCTGCCTTATCTCCCCATCATTATCGACATATGCTTTCGCTGCACGAAGTACTGCATAAAAATCAAATCCCGAATGTTCGTAGAATTTTCTGTCCTCTGTTGCAAGCATAGCATTTATACAGTTCTGTGGTATAGCATCATATGAAAGATAATATACGTCTTTTTCGCCCTTCATTACAGAAAGAACACTGCCGTCAGCCCAGTAACAGATTGAAGTCTGGGATGCCCTGAAATCCTCCGGTACAGATGACGCAGCTATAACCTCTGCCTCATTTTTCAGTTTATTGATCCGCTCTCCGTATTTACAATATAAAATAATGCCCAGAATCAGACACACGCAAAAAAGTAAAAGAAACAGACTTAAGAAAATCTTTAAGATAATCCTTATAATCCCTCTTTTCTTTTTTTGTGAGGTATCCTTTCCAGACATATTTTCAGGCTCCAATCATTTTTTGAAAAAACTGCGGATAAAATAATACACTATAATCTTGGCCAGATTATGAGCAATATTCCTTCCCTGACACTTATCCTTGACTCTTTACCGACAAACTCATTGCTTACTCCTAAAGGAAAAGTATCGGTAAGCATATGCCCTCTGACCTCATATTTCAGGCCTTCTATATCTACATCCATGCTCTTATCCGAAAGTGAAAATACAGAAATAAACCCTTTTTCAAACGGCTCAAATCTGATCTCTCCGTTTTTTATAACCGTCAAAATACTCTTATCGTTATACAGGTAACCACTGTAACCTTCTTTTGCAAGATTTGCAAGCAACTGTATATTGGCTACGGAATGCTCAATTCTCCCACCGAGTCCGCAGTAGATATGAAATTCCCTGTATCCTCTTTTTATTCCCTGTTGCACCGCTTCCCAGGTATCTGTCACATCCTTTTCAGGTTTTAATGAAATAACATTCGGATGATTGGGAACATATTTCAGGGTATCAAAATCCCCTACGACCATGTCAGGTACTATTCCTTCTTTTTCTAAATATTTTAATCCGGCATCGGCTGCTATTATATAATCATTTTCATTCTTTACAAAATCCAAAAGGCTGCTCTCACCCGCTGCCACTATAATACATTTCCCCATTGTTAAATCCTTCAGATATGATGTGGTCCGCTCACAAAAACACTACCCCGACAGCACCTGCCATCGGGGTAAGCTCCATAAATCTTAAAGAGTTCTTATGCTTATGCTCATTTTACCTCAAGCCTTATTCTTCTCAATAAAGCTATTAATTTCAGCAACAAGCTCATCTGCATCAAGACCATGAACGAGAGCTGCATCACCAATGGACTCTGCCTGAGAAGCGGGACATCCTAAACAATGCATTCCTGCACTCATCAGAACAGGTGCAACATCGGGAACTTCCCTTAAAAGCTCACCAATAGTAATATCCTTTGTTATCATAATACCTACCTGCTTTCTTTAATAAATAATCATCTGCCGTACCTTTAGGCCGGCCTCAAGAGGTATAATACATGAATCATAACTCAATGTCAATGTATTAAAATGATTTCATAAAAGTTTTATTTTTTCTTCTTTGCCGGTTTTGTGTTCTTTTTTCCTTCCGGTTTATCATTTTTATTTTCAGGTTGGGATTTAGGCTCAGTAACATTCGGCTCTGCAACTTTATCAGACTTGTCGTCTTTATCTGTTTCTTTTTGTGCCTCTTCTTCGGGTTTCTTTCCTGCCCCTTCCTCTTTGGCTTTCTTTCCTGCTTCTTCCTCTTTGGCTTTCTTTCCTGCTTCTTCCTCTTCGGCTTTCTTTCTTGCTTCTTCCTCTTCAGCCTTTCTTCTTTCCTCTTCCTCTTTACGGCGTCTTTCAGCCTCTTCGGCCTCATAAACTGCCTTAAGTCCATTTTTAATATTGCTCAGATCGTTTTCGCTCATCAGCTTGTCATGATTCACGATCACTATCAGTCTTCCGTGATGACTGCAAGCACCCGCTACATATGCTGTTTTTCCTGAATTCACAATTATAGGAATCTTTTGCAGGTCTCCGTCATCAATATTATCTATCTCTACAGTTTTATCTACTCTGTACCCAAATGTTCCGTGCCCTGTTTTCAGATATATGATCTGGCTAAGCCTGGGTTCCTCGCTTTTGTCGATATTCAGTAAAGTTCTCAGGCGTATCAACGGGACCCATTCACCCCTGAATTTAATAATACCTTCACAAAAATTCGGAGCACCCTCAAGTATCATCTCCGCTTTACCGTTCTCAATACTGCGTACAAGCAGGCTGTCCAGTCCGAAAAACTGGCCGTCTATTTCACAAATGACCTGTTTATTCATGATAATCTCCATTTCTCCGCTGCAAATTACGGTACAAACAGTGATATTCTTTATTCTGTCAGGTCTCCGCCCTTATAAGGAGGACACCCCTGTTTAAGCCATTTAAGATATCCGTTAATAAAGAGATCTATACTGCCGTTTAAGACCGAATCAGCATTTGCAGTACTGACACCTGTACGAAGATCTTTTATCATCTTATAGGGCTGCAGGAAATATGACCTGATCTGACTTCCGAAGTTATTATCCTTTACTTCGCCACGGATATCCGCAGTCTTGTCAAGGTTTTCCTGCTGTTTCAAGATCAGAAGTTTTGACTTTAATATCTGCATAGCCTTATCTTTATTCTGATACTGAGACCGCTCATTCTGGCAGGATACAACTATACCTGTGGGGAAATGGGTGATACGGATGGCTGATGATGTCTTGTTGACCTTCTGTCCACCGGCACCCGATGAACGGAATATATCTATACGGATATCATCATCCGGAATTTCAATGTCAAGATCTTCTTCTATATCAGGCATAACATCACACGAAACAAACGAAGTCTGTCTTTTTGCCTGCGCATTGAAAGGAGATATACGTACAAGTCTGTGTACTCCATGTTCGGACTTTAAATGTCCGTATGCATTTATGCCGTTAATCTGAAGTGTAACCGATTTATAGCCTGCTTCATCACCCTCAAGAAAATCAAGAAGTTCCAGTGAATATCCCTTTGCCTGAGCCCACATGGAATACATACGATAAAGCATACTGCACCAGTCACAGGCTTCTGTTCCGCCCGCTCCCGCATGAAGGGTAACGATTGCATTACACTTATCAAATTCTCCGTCAAGAAGAGTTGCAAGCCTTACTTCTTCAAAATCTTCGGTAAATTTATCAAATTCAGCCTGAACCTCACCGACCATGGATTCATCATTTTCCTCATTAACCATCTCGATAAGATCATACAGATCATGATAATGAGCCTCAAGATCTTTATACTCCTGAACCGTATCCTTCAGGTTCTTAAGTTCTTTCATGTAGTTCTGTGCTTTTGCTGCATCATTCCAGAAGCCCTCTTCTTCCATGATGCCTTCAATTTCTTCTATCCTATAGCCTTTCTTTTCAAGATCGAGTGAATCCCCGACCTCTTTTAAAGGAGACGCATATTGATTCAATTCATATTTTATCTGGTCAAGAGCTACCATTTTTTCTCTCCTCTTTATATCCGATACTACAAATACATTCTTTAAGCAACTTTACATACCCTGAAAAAGAAGGTTTTCCTGTCACTCAAATTTTCCGGACGCTTTACAGCAGAACTTATATTTCTTTCCGCTTCCGCAAGGACAGGGATCGTTGGGAAGTATTTTCTTTGAAGAACGGCGCTTAGGTGCATTAACAGCCGTATCATCTTTATTTGTTCCCGATTCCTTTGCTACCTGTTCACGTTCAATCTTCCTTTCAACATGAACTCTGAGAAGCATTCTTATTGTGTCCTCTGCGATTCCGTCAGTCATTTCCTGGAACATATCGAAGCCCTGGATCTTATATGAATCGATAGGATTACGCTGAGCAAACGACTGAAGTCCTATACTCTGGCGAAGCTGATCCATATCATCGATATGATTCATCCACTTTGTATCTATAGCCTTAAGCAGAATGATTCGTTCAACCTCACGGAACTCTTCTGCCTGAGCAAATTCAGCCTCTTTTGCCTCATATAGCTCCAAAGCACGATGCTGTATCTTTTCAATCAGATTTTTCTTCTTAATAGTTCTTATCTCATCATCACTGATTGTTACCGGTTCCATAGGGAAGATGGGAAGAAGCATATCATTCAATGCCTTTATATCCCACTCTTCTGTTACCTGATCATCACTTATGCAGGCATTTACACAGCCATCGACAGTATCGTTCAGCATTCGGATAATGGTATCCCTCATGCTTTCTCCATCAAGAACCCTGCGTCTTTCAGCATAAATGATTTCACGCTGTTCGTTATTAACTTCATCGTATTCAAGAATATTTTTTCTGATACCAAAGTTATTATTCTCTATCTTCTTTTGTGCACGTTCTATTGCATTGGTAAGCATCTTATGATGAATTTCCTGCCCATGCTGAACGCCTAAAGCAGTAAAGACTTTCATCATTCGTTCCGAACCGAAAAGTCTCATAAGATCGTCTTCCAAAGAAATAAAGAACTTCGATTCACCGGGATCGCCCTGACGTCCAGAACGTCCACGTAACTGGTTATCGATACGTCGTGCCTCATGTCTTTCGGTTCCGATGATCCTCAAGCCGCCGACTGCTTTAACCTTCTCGGCTTCTTCCAACCTCTTAGCTTCATCCATGCTGTCATCGCTTCCGCCAAGCTTTATATCGGTACCACGGCCGGCCATATTGGTCGCAATGGTAACTGCACCGTAACGTCCTGCCTGCGCTACTATCTCAGCTTCCATCTCATGGAATTTAGCATTTAAGACATTATGCTGAATGTTACGCTTCTTAAGATATGAACTGATCTCTTCGGAAGATTCGATAGTAATCGTACCTACAAGTACAGGCTGTCCCTTCTGATGCGCTTCCACGATAGCATTTATTATTGCTTCGATCTTCTCCTGATGGGTGCAGTATACAGCATCCTCATAATCCACACGGATAACAGGCTTATTCGGAGGTATGGTAACAACATCCATTCCATATATCTCACGGAATTCCTTGTCTTCGGTTATAGCTGTACCGGTCATACCACACTTCTTCTCATATTTATTAAAATAGTTCTGAAGAGTAATGGTTGCAAGTGTTTTGGATTCACGGTTAACCTTTACATGTTCCTTAGCTTCAATAGCCTGATGAAGTCCGTCAGAATAACGTCTTCCGGGAAGGATACGTCCGGTAAAGTCATCTACTATCAGTACTTCATTATCTTTTACAACATAATCTTTATCTCTAAACATAAGATTATGTGCACGAAGTGCAAGAATGATATTATGCTGTATCTCAAGGTTTTCAACATCAGCGAAGTTATCAAGGTGAAAGAACTGCTCAACTTTGGCAACACCCTGCTGTGTAAGATGTACTGCTTTTTCTTTCTCATTTACAACAAAATCACCGGTTTCCTCTGCCTGTTCTCCGCCAAATTTAGCAGCCATAACCGTTTCCATTTTGCTAAGCTCTTTTTCGGTACCTTTCTCCATCTGACATGCAAGAATATCACACATCTCATAAAGTTTGGTAGACTTTCCGCTGGGACCCGAAATGATCAAAGGAGTACGTGCCTCATCGATCAAACAGGAGTCAACCTCGTCGATAACGGCAAAGTGAAGTTCTCTCTGAACCATATCTTCTTTATATATCGCCCTGTTATCACGAAGATAGTCAAAACCAAACTCATTATTGGTACCATATGTTATATCACAATTATATGCTTCACGTCTTTCATCATTTCCCATCGTGTTAAGAATATATCCACATTTGAGTCCCATGAACTCATAAATATGTCCCATATTCTCTGCATCACGCTTTGCCAGATAGTCATTTACCGTAACTACATGAACTCCCTTACCCTCAAGTGCGTTAAGGTAGATAGCCATAGATGATGTCAGTGTTTTTCCTTCACCGGTGAACATTTCGGATATACGTCCCTGATGAAGAACGATAGCACCTAAAAGCTGCACATGAAATGCCCTCTGATGCAATGTCCTGACGCCGGCTTCACGGGCTGCGGCAAAAGCCTCCGGAAGAATATCGTCAAGAGTCTCTCCGTTTGCAAGACGCTCTTTGAACTTTAAAGTCATCCCTCTAAGCTCTTCATCCGACTTTGCCTGCATCTCAGGCTCAAGCCCCTCTATTTTCTGCGCAATAGGTTCAATTCTCTTTATCTCTCGCTCGCTGCGGGTCTTGAATATTTTGCGCCAAAAGCTTTTCTTTGCCATTTCTTAGTCCTCATTCCATATATATGATATTTATCTGTCATCGAGCTATGACCTAAATTATAACCCGGATCAAGTCTCAAAAACTATCGGAATATTATAACATATTATAAACATTCTGTCAAATTCCGCTTTCGAACTATGCCGAAAACTGGCTGTTATAGAGATTCGAATAGAATCCTCCCTTTTGAAGCAGTGTTTCATGGTCTCCCTGTTCTACAACATGTCCGTCCTTCATAACCAGTATTATATCTGCATTTTTTATGGTAGATAATCTATGTGCTACCACAAAGCTTGTACGGCCTTCCATCATAGCATCAAATGCTTTTCGGATTCCGATCTCTGTACGGGTATCAATAGAAGATGTTGCCTCATCCAGTATAAGCATCGGAGGAAGAGCCAGCATAAGACGGGTAATACATAAAAGCTGTTTCTGTCCTCCTGAGAGAGAACCTCCGTCTTCAGATATCAAAGTATCATAACCGTTAGGAAGCCTTCTTATAAAACTATGTGCATGCGATTTCTTAGCAGCTTCTATTATCTCTTCATCTGTTGCATCAGGTTTTCCGACTATGATATTGTCCCTGATAGTCCCTTTCTTCAGCCATGTTTCCTGAAGAACCATACCGTAATTCCGGCGAAGTGATTTTCTGGTCATACTTTTTATCGGAATGCCGTCAACACTTATTTCTCCCGAATTAACGTCATAAAATCTCATTATCAGATTTATAAGAGTGGTTTTACCACATCCTGTAGGCCCTACTATAGCTATTTTCTGTCCGGGTTTAACCTTAAGATTAAGATTCTCAATAAGCTTTTTCTCAGGCACATATGAAAAGCTGACATTTTTAAGTTCAACAGCCCCTTTTGCATCCTTCAATTCTACAGCATCTGCTGCATCAGGTGTCTGTGCCTCGGTTTCGATGATAGAGAATACTCTGTCTGCACATGCAAGTGCGTTCTGCAGTTCCGTAACAACACCGGATATTTCATTAAACGGCTTTGTATACTGATTTGCATATGAAAGGAAAATCGTAAGCTGTCCTATTGTAAGCCTGCCCGAAATCACCGAAAGCCCACCTGTAAGGGCTACTCCGGCATACACTATGTTGTTTACAACTCTCGTAGAAGGATTAACCAGTGAAGAAAAGAAAATGGCCTTTAACGAACACTTTCTAAGTCTTCCGTTTACCTCATCAAATCTTTCTATAACTTCATCTTCCCTGTTAAATGACTGAACAACCTTCTGATTGGTTATCATTTCATTTATCAGGGCAGTCTGCTCACCACGGGTCGCACTTTGCAGTTTAAACATACCGTAAGTCTTTTTTGCAATAAAAGATGCCACGAACAAAGACAGCGGAGTTACCAGGAAAACCACCAGCGCTATCATAACATTTTCATAAAACATAAAGAACAATGTTCCTATAATAGTAATTGCTCCGGTAAATAACTGTGTAAACCCGAGAAGAAGCCCATCTGCAAACTGGTCCACATCCGCTATCATACGGCTGACCATATCTCCGGAGGATGTTTTATCGAGATAACTCAGAGGAAGCTGTTGTATTTTCTTAAATGCCTTACGTCTGACATCCTGAGTTACGGAATAGACAATCCTGTTATTGCAGAGTGTCATGGACCATTGTGTAACAGCTCCCACCAAAATAACCGAACCCATTTTTATAAGTACGATCGTGAACTCTTACCAGAACATGGACGAAGTAAATGCAATCCATGTTTCTCCTAAAGGCATTTTCCCGTCTGCCAGATATTTTATTAAATCTACTGCATCACCGGTGAGGATAGGAAGGTACAACGCAGAGATTACAGACAAAAGTGCAAGAACTATCGTCAGGATAAAAAATCCAGTGTATGGCTTTATATATGGTAAGACTTTTTTTAATGTTGCTATCTGAGAAGCATTCTTCTTTACGTCTTTTTTACTCATAGGCCGTTCCCCGTTCATATGATATAACTACCTAAATAATCAGTATAACATAATAAGCATTCAATATCTACTATTATTTTTTTATCAACCACCCACCATTTAAGTCTATGCAAATTTGTGTGCTACCACTTCAAAACTTCATCATTTTTTACAGATTTAAACCCACTTTAGGGCATAATAAAAA
This sequence comes from Lachnospiraceae bacterium, assembly GCA_017542245.1. GTDB lineage: Bacteria > Bacillota > Clostridia > Lachnospirales > Lachnospiraceae > RUG11977. Next base: position 37,580 of record JAFXXN010000192.1, read on the forward strand.
GCCTTGATAAACAAGGCTTTTCGTTGATTTTTCTGTATTTGTCTGATATAGGCATTTTTGCCGTGATTTTATCTCTTTGTTAACGCTTGCCTATCTTTAGCCCCCGTAAATAGGCGTTTTTTAGACACGTTGGGTGCTGTACGGGTGCTACGCAACAAGGCTTACATGCACTCACACATTCTTTTTAATCACTCACATAACTTCCTCTAAAGACGGATTTTGGTTTTCGTCAGTTTATGTCGTCCCATTTCCAGCTGACTACTTCAGGAAGATCTACGCCGTAATCATGGATGTACTGCTTATGCTCAACAAGCTTATCGCTCATCTTCTGGTAGAGATATGCACCGGTATTTCCAAGCTGTGGCAGGAATCTTAATGCATCCTGTACCAGATGGAAACGGTCGATATCGTTCTGTACACGTACGTCAAACGCTGTAGTGATGGTACCTTCTTCTTTGTAGCCGCGTACATGCATAAGTCTGTTATTGTGACGACGGTATGTAAGCTCATGGATAAGTGTTGCATAGCCGTGGAAGTTGAATATTACAGGCTTGTTTGTGGTAAATAGCATGTCGTATTCAGCATCGGAAAGCCCATGAGGATGTTCCGCCTGAGGAACAAGCTTGAATAGGTCTACCACATTTATAAAACGGATCTTGATGTTTGGCAGTTCTTTTCTGAGGATGGATACTGCAGCTAAAGCTTCCAATGTTGGAGTTTCTCCTGCACATGCAAATACGATGTCGGGTTCCTTTCCCTGATCGTTTGAAGCCCAGTCCCATATGCTGATACCTTGCGTACAATGCTTTACAGCCTCTGGCATGGAAAGCCACTGGGGACGTGGATGCTTTGACGCTATAATAACATTTACATAATTGCGGCTCTTTAAGCAGTGATCCATTGTAGAGAGCAGAGTATTTGTATCAGCAGGCAGATAGATACGTACTACGTCGGCCTTCTTGTTTGCAATATGATCCATGAACCCGGGATCCTGATGTGTAAATCCGTTGTGGTCCTGCTGCCATACTGTAGAGCACATGAGGAGGTTCAGAGATGCGATCTCTTCTCTCCAGGGCAGCTGGTTGCAAACTTTGAGCCACTTTGCATGCTGTGCGCCCATGGAGTCGATGATCCTTGAGAATGCCTCATAGGTATCAAAGAATCCGTGACGTCCTGTGAGCAGGTATCCTTCGAGCCAGCCTTCGCACATATGCTCTGAAAGCATGGAGTCCATAACTCTTCCGAATCTGGAAAGATGATCGTCCATATCAGACTGCTCGGCATTCCAGTCTCTGTTTTCTACTTCGAATACGGAGGTGAAACGGTTTGAATTGTTCTCGTCAGGCGAAAAGATACGGAAGTTCCTGGCTTCTGCGTTAAGCTTGAATATGTCACGGATATAAGCGGCAAGATTTGCAGTATCCTGGCTTTCCTTTGCACCATGTTTTTCAATATCAAAACCATATTTCCTGAAATCAGGGAGACGAAGGTCTCTGAGCAGTCTGCCTCCGTTTGCATGCGGATTCATGCCGAGTCTGCTGTCACCCTTGGGACAGAGCTCTGTGATCTCGGGAAGTACTTTGCCGAATTCGTCAAACAGTTCTTCGGGCTTATAGCTGTGCAGCCAGTCGGAAAGCATCTGTAAATGCTCGGGCTTATCCATCATGATGGGTACCTGGTGAGCCAGGAAATTCCCCTCGATGCGGTTCCCGTCAACCACCTTGGGTCCGGTCCATCCCTTGGGAGTACGGAGTACTATCATGGGCCATACGGGACGTGTTGCATCATTGTTCTTACGCGCATTTTCCTGAATATCCTTTATTCTTTCGATAACGGTGTCCATGGTCTCGGCCATAAGTCTGTGCATGGTCATGGGATCGTCACCTTCTACGAAATAAGGCTCCCATCCGTTTCCGTGGAAGAAATCAATAAGCTCCTGCTTTGACAGACGTCCGAAGATAGTAGGATTTGCGATCTTGTATCCGTTGAGATGTAAAATAGGAAGTACGACACCGTCTCCTACAGGATTGATGAATTTGTTACACTGCCATGAGGTAGCCAGAGGTCCGGTCTCTGCTTCGCCATCGCCTACCACTACTGTAGCTATAAGGTCAGGATTGTCAAAGATGGCACCACAGGCATGGGCGATGGAATAGCCTAACTCACCGCCTTCGTGTATTGAACCGGGAGTTTCGGGGGCACAGTGGCTGGGAACTCCGCCGGGGAAGGAGAATTGCTTGAAGAGCTTCTGCATACCCTCCTCATCCTGAGAAATATTGGGATATATCTCGCTGTATGATCCGTCGATATAGTCGTTTGCTATAAAGAAGTTTCCTCCGTGACCGGGGCCGGAGAGAAGGATCATATCGAGATCATAACGCTTGATAACCCGGTTTAAGTGCGTGAAAACAAAGTTCTGTCCAGGAACCGTTCCCCAGTGACCGACTATTTTTTTCTTTACCATGTCGGCGGTTAAAGGCTTTTTTAAAAGCGGATTATCCAGAAGATAAAGCTGGCATGCTGAAAGATAGTTTGCCGTACGGAAGTACTTGTCCATTTTCGTGATAAGCTCATCGGTAATGGGACCTTTTTCTAAGATGATATTTTCCATATTTGCGCCTTTCTACAATAAAATGTATAAACAATAGCGGCACGCTGCGTGTCACTCCTGATATAAACATACTCTAAACGCTAAATTAAGTCAATACAAATAAATATCGATTTTTTTGCTGAAAACTGATTGATTTTTGACATATACGCCATTTCTGCCGGTAAACATATATCGGAAGGTCTGAGTAGCAGAATAGACCACAGACTCCTTACGCTTCAGATATTAGTGGGTGCTGTATGGGTGCTGTACGGGTGCTACCGTCAGTTTTTGAGCAGTTCTCAGCACGTTTTTCGGGCAAAAAGAAAACCTCGCAAACACAGTGTTTACGAGGTTTTTCGTTGTTTTTGATAAATAAACCCGTTCGGGATTGATTATCTCTTTGAGAACTGAGGAGCACGACGAGCTGCCTTTAAGCCGTACTTCTTTCTTTCCTTCATACGAGGATCTCTTGTTAAGAAACCTGCTTTCTTAAGAAGAGGACGATATTCCTCTGAATCAGCCTGAAGAAGTGCTCTGGAGATACCATGTCTGATAGCACCTGCCTGACCTGTAAATCCGCCGCCATGTACATTAACAAGTACATCAAACTTGTCAACAGTATTTGTAAGTTCGAGAGGCTGACGAACTACAACCTTAAGTGTTTCAAGGCCGAAATATGAATCAATATCTCTTTTATTTACAGTGATCTTGCCTGTTCCGGGTAATAAATATACTCTTGCAATACTGCTCTTTCTTCTTCCTGTTCCATAAAATCTGGATGTATCTTTAGCCATTTTATTATTCTCCTTTCACCCGATTAGCTAAGCTTTGTATCAATAACAAGTACTTCGGGCTTCTGAGCCTGCTGCTCATGCTCGGGACCTGCATATACGTGAAGTTTCTTTATCATCTGGCGTCCAAGTGCTGCTTTGGGTAACATACCCCTAACTGCAAGACGGATGACTTCCTCAGGCTTCTTAGCAAGCAGCTGACGAAGAGTGGTCTCACGGAGTCCACCCGGATAATCCGAATGATTGTAATAAATCTTCTGATCAAGCTTCTTTCCTGTAACCTTAACCTTAGCTGCGTTAACAACTATAACATTGTCTCCCATATCAAGGAAAGGGGTAAAGGTAGGCTTGTTCTTGCCTCTTAAAATACTAGCAATCTGAGCGCAAAGACGACCTAATGTCTGTCCTTCAGCATCAACAACATACCACTTTCTCTCAATGGTCTTTCCACTGGGCATATAGCTCTTTGTTGTGTCCATTTCAGTTCCTCCTGCTATTAATCTTTTATGCCTTCATATTATAAAGGCTGTATACCTGTCCCAATGGCAAGCCATAGGAATAGTAATCTCTTTTCAGCAAAACGCTGCGTGGGTGAGTATACTATATAGTTTTTAATCTGTCAATGGTTTTATTAAAATTTTTTCCAAAAAAATCAATTTTTTATTTTTTCAAAGGCATTTTTGTCATTTTAATAATTACTTATTTGTCCTTTCTCGTTTTTTAATATTTTTTCCATAAAATTATCCCAAATCATGGAACCGTTTATTTCATTCTGTCGTCTAATCTTCACAAAGGACATAAATAAGATTAGATATATAAAAAGCATTCCATTAAGGAGGTTTCTTATGAAAACATCAAAATTGAAAATGTTACTTATTATTATATTATGTTTCATCCTTGTCTTTACAGGATGTTCAAAAGCAGAAAGCAAAAAGGATTCATCCTCGCCGGTTAAAGAATCGTCCGTGCCGGGAACAGCCAAAGATGACGATTCCTCATCATCCGGCGAAAGATCAGGATCTTCTGCTGTGGAGCCGATCATGTCCCCGGACAGTCCTGTATCATCCTCTTCTGCTTCTGATTCCGGAAGTTCCGAATATAAAGTTGGTGCTGACGCACTTCTCAGTGAATCCAAGTTTTCCCTTTCTGACGCTTCTGCCGGAACCGACGGAGTAACTGCAGACGCATTTTCGTCAAAAACTGATTCCGATTATGGAGAAACGGAACCCATGGAACCCATAGATATTTATGAGCCTATACGTCCCGATAATGAACAGATTTCTGCCGGACTCCTTACAGCCGGTGAATGGAATGATAACAAAAATTTTGACTTCCTGAAAAAACTGCTTTCCGACGGACAGAATTATCCTTATGAAAATTTCTTTACCAGTTGGAATCTGTCTCCGTTCAACAGGCTGGTGATCGAGTGTTCATCCGGTGAAGTAAAAGTAACAGGTGCCAAAGTAAGTGTTCTTGATCAAAATGGCAACCCCATCTGGCAAGGTGTCACAGATTATGAAGGAACTGTCTATGCATATTACGCACTCTTAGATCCCGATATGATGCCGGCTCAGGTTAAAGTAAATTATGACAGTTCAGAACAAACTTATACCGTATCAAAAGATGATCTCCTGGAAACTTCGGTTATCAAGATCAATCTCGAAGAATACATCCCAAAAACAAAGACACTCGATCTTATGTTTACAGTAGATACCACAGGATCTATGGGAGATGAAATCTTTTATCTTCAGAAAGAGCTTGAAAATGTAATCAAACGCGTTCAGGAAGATTCTTCGAATATTCCTACCAGACTCAGCGTTAACTTCTATCGTGACCATGGCGATTCTTATGTTGTCCGTCCTTATGAATTTAGTTCAGATATAAATAGTCAGCTTGCATATCTGAACAAAGAGTATGCAACAGGTGGCGGAGACTTTGAAGAAGCATTGGAAGAAGCACTCGAAAGTTCAATCAAAGAGCATGCATGGAATGAAGACAGCATCAAACTTTTATTCCTTGTACTGGATGCTCCCCCTCATAAAACCGATGCAATCAAGCAAAGCCTGATAGATACACTTCAAAAAGCTTCTGAAATGGGTATCCGAATTATCCCCGTTGCTTCAAGCGGAATAGATAAGGATACTGAGTTCCTGCTTAGAGCATTTGCCATGACCACCGGAGGAACCTACACATTCCTTACCGACGACAGCGGCATAGGCGGATCCCACCTTGAACCCACAGTAGGTGAATATACAGTCGAACATTTAAACGATCTTCTTGTAAGAATCATTGAAGAATATATCGGCTGATCAATATGACAACATCCATTTTACGCTCCCCTGGATTTAGATACGGAAACTCCGCAGGATGATTCTTGTCCTGCGGAGTTTCTATTAATAGTAAAAACTTATTCTTTAAAATCAACGTCACCTCGAAAACGCCTCCAGCGTTTCCTCGATAACAAAACAATCAATATCCCTTGCTCAGGTTATCAAAATAACCCTGAATAAGTATTATAGGAGTTCCCTTATCACCGCTTCCGGAAGTAAGATCGCAAAGCGATCCGATAAGGTCGGTCAGTCTTCTCGGTGTAGTTCCCTGAGAAACCATATCCCCTACAAGTGATTTGTCTTTATTCTTTGCTAAGTCTGCATCCTTCTCGCGGATACGTTCTTCTATTGCTTTCTTAAGTTCATCTCCCTTAAGCTCTGCAAAATCATTATCTGCAAGATATTTAAGTTTAAGTTCATTTGGCTGTCCGATAAGTCCTGCTGTATGGAAAGGAGATACTACCGGATCAGCAAGCTCCCAGATTTTTCCGACAGGATCCTTGAATGCACCGTCACCGTAAATCATAACTTCAATATTCTTTCCGGTTTTCTCCTTAAGCTGGGCTGCAATACCATCAACTATAGGCTGTGCATTATCCGGGAAAAGCTTAACAGTTTCTTCGGTAGCCTTATTTGTTCCGAGCAGGCCGTAGGAAGAATTACATCCGCTGCCGTCAACGGGTGAAGTCAAAATATCATCAAGTCCTAAAACAATTTCTCCGCCTGCTGCCTTTAAAAGTCTTTTGGTACGTACTCTGGTATGTATATCACAGCAGAGAACACTCTTCGTATATTTCAGAATAGTTCTGCAGTCATTAGCAAGAATAACCTCACATTCACAATCCTGGCTTTCTATAAGCTCCTTATAATACTGTATATAATCAACGCCGGTAAAAGGATGCTTAACAATACCGAAATAGTCTCTGAACTGCTTCTCTGTAAGTACATCCGTCCATGGATTAATTCCTTTTTCGTCAAGAGAATCAAGATCTATCAAATGATTTCCAACTTCATCCGAAGGATAGCTCAGCATAAGGACTATCTTCTTTGCACCTCTTGCTATACCCTTAAGGCAGATAGCAAAACGGTTACGGCTCAGAATTGGGAATATAACTCCTATTGTACTGTCACCAAATTTATTACTTATATCTTTAGCAATCTGATCTACCGATGCATAATTACCCATTGCTCTAGCAACTACGGCCTCGGTAACCGCTACTACATCCCTGTCACGAAGTTCAAATCCTTCACCTTTAGCTGCTGCAAGCACGCTGTCAACAACGATCTGTGCGATATCATCTCCCTGTTTGATAATGGGCGCACGGACACCTCTTGATACTGTTCCTACGAATCTCTCCATAGTCTTACCTCCATTTTACATTTTCTGTATTATCAACTTTACTTATGGCAATTTATAATTTTCATGATTTATGATAAAGCTTCTTGTTCTGATATACCGGTTCAGTCGTCAGATTTACACCAAGTTTTCTGAAAGTATTTACATCAACCTGTGAAAGGATTACACTTGAATGAACTTCACATCCCTTTAATTTCTCAATCTGCTGCATAGCAGTCTCGGCCAAAGGATCGGTTACGGCGCATATTGAAAGTGCGATCAAAACCTCATCCGTATGTAATCTCGGATTATGATTTCCCAGATGATTAACCTTTAAATCCTGAATAGGCTCAATGATGCTCGGAGAAATAAGTTCTATCCTGTCATCAATACCACCCAGTTCTTTTAATGCATTAAGTAAGAGTGCCGAAGATGCTCCAAGCAGTGAGCTGGTCTTTCCGGTAATTATCTTTCCGTTTGGAAGTTCCATGGCGGCCGCAGGCTCTCCTGTCTGTTCTGCTTTAATTCGTGCAGCAACCGTTACCGCTCTGTCATCACAGGTAATGCCTGCCTGCTTCATAAGCAGCTCGATCTTTAAGACTTCATCTTCGCTTCCGCTGCCTTTTCGAAGCTGACTTAAAGCATTATAATATCTTCTGATTATTTCCTGATTTGCGGCCTCCTTTACAACCTCGTCATCTGTTATACAGTTTCCAACCATGTTTACACCCATATCGGTAGGAGACTTATAGGGTGATTCTCCGAGGATAGCCTCAAATATGGCATTCAGTACCGGGAATACTTCAACATCACGGTTATAATTTACTGCCATATTTCCATATGCTTCAAGATGGAACGGATCTAACATGTTTACATCATTCAAGTCAGCCGTTGCTGCTTCATATGCAAGATTAACCGGATGTTTAAGAGGAAGGTTCCAAACCGGGAAAGTCTCAAACTTTGCATATCCTGCCTTAATCCCGCGTTTGTTCTCATGATAGAGCTGAGAGAGACAAGTTGCCATCTTTCCGCTTCCCGGTCCCGGCGCCGTAACAACAACAAGTGAACGTTCGGTTTCAATATAATCATTTTTACCGTAACCTTCATCACTTACTATGAGGGAAATATTTGCCGGATATCCCGGGATAGAATAATGTCTGTAAACCTTAATTCCTAAGCTTTCAAGTTTTTTCTCATAAGCAACCGCACTTGGCTGGGCTGCGTACTGCGTCAGTACAACACTTCCGACATAAAGCCCATATCCCCTGAATGCATCAATAAGACGAAGTACATCCGCATCATATGTGATTCCAAGATCACCACGAACCTTGTTTTTCTCTATATCGCCCGCATTTATAGCTATAACTATCTCGGCCTGATCCTTAAGATTTACAAGCATATTTATCTTACTGTCGGGGGCAAATCCCGGAAGAACCCTTGAAGCATGAAAATCATCAAAAAGCTTTCCGCCAAATTCAAGATACAGTTTTCCTCCGAAGCTGCCTATACGCTCCCTGATATGTTCTGACTGCATCTTCAGATATTTATCATTATCAAAACCTAATTTTCTGTTCACTGTGTTTATTCTCTCCTTCCGGATAATAGATGTATCGTATAAGCAACTGTTATATCTGCATCCTTCATTTCTTAAAAACAAAAAAAATTATATCAAATCGTGCTGTTAATTTCAACATAAAATTAGCTTTTTTGAAAAATATTTATGTTGCAAAAACATAAAAAATCTTGTATTCTTAAAGTGATAGCTTTTTGTAGAAAAAGGTCTCTTTTACGAGGTAATTAAGATGGATCTGGCACATGTACTTCAGCTTATAGGCGGTATAGGACTGTTTTTATACGGAATGAAATATCTGGGTTCTTCACTTGAAAGACTTGCGGGAGCCCGGCTTGAAAAAACACTCGAAAAACTTACCGGGAACCGTGTTTCCGGTCTTTCTTTCGGCATACTTGTTACAGCTGTCATCCAGAGTTCTTCTGCAACCACCATCATGCTCGTCGGTTTTGTTAATGCCGGTATAATGAAACTGGCACAAACAATTCCCGTTCTTCTCGGTGCCAATATCGGTACAACCGTTACAGGTCAGATATTAAGACTTGGCGATGTATCCGGAAACGGAAGCCTCTGGCTTACTATGTTAAAACCTTCTTCCTTTGCTCCGCTTATTATCGGTATCGGTGCTTTCATAATGCTCATGAGCAAGAAAAAGAAGGCTAATAATATTGCTTCCATACTTATAGGCTTCGGTATTCTGTTTTTCGGAATGACTACGATGGAAACAGCACTCGACCCTCTAAAGACTTCCGAATCATTCCGGGAAGCTTTCACCACCTTCACCAATCCCTTTATCGGGCTTGCACTCGGCATAATTCTTGCCATGATCCTTCAGAGTTCCTCTGCCGCAGTAGGTATTGTACAGGCAGTTGCCGCTGCTACGGGTAATGTAACCATGGCAGTAGTTGCGCCTATGGTGATAGGTATCAGTATCGGAAAACTTTTCCCTGTATTTCTTGCAAGCATCGGAACCAAAAAAGAAGCCCAGCAGGTTGCACTTTCACAGCTTTTCATAAGTGCCGTCGGAGGTCTCCTCGGTATGGTTGTCTTTTATGTTGCGGTAGTTCCCTTAGGACTGGTTAATATGGATACCGTAATGAACCGTGGTAATATAGCTGACTTCAATACCATATATAATGTTGTAGTCAGTCTATTCTTCCTTCCCTGGTGCAGCTTTGTGGCAAAAGTTGTCAAAAAAATCCGAAAGGATTCCCGCCCGAGCAAGATCGACCAGGAACTTGCCATGCTCGACGTCATCTTCTTAAAAACTCCTGCTGTCGCTTTGGAACAGTGCCGCAAAGTAATTAACGGCATGGGAACCACGGTTATAGAAAACTACGGTATAGCCATGGATATGCATGAGGAATACAATGAAAAAGCAATAGAGCTTCTTAATGAAAACGAACGGTTTCTTGACAAATCAGAAACAGTCCTTAACGATTATATGGTTAAAGTAAATGCATGTAACCTTAATCCGGAAGAACAGAAACTTGCCACAGAAATCCTCCACTCGGTCATGGATTTTGAACGAATGGGCGATCACTGTATAAAATTGTATGATGTAGCAGAATATAACAAAAATGAAAAAATAGAGTTTTCACCTATTGCCAAAAAAGAGCTTGGAATCTTAAGTGAAGCCGTGTCCGAAATAGTAAAAACCACGGTTGGATCCCTTACAATGGACAATCCCGAACTTGCTCTTAAAGTAGAACCTTTGAGGGATATAATCTCATCTTTGAGCGAATCTATAAGAGAACGCCATGTAAAACGTCTTCAGGCCGGTCATTGCACTGTTCAAAGCGGTATATCCCTGGTTGAATGTCTCACCAGTTTTGAAAGGATTTCGGCATACAGTTCCAATGTAGCCCTGCATGTTATTGAGCGTCATTATGCAAAGGGCAGTTTTGATATGCATCAATATACCAAGGATATAAAGGCAAATTCCAAAGAATATAAGGATTTCCATGACTCCTATGAAGAAAAATATATCAAGGCATTAAATGATATTGCTGCTGTCTGAAAACATCAATATACCTTATGTTCAAATAAAGACAGGTATTCAGTATTCCCGTCTCCTCCTTTTATAGGAGACGCTATGTGTTTTATATATCTGAATCCAATATTTTCCATATCGCGGATGACTCTGTTTACTACTTCGATACGTATCAGGTCATCCGTTATTACGCCCTTATATTTTGCAGCAAGTTTGGGACCGCATTCAAACTGAGGTTTTATAAGTGCCATCAACATAAAATCATGTTTTGAATTTCCCAGATTTTTAAGGGCTATAGGGAGTGATATGAAAGACGCATCACAAACCGCATAGTCGATATCTGAATAATTCTCCTCTTCAAAATCCCTTATATCAGTTTTTTCATGAAGTTCAACTCTCGGATCACTCTTAAGTTTTTCATCCATTATGTCCGTTCCGACATCCACAGCTATAATCTTTGCTGCCCCATGTTTTAGCGCACAATCCGTAAAGCCTCCGGTAGATGAACCGATGTCAAGTATTACCTTATCCTTAAAATCCAGTCCGAATTCTCTGATTGCCCCTTCAAGTTTCAGTCCCCCACGGGATACATATTTTAACACTTCATTCTCAGAAATAGTTATCAGATCCTTTTCCAAAACCAACTGACCGGTTTTCGTAACCTGTTTTCCGTTACAGTAGACGAATCCGCCCCTTATCAGTTCCTGGGCTTTTGACCGGCTTTTTATCCCAAGGCTTTCCGTCATATATACATCAATCCGTTTTCCCATAAATAAATATTTCCTTATCAAAACACCCCTGAAGGCATGCCTTACAGGGGTATACAAAATTTTATAAACATTTTACGGATACAAACTCATATCCTTCCCTTGCTGCTTTTTCTATACTGTCACGGCCTGAAACAATTTCAAAATCTTCTGCTCCGGGTGTGATCACAGCTTCCGTCTCAAATACCTCATCATTATCACGGGTATTTCCCGCCTTATCCTTCAGCAGGCGGGCAGGTGACAGAAGGAAACGTGCTCCTTTACCTTCTTCAAACCTCTTTTTCTCGTTAATAATGATCTCTGCCAATACTTCAGGCTTTGTAAATGTTGAATCCAGGACAAGATCGTAATTATTCAGGTTAAAATAATCGATCCCGTATAATTCCCTGTACCTCGCATCCTCAGTCCGCGCCCGTTCAATAAGGTTTAATTTAGCGTCTTCAAGCGAAGAATAGCTTTCAACCTCACCGCGTTTGTTGTCATTAAAAACACGTCTGGAAGCTTCATCGATACTCACTGAAAGGAAAACTTTAAAAGCATTTTCCGCGAAATGCCAAGCCAGCCTTGAGTCAAAGAAAAGCTCCTTCTTACTTTCTATCGAAAGCTGTCTGACTTTTTCATCAATAATGTTGTCAAAAGAATGATCCTGCTGCATAAGCTTGTTCATCTCAAGCACTGTAAGTCCGCGTTCTTCTGCAAGCTCACGCTGTATCTTACCGGTCGAATATATTTCTAATCCGTATTTCTCCTGCATTATCTTTGCAATGGTCGATTTACCGCTTCCGAGATTTCCTGTTAACGTAATATGCATCTTCATCACCTCGTATACTTTGGTTCAACAGACATTATTTACCTGATCCCTGGGGATAATATACATACTCAACTTCCTGAGGAACTTCTTCTATAGTCCAGTTATCCGTCCACGGTATCTTACCCTTCTTTAATGTAGGTCTGACATCGGGAGCCTCAGCAAGCTTAAGCTGTTCCCTGATAGCCTTGGTTTCGGTATCCTTTGAAGAACCGGCTCTGATAGTAACTTCAGTTCCGGGAGCTGCATTATAATATATCCATCTTGCATCGGGAACAGGAAGTCTTACACAGCCGTGTGAAACAGCATTTCCAAGGTTATTCCAAGATGTTCTGGTCCAGGAATTTGCATCTCCTAATGTATCGTAAAGAATTGAATGGAAATATGTGGCGCTGGTGATCAGGCTCCAATACTGTGCATTTCCGCCTACATTGAAATGGCCAAACCTTACCTTAGTAGATTTCATCTTGAAAGTTCCCTGTCTTGTAGGTGTAGAAGATTTACCTACAGTACAAAGCATATATCTTACGGGGATGGTATATTTTCCGTTACTGTCCTTAGTGTATACCATTACCACTCTCCAGTAAAGGTCAACTATGATCTTATAAGTATCAGGGCTGGGACAAGCCTTAGGATATCCTGATTCTCCGGAGTCACCTACAAGTTCTTCAAATGTCATATGAGTAGTAGGTGCAAGATCATCAAATGTAGGATTCTCAATTATCTTAATCTTCTCATATACATGAATAGTTACACTGTAACTTTTCCCGCTCTTACAGCTGGCTGTAATGGTCGCCATACCTGTCTTATTTGCAGTGATCACACCATCATCATCGACTGAAGCGATTCTCGGAGAAGATGAAGAGAACTTTTCAACCTTATCTCCTTTAACCTTTGCTTTCATAGTGTTTCCGATTCTCATATAATCATCTTTAACACTTATGTAAGGCTCTACAACAGTTACTTTACATGTATATTTAATATCGTTGCATTTTGCCTTGATCTTACATTCTCCGGCTCCGACTCCGACAACAACACCGTTTTCAACTGTTGCCACATTTGTATCGGAACTCAGCCACCATTTGATCTTCTTAGGCGCATTATTCAGAACGAGCTTAAACTTTTTACCGACATATATTGTCTTTTCGGTATAGTTAAGACCTATCTCTTCTGAGCCCTCAGCCTCATCAGCTCTTACGGGAGTGCTGAAACTTCCCGATAATACTGCGATTATAACCAACATTGTTATAATCCTGATCATAGTTTTGCCTTTTTCTCCTATCTTCACTTTTTCCTCCTTATAATATCCGGTTCCGGCAGAAATATACTGCCGTTCTCCGGTAATGTTCTCTCGTACCACATACTCCTGTTTTATTTGATTGAAGCATGAAGTTCCTGAATGGAGCGGATCGGCGAAGTCTGTCCGCGTTTTACTGCAAGTATGCCCTTAGCCGCCGCCTTGGCTGCTGCCATGGTAGTTATATAAGGAACATGCTCTCTGATAGCAGACTTACGAATATAACTTCCGTCATTTCCGGCTTTCTTTCCTGCAGGAGTATTGATAATAAGCTGAACCTGTTTGTTGATGATAATATCTTCAACATTAGGACGGCCTTCTCCTAATTTATCAATCTTTTCAACATTAAATCCTGCTGCCTTTATAAGCTCGTAAGTCCTTCCGGTCGCTATAAATGTAAATCCTGCTTCCGCTAAGTCTCTGACTGCTTCCAAAACTTCAGTCTTATCGCGGTCATTTACACTGACAAGTGCCTTTCCTTCTGTAGGAAGTACTGTCTGAGTAGCTTCTTCTGCCTTAAAGAATGCTTCTCCAAAGTTATCCGAAATACCAAGAACTTCACCTGTCGAACGCATCTCGGGACCAAGTACGGGGTCAACCTCCGGGAACATATTGAACGGGAATACCGCTTCCTTTACTCCATAGTAAGGAATATCGCGCTCCTTTAAATCATGTATGGGTGAAGGACGTCCTGTAATCTCCTTAGTGATTATCTCTGTAGCGATGGGTACCATATTTACTGCACAAACCTTTGATACAAGCGGTACCGTACGTGATGCACGAGGGTTTGCTTCTATAACGTAAACCTTGTCGTTTTCTATCGCATACTGCATATTCATAAGTCCCTGTACATGCAGTTCTTCTGCTATCTTTCTTGTATAATCTTCAATTGTCTTAATATTCTTTAATGAAAGGTTCAATGAAGGAATGATACATGCGGAATCTCCCGAATGGATACCTGCAAGTTCGATATGCTCCATAACAGCGGGAACATATGCATGCTGTCCGTCACAAATCGCATCTGCCTCACACTCTGTAGCATGACGAAGGAATCTGTCGATAAGAATAGGACGGTCAGGTGTTACGCCAACTGCTGCAGCCATATATTCCTTCAATGTATCACGGTCATATACGACTTCCATTCCACGTCCGCCAAGTACATATGAAGGACGTACCATAACAGGATATCCGATTCTTTCTGCAACTTCAATAGCTTCATCAACATTTACTGCCATACCTGCCTCAGGCATCGGTATATTCAGTTTTTCCATCATTGCACGGAATCTGTCTCGATCCTCTGCAAGGTCGATAACCTCAGGAGTAGTTCCAAGGATCTTTACTCCGTTAGCCTGAAGCTGTGAAGCAAGGTTAAGAGGTGTCTGTCCTCCGAACTGAGCAATAACTCCCACAGGCTTTTCTTCATTGTATATACTTAATACATCCTCTAATGTCAGGGGCTCAAAATAGAGCTTGTCCGATGTATCATAGTCTGTTGAAACCGTCTCGGGATTACAGTTTACGATAATAGTCTCAAATCCGAGCCTCTTAAGAGACAAAGCTGCATGAACGCTGCAGTAATCGAATTCGATACCCTGACCGATTCTGTTAGGACCACCGCCTAAGATCATTATTTTCTTCTTGCCGTTATCAACTGCGGGTACACCCTTACCTTCGGGAATATTGTAGCTTGAATAGTAGTATGCACTGTTCTCGGTACCGCTGACATGTACGCCTTCCCAACGCTCTACGATACCTGCCTCAATTCTTGCATTTCTGATGTCTGCCTCGGATACTTCCAAAAGTTTAGCAAGATACTTATCTGAGAAACCATCCTGCTTGGCAGTTCTCAATACATCAGCTGAAGGAACGGCACCTTTCATGGCGATAAGGCTTTCTTCTTCCTCAACAAGTTCTAACATCTGCTCAATAAAATATTTCTTGATCTTGGTAAGGTTATAAAGCTCATCTATCGAAGCACCCTTACGAAGAGCTTCATACATAATGAACTGTCTCTCGCTCGAAGGGTTCTTTAAAAGATTTAAGAGCTCTTTTACATCCATATCGTGGAATGTCTTGGCAAATCCTAAACCGTATCTTCCGGTCTCAAGGCTTCTGATTGCCTTTTGGAATGCTTCCTTATAAGTCTTACCGATGCTCATTACCTCGCCTACCGCGCGCATCTGGGTTCCTAATTTATCCTGAACACCCTTGAACTTCTCGAATGCCCAACGTGCAAACTTGATAACAACATAATCTCCGTCAGGAACATACTTGTCAAGTGAGCCGTACTTTCCACAAGGAATCTCATCAAGTGTAAGTCCCGAAGCAAGCATTGCTGAAACCATGGCAATGGGGAATCCCGTTGCTTTGGAAGCAAGCGCCGATGAACGTGAAGTTCTGGGATTGATCTCTATTACTATAATTCTGTCGGATACAGGATCATGTGCAAACTGTACATTCGTTCCGCCGATAACCTGTACTTCATTTACAATCTTATATGCCTGCTCCTGAAGACGATCCATAACTTCCTGTGAAATAGTAAGCATGGGAGCTGAACAGAAAGAATCACCGGTATGAACACCCATGGGATCGATGTTCTCGATAAAGCAGACGGTGATCATCTGTCCCTTAGCATCTCTTACAACTTCAAGCTCAAGTTCTTCCCATCCCATGATGGACTCTTCTACAAGAACCTGACCTACAAGAGAAGCCTGAATACCGCGTTCGCAGACAATCTTTAACTCTTCTGTGTTGTATACAAGTCCGCCGCCTGCGCCACCCATAGTGTATGCGGGACGAAGTACTACAGGATATCCGAGTTTATCGGCTATAGCCAAAGCATCCTCAACCGAATAAGCAACTTCTGACCTTGCCATCTCAATACCAAGTTTGTTCATGGTATTTTTAAATTCTATTCTGTCTTCACCACGCTCAATGGCATCAAGCTGGACACCTATAACCTTCACGCCGTACTTGTCAAGTATTCCTTTTTCTCCGAGTTCGGAACATAAATTAAGACCGGATTGACCGCCTAAATTGGGCAGAATAGCGTCCGGTCTCTCTTTTTCGATAATCTGTTCAAGCCTCTTAACATTAAGGGGCTCAATATATGTAACGTCAGCCATATCAGGGTCGGTCATAATGGTTGCGGGATTAGAGTTAACAAGAACGATCTTGTAACCCAGTTTACGCAATGCCTTGCATGCCTGAGTTCCCGAATAGTCAAATTCACATGCCTGTCCTATGATTATAGGCCCCGAACCGATAATGAGTACTTTGTTGATGTCACTTCTTTTTCCCATGATACGCCTCCATATTATCAAAACTATTAGTCTCCAGCTTAATTGCTCAATCTGTATAAAAGACTATCTGCAAGTAAACTTGCGATAGTCTTTCTGTGCAAATCAGCTGTGAATAGTACCTATCTGAAATATAGTAGCATATTATCTGATTCTTATCAACTTTTTTTTTCAATTCTTCAGTTAGAAATTTAAGTGCAGCGCCAACTATTATTTGTGCAATTTTGAAAATTAATATCCTTCAGGATTATTTTTCTGCCATCTCCAGGAATCTTCGCACATTTCTTCAATGCCATACTTTGCTTCCCATCCAAGCTCTGCCTTTGCCTTAGACGCATCCGCATAACACTCGGCAATGTCTCCGGGACGTCTGGGCGTGATCTCGTAAGGAATTTTAACTCCCGAAGCCTTTTCAAAAGCCTTTACAATATCGAGAACACTATATCCCTGACCTGTACCGAGATTGTATATTTTCAGTCCGCAGTTCTCTTTGATCTTGTCAAGCGCCTTAACATGTCCCAAAGCCAGATCCACTACATGGATATAATCACGGACTCCCGTTCCGTCATGTGTAGGATAATCATTTCCGAAAACATTCAGATGATCACGTCTGCCTACTGCAACCTGAGTAATATAAGGCATCAGATTGTTCGGAATGCCACTCGGGTTCTCACCCATGGTTCCGCTCTTATGAGCTCCTATGGGATTAAAGTATCTGAGTAATATAACATTCCATTCTTTATCCGGAACTGTCAGATCGGAAAGTATCTGCTCCAACATGGACTTCGTCCATCCATAAGGATTTGTGCACTGTCCTTTAGGGCATTCCTCCGTAATAGGTACAAATGCCGGATCACCATATACTGTGGCCGATGAAGAAAATACTATGTTCTTCACTCCTGCATCTCTCATAACTTCCAACAGACAGAGAGTCCCGTAAATATTGTTATTGTAGTATTCCAAAGGCATACTGACAGATTCTCCCACAGCCTTCAGTCCCGCAAAATGAATACAAGATTCTATGTCAGGATTTTCGCCGAAGATTTTCTTTAACGCTGTCTTGTCCCTTATATCTGCTTCATAAAACGCAGGTCTTTTTCCTGTGATCTTCTCTATTCTGTTTAAAACCTCAGGGCAGGAATTGCTCAGATTATCTACTATGACAACTTCATAACCAGCATTCTGAAGTTCAACAACTGTATGGCTTCCTATGTATCCGGTTCCACCGGTAACCAATACTGACATTTTTCATACTCCCTTCTTAATAGAAAAAATGTTATTGCCCCGTACAGATAATTTCGGGACAAAACAGGATTTAATCCTAACACAATAATATACTATATTCCAATCATTTACAAGCATTTCTTTATCGGATTTCTTTGAATATCAAACAATAAATATGCATGTCTTATGTCTGTTGACCGTTTATGGTCATAAAACATAAAAAACAATTGCAAGAACATCCTTTTCGTGGTATAATCAATATTTGTGTAATACTGTTTTTTTCTTCAGGTAAAAATGTTTGTTCAGCATAGAAATACTTGATTTTTTATAGCTATATGCTTTATTTTTAATGCGTCGGAGGCATTATATCATGAAAAACGGGAATTTTGGCACTAACAGCAATGAAAAACTTTCTATTTTCTCCAGCATGAGCACCAAGATTGCAATCCTTATAAGTATCCTGGTATTCATCATAGTTGCTGTCGAAGTATTTATCGCTTCTAACAGGGCATCGACAGCTATGCAGACCACATATCTTAATTATGCGCAGAATCTTGCAGAAGAAGCTGCATTAGGCGTTGATTTTGCTACAGAATTCGGCGAAGAAGCATATGGCGGTTATGCTAAGAACCTTGCTCAGGAAGCTGCTGTTTCCATAGATTTCTCCCGCAGATTTGGAGAATCGGTATATAAATCATATGCCCACAATCTCGCAGAAGAGGTAGCTCAAAGTGTAAGCCTGGCTTCCTCAGCCGTCAGCAGTCTTGCCACCGGCACAGAAAACACTGAAGGTGCTAACTCCGAAAATTCCCTGAAATTTGAAGCATATAATTCCATTCTTAACGATGTAACAATAAAAGATGTTGACGGTTCATACGCATATTTGGTTTCTCCTTTAGGCGAGATGCTTTGGCATCCAAATTCCGAAAAAATCGGACAGCCTGTAGAGAATGCAGCTGTGAAAGGTATTGTTGAAGAACTTAAAGCCGGAAAAAAAGTTGAAAACGGCTCCATCCTTTATGAATATAAAGGTGCAACAAAACTGGCCGGCTACGCATTTACAGATGACGGCAATATATTGATAGTCACAGCTGACTACAATGAATTCATGAAGATTGACTACGATACTCTTTTGGGCAATATCCATATCGACGGAGTTGACGGTTCATATGCATATATGGTTTCACCTACAGGTGAAATGCTTTGGCATACAAATACCGAGAAAATCGGACAGCCCGTTGAAAACGCTGCCGTTAAGGGGATTGTTCAGGATCTTAAGGACGGCAAAAAAGTTGAAGACGGTTATGTTATTTATGAATACAAAGGTACAATCAAACTGGCCGGTTATTCCTTTACCGAAACAGGCAATATCGTCCTTGTTACAGCCGATTATGATAAATTCATCATCATCGATTATGACAAGCTGATAGGCGGAATTGAGATATCCGGAGTCAGCGGTTCTTATGCTTATATGGTTTCTCCCGACGGTACCATGTTATATCACAAAACTACCGAAAAAATCGGGCAGCCTGTTGAGAACGCTGCAGTTAAGGGCATCGTTGAAGATCTGAAGAATGGCAAGAAAGTCCCGAACGGTTCTTGTGAATATGAATATAAAGGTTCCTATAAAGTTGCCGGATATGCCTTTACCAATTCCGGTAATGTAGTAATCGTTACAGCCGATAAAGATGTCATGATGGCATCCGTAGATAATATGAGACATTCACTCATCATTTACGGTATCATATGCATAATAGTAGCAGTAATACTTGTTTCATTCTTCATCATACTTCTGGTAGGCTCATTAAAGAAACTCATACCGGTTATCAATAAGACTGCAAACTATGATTTCTCAACCGATCGAGAATCTGACAAGCTGGAAAAGCGAAGTGATGAAATCGGTCTCATCGCAAGAGCTCTTTCAAAAACACGAAACAATCTTCGCAGTATTGTCGCAACGATTTCAGATTCAGGATCAAGCATCGACGAGAATGTAGATAAACTTAAAGTCACCATAGACAGAGTTGGGCAGATGTGCGAGAATAATTCCGACATAACCGAAAAACTGGTTGCCGGTATGGAAGAAACAGCAGCTACCACATCTTCCATCACACAAAATGCCGAAAGTGTCCGTGCAAACGCCAAAAGCATTGAAGACAAAACAAATGAAGGAGCTGTTCTTTCCAAGGAGATCCTTTCAAGGGCACAAGAGCTTGCAATAACTACAGAAAAAGCAAGTAAGACTACAATAGAGATTTATGAAGCTGTAAAAATTAAGTCTGCTGAAGCAATCAATGCTTCAAAATCCGTCAATAAGATTAATGAACTGACCAACACGATCAATTCTATATCATCGCAGACCAGCCTGCTTTCACTTAATGCTTCTATTGAAGCTGCCAGAGCAGGAGAGGCAGGAAGAGGATTTGCCATTGTCGCTTCGGAGATCAGCAATCTGGCAAATCAGACCTCAGAAGCTGTAAGCAGCATCTCAAACATCGTCAAAGAAGTCAATAATGCTGTCGGCCAGATGTCAGAATGCCTGGCACAGACAACTTCATTTCTCGAGAAGAATGTTCTTAATGATTACAGGGTGTTTGGTAAAGTCAGTGAACAGTATAAAATCGATGCAGATACATTTGGAGACAGCATGCTGGCAATTAAAGAAAGCATCAAGAGTCTTAATGCCGACCTTGAAAACATTGTATTTTCAATAAACGACATTGACAAAGCCATTAACGAACAATCCGGAGGTGTAAGTGATATCGCCGAAAAGACAATGGATATTGTAAATGAAACTTCGGGAAGTTCCGAAGAAGTCGAGAAATGTAAAGACGCCGTGTCCGGATTGAATGACATAATCCAAAGATTTAACCTATAAAACACAAAATATGATAGCGCAACAAAATGGCTTCCCATCAGAAACGGGAAGCCATTTTTATGCAAATTTCAAAATCTTAAAACTGTCTGCCAGAGTTTTTCAGGATATTTTCCTTCTGCTATCAGGTTACGGATAGCTTCTACCACTTTCGGCCTGTCTTCTTTATAGGTAACGCCGAACCACTTTGCATCGGTTTCCAAAAGTCTTACTTCTGCGGTTTTAGCGTCTATTTCATCCTGAACAGCTGTAAGTAAATAATATTCAGCCTTATTAAGCTTATCGCCTTTATTGATTTCAAAAAATTCTTTGAGTCCTTTCTCCAAAGTATCGAAGAATTTGGGTGTAAAGCCCCAGCAATTCATAGAAACATGTAAATTTTCATCAAGTTCTTCTATATTACCGTTCTCATCAGTATTTATCAGTCTTCCGTCGGAAATCCTTTCTATCTTTGTATGCTCCGAAATAGATGTTAGATTTCCGTCCTTATCCATACATACTCCCCTCGAAACAGACCCGTTCTCGGTAAGGGTATTCTTCAGCAGATAAGCAGCCATACAGTATTTATGTATACCGTCATTTTCTGACGAGCTGCGTCCAAGGTATTCAGCCAGACACTTAAAAGCTTCCGCTCCGTAAAAATCGTCAGAATTAATAACCGCAAAAGGTTCATCAACATATTTTCTGCAGCAATATACCGCATGTGCCGTTCCCCAGGGCTTTACACGTCCTTCCGGAATGCTGCCGTTTTCAGGAATATCTTCTATATCCTGAAAAGCATATTCCACCTTAACAGCCTTTTCTATACGCTCTCCGACAGTACTTCTGAATAGATCCAGATTCTCCTTTTTTATTACAAAAACTACTTTGTCGAATCCGGCAGCTTTTGCATCATAAATTGAATAATCAAGCAAAAACTCCCCTCCGGGTCCTAGGGGATCTAGCTGTTTCAAGCCTCCGTATCTGCTGCCCATTCCTGCAGCCATAATCACAAGTGTCATTTTGTTTTCCTCTTTTCTGTAATTATTCCGGAGTCAATGTCACCTCGAAAACGCCTTCTGCGTTTCCTCGGTAACAAAACGATGCTCCGCATCTCATTTCAGTCGGGGCTTGAACCCCGCCTGAAACGAAGATCTCCCCCCACCTTCGCTACGCTAAGAGGTGGGGGATATCTTCTATTTTGTTATACTGCTGTTTTTAACAATCAAGAAGACAGCAATACATCTACTCCACATCTTGCCTGTTCTTCAAGCATTCGTATGCCTTTTACTGTCATGCATCCTGCTTCTTTCGCTTTTTTTATAAGCAGCGTTTCATCCGGATTATATACGCAATCTGCAACCACTAAATCTTTCCTTAGTCCTGTTTCTTTAGGAATCGGCAGTTTTAGTTCATCACCGTTTCCGGTCACCATTCCAACAGGAGTTGAATTAATCAGAATATCTGCTTTATTAAGCGAATCTAGTATTCTCTCCGTGTTACAACTGTCAACAAATTCAATAAAAGTATCTGCCTTTTTTAATTTTCTAAGCATCTTTAAAGTAAGATCCATATTGGAAGAAATTCCATTATGTCCGGTAAAATTCTCTTCATCCGTTTTAGTATCGTGAGTAAATGATTCCAAAGCTGATCCTCCACGGCATACTATGGTAATCATTCTCATTTTTCTTAAAACGGCTTCTGCTATGATAGACCGTGCGGCACCTCCGCAGCCAAGTATAACCATATGCCTGCCAGTAAGCTTTCCGCAACACGGTTCTATGGCGTTCAGCATCCCTCGGCCATCCGTTGAATCTCCGTAAAGTTTTCCGTTCCTAAACGATACGGTATTAACTGAATCGGTAACCAAAGCCGTTTCCGACAATTCATCCATGAGTCCTGCCACATCTGTTTTCCATGGCATGGTTACATTGCAGCCTTTCCATTCACCATTTTTTAATTCATTAAAAAATCTTTGGAGTTCCTCTTCGGTTTGGATCTCATTACGTATATATACGACATCCCTGC
The DNA here is from genome assembly GCA_017542245.1 of Lachnospiraceae bacterium. Taxonomy (GTDB): domain Bacteria; phylum Bacillota; class Clostridia; order Lachnospirales; family Lachnospiraceae; genus RUG11977. The sequence continues at coordinate 60,467 of JAFXXN010000192.1, forward strand.
CATATACAAGTCCACGTTCCGAAACAAATCTCTCAAAAAGCTCCGGTGATTTTGAATGTCCCACCGGAGTTCCTATTACACAAAACTTTTTCATATTATATTTTCCAATATCTAAGTCCGTTATTTATTTTCTGCCAACAGCTTATAAAATCTTTTAGTAGGTCACAATTCAAGCGAAATCTTCCGTCCGGTCCTCTCGTATTTTCTCAAAACAACACCTGCACTCTTAAGCATCCTCTTAGAACATATAGTACTCTGCTGATCGGCATATTTGTCGCAATCGTAAACAACTTCTTTTATTCCGGACTGAATAATGGCTTTAGCACATTCGTTACACGGAAAGAGCGTGACATAAATGGTTGTACCTTCAAGGTTTCCGCCTCTGTAATTTAATATTGCGTTGAGCTCGCTATGGGCAACATAGAGATATTTATTATCCTCTCCTTCACGGCACCAGGGATATTCATCATCCGAGCAGCCCATGGGCAGACCGTTATATCCTATGGAAAGAATCTTATGTGAAGGGCTTACTATACACGCTCCAACCTGGGTTCCCGGATCCTTTGACCTGCAGGCTGCAAGCTGTGCCACTCCCATAAAGTACTCATCCCAGCTTATATATTCTTTTCTTTTATCGTCTTTCATGTCTTTTCTCCTTAAAATATAAATCATCAACCCGTAAAAAGTATATCATTTCTTTAAGAATTTGACAAGAAGACTTTTTAATATGAGACTATTTCTCAGCCATTCAGAAGACTCAAAATAGTCTGAGGTCTTTCGTTAGCCTGGGCAAGCATAGCCGTTCCTGCCTGCTGAAGTACATTCTGCTGAGTAAATGCAGTCATCTCTTCCGCCATGTCCGCATCCTCTATTCTTGACATAGCTTCCGTCATGTTAAGTCCGGCCGTATCAAGATTGGTCACAGTGTGCTCAAGCCTGTTCTGATAAGCACCAAGCTTTGATCTCATGGCAGAAACTGCATTTACCGCATTATCAAACATTGAAATGGCATAATTTGCAGACTCATAAGTACATACATTAAGATTTCTTATACCTAAAGTCTCCGAATCAATACGAGGTAATTTCACCTCCATTGTCTGATCCTCATTTGCGCCCAGCTGGAGGAACATACTTCCCGCAGCAAGCAATGTAGATTTAACTTCAAGCTCGCCGTCAGAGGTATATGTCTGGTCCACGCTTCCGTCACCTTTAGCATCCGTAAAGACAGTTCCCGCAAGTCCGGGATCAAGCTTTATCTTCATTTCAAAACCGTCACCGTCTTTTACCGTTACTATATTTCCTTCTGCGGAATATGTTGAAGTCTCTGAAAAGCCGCTTTCTCCAAGACTTATCTCAGCGTCAACACCTTTCGCAGAAACAGTCTCTTCTTCATCGTACATAATACCTAAAGCATCTGCCAGATCAGGATTGTCACACTTTAATTCTATTTTCTGAGCTGAGCCATATCCTTTTGAAACAAATATCAGATTTCCGCTACCGATATCCTGTTTCTCGTAACCGGCAGTCTCAGCAGGACCTTCGGTATTTTCATCACTTCCGAAGAAAACATCTATGCCTATAACATCACATGTGCTTCTAAGAGAAGCAAACCATTCCTCCTGGGTCATATCCTCCTTAAAGTCCACGGGTACCCCGTTTATGTACAATGTTCCTGCTTCTGCCTCCGAAACATCAGAAAGAGAAGGGGCCTCACAATTGATAACTGCCTGCCTGGCATCCGTTACCACGGTTATATCATAATTTCCCGCCATTACCGTATCAGAAGTATAAATAATATCTACACCCGGTATATCCGAATATGAATTATTATCAAGATCGCCGTTAAGCAGGGACTTGGTATTGAACTCCGTCGTCTCAGAGATACGGTCAACTTCTTTTAAAAGCTGATTAATCTCTGTCTGCAGAGCCAATCTGTCATCTCCTGTATTGGTATCGCTTGCTCCCTGAACTGCAAGCTCCCTGCATCTCTGCAGAAGGGAAGTCACCTCGTTCAAGGCTCCTTCAGCTGTCTGTATTACAGATATTCCGTCCGATCCGTTCATAGAAGCTCTTTCAAGACCTTCTATCTGCGTTTTCATTTTTCTCGAAATAGCCATGCCCGCAGCATCATCGGCGGCTTTATTTATCTTATATCCTGACGATAATTTCTGCATAGCTTTATCAAGTGAATTTCCGGTTGTTCTCATATGTGCATTTGTCTGTAATGCTGAAATATTATGATTTATTCTCATAGTCTATACCTCGCTTTCATTCTGTTCTTCTATCAAAACGCCGAAACTATCGCTCCCGCCGCTTTATAAAGTTCATCTGCTCCGGGTATTCCCTCTTCATCCGACCCGTTTTTTAATCGGGAAAGATATGAAATATAAGCATCGTCAGATTGTTCAATATTTGAATATGTTAAACCTTCTACCGATATGCCTGCTTCTGTAAGTTTCGCTTTAAGCGCCTCAATACTTTCATCGTTACCTGTTTTTAATCCATCGCTTTTTCCTTTGGATGGCTTTATATATACTATTCCTTTCACTGACGGTCCATCATATTTCGTATCCATTATGACCATATTCAGATCAGCCCTGATACTGCTGTCTTTTTCTGATATCTGTACAGAAACCGTCCCACTGTTTCCGGAATTCCTGATAAGTGTCAGATTTACCTGCTTAGATCCGTTTTCATCTTCCACATTAAATCTGTAATGCCCCTTTCCGGCCAGTTTTTCAAGCATCTCTATCCGTTCAACTCTTGAATTCAGTTCAGCCGCTGCCTGAGCAGTTATCGCTGTTTTAAAAGCCTGTCCGGTAAGTGCATTAGCCATACGCGTCTTTATCCCAAGGAGTTCGTCCGTCTTTGACTGCGAATTAAGGGCTTCATTTAGTTCTGAGGATGATACGCTGACTGCAGTATCTGTCTTTCCGCCTTCCTCCAGAATATCTCTTAATGCATTTCTGTTAATAAACGAATCCTTAATTCCCAAACTGTTAAGGAATGAAGCCTCCGTGGAGTTGGTCATCATTAAAGATGCAATTTCCTTTGCCTTCTCAATTGAACCGCTTCCTGGCGAATAGTTTTCGAGTCCCTCAGACAGGTCTTCCAAAGTTATATTCCCCAGATCTTTTCCAGCAAGAGCTTGGTTCCACGCTGAAGGTTCTGTCACATTTAGGCTTTTCTCCAAAAGTCCGTTCTGGTAGCGGAATGCTGAATCTATCTGATCCGTAACCGAATTTCTGTAATACGAATTCTTCTGTTCCGTTTGATCGTCAATCTTAAAATCTATTTCTGTATTAACAGATCTTACCTCTGTCATAAGATTCCTTAACGAAATCTCTTTTCCTGAGTTAAGTGCCGCTCCTAAAGCAGCTCCGTCATTTTTACTTATATTATACAGCAGTCTGTAAATTCCTATATAAGCATTTCTTTCATTTTCGCTTATCAGGCTGCTTTCCTCCATTTTTACCAGAAATTCTCCGTAACTTCGTTCCTTTGAAACGCCCTGCTCCTTAAGGAATGACGAAAGCTCGGAATCAAGTTCGTCGATACTCATATCAAGAGGATTTTTACCGTTTCTTATCATATCCATAACAACCGGAGGCGTCATCTTCTGTATTATACCGCAGACCTTTGCATCATAATACTTTATCTCCGTAATGTTTTCGGATGTAATCTCCATACTGTTATATCCAAGTATTCTTACCGCTCTTCTGTTTGCCTCGGTAATATCAAGTCCGTTACCGTTAAGCAGGCTGTCAACACTTCCTCCAAATGCTTTCTTTATCGAATCACCCAGATCTCTTCTGATCTCGGTTGCAGAATTTTCATATTCGGTAAGCGCATTTTTCATGGAGGACGGATTTATTCTGATCGTATCATTATTTTCCGCTGTTATTTCTTTCAGCTCACTGCCTTTTTCTGAAAGTTCTCCCAAAGTTATGCTGTGTCTTACGCTGAAAGTCATCCTATAAAGTTCAAGAGAGGAATCGGATACAGTTCTTAAGCTCTCTTCCGTCTTTAAAGCCAGTTCCAGTTCTGTCTCGGAAGCTTCTTTTAATGCTCCCATACCCTTATCATCGGCAGCTATTTCCTTATAAAGATCTCTTAAATACTCTTTTTCAAGTTCCCGTATTCCTTCCGTTACCCTCAGAAGACTGTCTGAAATGATATTTATCCCTTTCGACATAAGTCTTCTACCTGCCTCAAGGTTCATTCCATACCTTACTTCTTCCAGCCTGATCTTTATCTTAACTTCTTTTATTGTCAGCTGCTCTGACAATCCCGCAGATAATGCACCGCTTCCTTTTTCCGCTTCCAAAGCATTTTCGGCATTTATAAGCTCTCCAAGGGAAATTTCATCCGTTTCAGGGTTGATGTTTGCCGTATATTTTATGGCTGCATCCGATATATGAGTCATTTCCTGCAGTGCAAGTGCTATCTGTTCATCCGCTTTTAAATCATCAGGATTGTTTTTGCTTATAAGAACCCCCGAGGAAGCGGAACGCCCTTCCTGCATTGCTCCGACAGCTATTTGGAACAGGTTTTCTCTGTCATTATCATTTAACGCCTCTGCAAGTCCATCAAGTTCATTCTTATAAATAAGATTTTCTGCTGTTAAAGGAATATCATGTTCAATAAGCCATCTTGCATTATCAAGAGATATGTTTTGGCTGTTATCCCCTGTTATCTCCTGTACTGAATCTGCTATTTCGGAAGCTTTTGTTTTTAACTGTTCCCACGCATTTTCATCAATTTTTATAAATCTCATCTCGCCGCTGTGAGTAGCCTTATATACATTTTCTATCGTCGGAGGCAGATTATTCTTTATCAGATATCCTTTGGATGAATCTGATAAACTTTTTGCTTCTTCGGCTTTTTCCGTTGCCTGTTTTATCTCCTCAATATTTTCTTCGGTTACGGGAATATCGGCCTCATAAAGCATTTTTGCAATAGCTCTTTCCATTCCGCTGTCGGTTCTGGCATTTAAAGCCATTTTTTCTACCGTTGCTTCAAACTCCTGTTTTTTTAATATACTTTCTTCAAGCCTTAAATCCTTAACCTTTCGGTTTTCTTTTATTCTTTCTATCGCCTTTTCAAGCCTTTCGCGGCTAAACTTTTCAACAGACATTCCTTCTTCTTCAAGTATGTCATAATCATCGCCGGTTAGATTTTTTACCAGCTCTTTATCATTGTTTGAACCTGCCTCTATTTCAGATTGTATTTTTTTACTCATTCCTTCGGGTTCTTTTCCCAAAGCTTCTTTAAAAGTATAAGTATAATTTCGGTTTCCGTTCACAGACTTGCTGTCAGCAGTATTAAAAAAACCGACAACACCCCTGTTTTTATCCAAAGGTGCCGCGGTTTTTCTATTTTCATTATTTTCTGCAATATCAATTAAGGATAAATCATTATTTATCCCTGTAGATTCTTTCATGGTACCGCCGAGTAAATCATTTATACGCATGCCTGGCTCCGTTCCGCCCCGGAAACTGACGATACCTCCGTGTATCCATTTCCTTGCAGTTATTTCATCCCTGTACTTTTATTTTCGGCAGAAACGGACAAAAACTTTATACCTCTTCCAAAACCTTTTCAATTTCCTCAGGATTTGCCACTTTTAAAATAATAACAGGACCTTCTTCAGTAGGAAGTGTATACATATATTCTATACTAGAAACATACCCTTCAAGTTTACAAAGAAGATTGTAAAGAAATCCAATCTGATAATCTGCTTTTACAGCAAGAACATCCGTGATCCTGGCAGGGAATCCTGCTGCCTTAAGCTCTTCTTTTGCCTTCTCGGCATCCGAAACTATGAGGCGGAGCATTCCAAATTCGGAAGTATCTGCAAGGCTCATGGTCTTGATATCAATCCCGCTTTCCTTGAGTACCTGTGTAATGAGCTTCATGCGCCCTTCTTTGTTTTCCACAAAAACCGATAATTGTTTAAGTATCATAATAAACCCCCAATCTGCCTTTGCCTTCCGAGGCTGTTTATTTACAGTTTACGCTTATCAATTACACGCTTTGCCTTTCCTTCACTTCTCTCAAGCGTCTTAGGTTCAACAAGTTTAACCTTTGGTGCAATAAGAAGTGCCTGTTGCAGAACATGTGTGATTTTCTTGGTCAGGTTTTCAAGTTCTTTTATCTCGTCAGAGAAGAATTTCTCATCAACCTCTACAAGAACTTCCAAAGTATCAAGGTTGTTCTCACGGTCAACTATCATAAGGTAATTCGGACTTGTTTCGCCCATTTCAAGAAGGGCTGCCTCAACCTGTGAAGGGAATACGTTTACGCCGCGGATGATAAGCATATCATCCGAACGTCCAACGAATCTCGAAAGTCTTGCAGTTGTACGTCCGCACTCGCATTTTCCATGAGATATACTTGTAAGATCCTTTGTCCTATAGCGGATAAGAGGAAGCGCTTCCTTTGTAAGAGTTGTAAATACCAGTTCGCCAATCTCACCGTCGCCGATCGGATTCAGGGTATCTGCTGAAATTATCTCAGGAAGGAAATGATCTTCATTTATATGAAGTCCTTTATGATAAATACAGTCGCCTGCAACACCGGGTCCCATGATCTCGCTCAATCCGTAAATATCATGAGCATGGATATGAAGACGTGATTCCATCTGATTTCTCATCTCCTCGGTCCAAGGCTCTGCACCGCATACCGAAGCTTTTAACTTAAGCTCGTCGAGAATTCCCTGTTCCTCAATAGCTTCAGTCAGATACATAAGATAAGAAGGAGTACACATGATTGCTGTAACTCCGAGATCTTTCATCATGGTAAGCTGCTTCTTTGTATTTCCTGTTGAAATAGGCACAACAGTTGCACCCACATTCTCAACTCCGTAGTGAGCTCCCAAGCCTCCGGTAAATAACCCGTATCCGTAAGATACCTGAACGGTATCCTCTCTTCCTATTCCGGCCATGGTAAGAACTCTTGATACACACTCTGACCATACTTCGATATCGCGTCTGGTATATCCAACAACGGTAGCCTTTCCGGTTGTACCCGATGATGCGTGTATTCTTACCACCTCAGATCTAGGAACTGCAAAAAGCCCGCAAGGATATGTATTTCTTAAATCATCCTTTGTTGTAAAGGGAAGCTTTGTAATATCCTCTATCCCCTTGATATCTCCGGGTTCAAGTCCCACAGCCTGCATCTTCTTACGATAATATTCCACACTGTGATAAACATATTTTACCTGTTTGACAAGCCTTGCACTCTGAAGATGTTCCATCTCATCGCGGCTCATACATTCCTTTGCTTCATTCCAGATCATAATAATACCTTTGGCTTAGCCGTTCCTCTCTGTGTTTTTTTCTATTATAAGCCTATAATACCAAAATAACAATGCTCGTCATGCTATATTTTTAACCACTTTCTATCACATAGCATACCCAACTTCAAATGCCTGCTTATTAATCTCTATTGTTTTTGGAGGAACAGTACTTTCTATAACTTCAAGCCAATCCTCTTTCTTAAAGTCCATATGTTTTGCAGCCATTCCGAGAACAATGATATTGAAAGTCCTCGCATTTCCAAGTTTCAGTGCTTCTTCCATGGCATTTACTTTAAGCACTTTATATTTCTTTTCAAGGCCTTCGATTATGCCCTCAGGATATTTTGCGGCACCTATAACTACCGGCATGGGATCTATCCTTTGATCATTGACAACAAGAACTCCGTCCTTCTTCAGGAAATGAGCATATCTTAATGCCTCAAGTTTCTCAAATGCAATAAGCACATCTGCCTGTCCTTCCTCAACTATGGGCTCGTTTACCTTTTCACCGTAACGAACAAATGTTACTACGCTTCCGCCACGCTGAGCCATACCATGAACCTCGGAAAGTTTAACATCAAAGCCTGCTTTTATAGTTATTCCGCCAAGTATACGGCTGGTAAGAAGTGTTCCCTGTCCACCGACACCGACTATCATAATATTTTTAGTTTCCATATTATCCTCCGAATTATCAGTCACTCTATTTATCTTAAAATAGCTCCGAATTTACACTGGCCCTCGCACAGACCACAGCCGTTACACATAGTAGCATTAATGGATACTGTGCCGTCATCAGCCTTTGTGATAGCGGGGCAAGCAGGCTTCATGCACATGTAACAACGCTTACACTTGTCCGTATCAATATGGAATGCGGGCTTCGGCTTATTGGATTTAAGAAGTGCACAAGGTGCCTGTACTATGATAACGGATACTGCATCACGGGCTACTTCTTCTTTTACAGCCTTCTCAAGCTCCTTAGTATCAAATGCGTTTACTATTCTGGTATTCTCTATACCGATTCCGTCATGACAGAGCTTAAACAGATCAATAGCCGGAACTATCTCACCTCTCAAAGTCTTACCTGTTGCGGCATGATCCTGGTGTCCGGTCATACCCGTGGTTGAGTTGTCAAGAATAAGTACTGTGCCGGTACTCTGGTTGTAGAACATATTCATCAGAGAATTAACACCTGTATGCATAAATGTTGAATCACCGATAACAGCAACCCAATCCTTTATGTATTCTTTGCCCTTTGCCTTCTCCATACCGTGAAGTGTAGAGATGGAAGAACCCATACATACAGTAGTTTCAACTACACTGAGAGGTGCAACCGCACCAAGTGTATAGCATCCGATATCTCCTGCTGCATGAATTTTCAATTTATTAAGAGTAAAGAAGGTACTTCTGTGAGGACATCCGGGACAAAGTATCGGAGGTCTTACAGGTACGTCAGCCTTCTGCTCTATCTGCAGTTCCTGTCCAAGGATAGCTTTCTTAAGCATGTTTGTGCTGTATTCACCCTGAATGGTAAGTATTTCTTTTCCAACACACTCTATTCCCCAGGATTTAACCTGCTCTTCAATGATAGGATCAAGTTCCTCGATAATGTAGAGCTTATCTACTTTCTTTGAGAAATCGATTATCATCTGTTTAGGAAGCGGATTTACACAGCCAAGCTTAAGAACTGAAGCTGTGGGAAGCGCTTCTTTAACATACTGATAAGGAATACCCGAAGTAATAACACCGATCTTGGTATCATTCATTTCTATCCTGTTTATAGGAAATTCAGCTCCGTCCACAGCCATCTGCTTCTCTCTGGCTTCTACAACAGGATGACGCTTGATGGCATTGCCGGGCATCATAACATTCTTTGCCACATTTTTTGTATATTCGATATCTATGGGCTCGCAGCGATCCTCAAGTTCCACCAATCCCTGAGAATGTGCAATACGTGTAGTAGTCCTGAACATAACGGGAGTATCATATTTTTCACTTATATCATAAGCAAACTTAATGAATTCCTTTGCTTCGGCACTGTCGGAAGGCTCGATCACGGGGATATGAGCAGCACGTGCTACCGCACGTGAATCCTGTTCATTCTGTGAACTGTACATTCCGGGATCATCTGCCGCAACAAGGACAAGTCCTCCGGTAACTCCTATATAACTAACAGTGTAGAGCGGATCAGATGCCACATTAACACCTACATGTTTCATTGAAACAAGTGACCTTACACCTGCCAAAGAAGCTCCTATGGCTACTTCCATAGCTACCTTCTCATTAGGTGACCACTCACAGTAAATCTCTTCATACTTAACAATATTTTCACTTATTTCGGTACTGGGTGTTCCCGGATATGCGGCTGAAACCTTAACTCCTGCTTCATATGCTCCGCGGGCAATAGCTTCATTTCCCAGCATCAGTTTTTTCTCTGCCATCAGCAAAACCTCCTTCAAATTTATACCCAAAAAATAATTATATCACCTTGAACGAAAGTGTCAAGAAAATTTACCGTGAATCTTACTGTTAAGTAGCATATTTATTGACAAATACCTCTTCTACAGATATAATATAATAGGTTTTTGTGTGTTTTAACAGGATAAAAAGAAAGCGAGGTTTTGGTATGTTTTTTGGGATCTTTCCCTTTCCTTTTCTGATAATCGCTATTATCGCAATCGTATGCGTTCGAAAAAAGAATATGAACAACCGGCTCCCGGGAGACGGAAATAACCGTGGATATATAGACTATGACCGGAATATGACCTACAACGGCAGTAATTTTCCGGATAAAAACCGCTATGTGCAGGAACCCGGATTTGTTCAGAACGGCGGGATGCCGTATATGAGCGAAAACGGTGAGGATATTGTAATCGATAACAGTATGGGAAATCTAACAAGGTATCTGCAATCATCTCATTTAAGAAGTCTAAAAATAAGCAACGGTATGGGCAATTGCATAATTTACTATGACAATGTCATGGTAGATGAGTTTGGATCAAATTTGACAATCAATAACGGAATGGGCACAGTCAAGGTTTATATTCCTCCGTTTTACAGATTCCAGATGAGTCAGAATAACGGTCTTGGAAGTATCAAGGTTCACGGCAACCCAAGTATGAACCCACAGGATCCGATGATTGAAGCATATGTTGAAAACGGTCTCGGCAAAGTTGATTTCTATTTTGGCTAAACAAGGAGGATATTATGTCATTCAGCCTTTCTAAATTAACAGAATATTCCAATATAGTCATACAGTGCCATGATAATCCCGATGCGGATGCATTGGCAAGTGGTTTTGCGTTAAAATGGTATCTGGATAAAAAGAAAATCCCCGCCAGGTTTATTTATAGTGGGAAAAATATGGTCCAAAAGAGTAATCTTGTGCTGATGATAAAGAGGCTCAATATACAGGTTGAATATGTTACCCAGCTTCCTAAACCGGAGCTCCTGGTCATGGTCGACTGTCAGTACGGCCAAAGCAATGTTACAAAATTTGAAGCTGATAATATCATTGTCATAGATCACCATCAGGTCTCCGGTACACTTCCGACGTTATCCGATGTCAGATCGAATTACGGCTCCTGTTCTACCGTCATCTACGACCTTTTGGCTAAGGAAGGCATTGATATCAACGAAGATCAGGATATCTCAACCGCTTTATACTATGGACTTTTAACTGACACCAATAATTTTACCGAAATATCCCATCCTGTAGATAAGGATTTAAGAGATTTTGCGAAATTTAAAAATGCCGAGATAATCCTTTACAGAAACTCAAATCTTTCAATAGAAGAGCTCAGGATGGCGGGGGAAGCTTTAAGGAATACGGAATGCAACAGTAAATATGCTTACGGTATCATAGAAACAGAGCCCTGTGACCCCAATATCCTCGGTATCATATCCGATATGCTCTTAGAAGTTGATGTCATCGGTACATGTCTTGTCTACAATATCCTTCCGGGTTTGGTAAAAATCTCTGTAAGAAGCTGTATAAAAGAAGTCAAGGCTTCTGAACTTGCATCATATGTTGCAAGCGGTTACGGAGGCGGCGGCGGGCATCTTGTAAAAGCCGGCGGAACTCTTCAGCGAGATCTTTTGGAAAGGGACGGTATCGAATATACTAAAGAAGGCCTGCAGGAATTTTTCAAGAAAAGAATGGATACTTACTATGATACATCCAAGATAATGCATGTCGGTACAGATAAAGTCGATACCACAAATATGAAACATTACAGAAAAAAAGACTGTGCATTCGGCTATATCAAGACTCGCGACTTTGCCGAGGAAGGAACCAATATTCATGTCCGTACTCTTGAAGGAGATGTTGATATAACGGTAAGCGAAAATGTCTATATTGTTATAGGTATAGAGGGCGAAATCTGGCCTATAAAAAAACAAAAATTTGAAGCGTCATATCGTGTTAATGATGAAGAATATAAGTTTGAAGGAGAATATCCCCCTTCTGTTGTAGATTCTGAAAAAGGGATCAAGATAAATCTGCTTCCCTATGCCAGAAGCTGTGTTGCATCAGGCGGGACCGGAATATATGCTTCAAAACTTGACCACCGTGTTAAGCTCTTTACTACTTGGGATCCGGATAAATACTATCTCGGCGTTCCGGGAGATTATCTTGCTGTAAGGGATGATGATCCAAATGACTATTATGTCATTATAGGGCGTATTTTCCCGCGAACTTATGAGGAAGCTTAAAATCAGAAAAGGACTATATACATCGTGAAATATAATGCATTTATAAGCTACAGACATATGCAACTTGATATGGAAATGGCAAAAAAAGTCCATTATGGTCTCGAGACTTACCATATCCCTAAAGCAGTGCAGAATAAAACCGGTAAAAAGAAGATTGAGCGCGTTTTCAGAGATCAGGAAGAGCTTCCGATAGGAAGCGATCTTAATGATAATATTTCAAATGCTCTCAAAAACTCCGACTATCTCATAGTAATATGTTCACCGGATACTCCTGCTTCGTACTGGGTAAATAAAGAAATAGAAACCTTTATAGCTATGCACGGCAGGGAGAAAATACTTGCAGTACTCATATCAGGAGAACCCAATGAAAGTTTTCCTGAACAGCTTCTTACCGATGACAACGGTAATCCTGTAGAACCGCTTGCAGCAGATGTCAGAGGCGCAACTCCAAAGGATCGGAAAAAGTTGTTTAAAACAGAAATTCTCCGCCTTGCAGCACCTATCATCGGATGCAGTTATGATGATTTAAAACAGCGTCATAGGGAAAGAATACTTAAAAGAAATATTGCTATAGCTTCAGTCAGTGCCGCTGTCATAGCCATTGCAGGCACTGCTTTCGGAATATACAATGCAAATGTCGCCGACAGGATGGAAAAACTTGCAAATGAAAAATCTCAGCTTGCTGACGAGAAAACTCTTCTTGCATCCGAAAAATCCCAACTTGCTGATGAAAAGTCAGAACTTGCCGATAGAATGGAAAAACTTGCGGGGGAGAAATCCCAGCTTGCTGAAGAGAAAACCCGGCTTGCTGATGAAATTCTTCTTGAATATACCGAAAAACAGCGAAACCAGTCAAGGTTTTACGCGGAGGAAGCACTGTCCGTATTTAAAACCGGCAACCGTGAAGATGCGGCGCTTATTGCCCTAAGCGGACTGGGTACCGATGATAATCCGCGTCCTTATGTCCCGGAAGCTGAATATGCTCTCTCTGAGATACTTTATGCATATAGCAGCGGAAGCGGACTTTCTTATGACAGAACCCTTTCACACGATATGATCGTTGAAAATATGAATTTGAGCAGCGATGGATTATATCTTACCACTGTCGATCAGGGTCATAATGTATATGTACGTGAAACCGACGGATTTAGTCTTCTGGCAAAAATACCTCCCACAACAAAAGATAATAATTATCTTTCTAACGTGAAAGAAGCCTGTGCGGATAAAGATGGCATTTATGTTCTTAGTGACAGTAGTTTCAGTAAATATGATCTATCCGGCAATGTTGTTTATTCTTTAAAACATGGCAGTTTTATCGGTGGTCTCATATCACCTGTCTATGGCAAAGCATTTATTGTCGGAGGCAGTGAAATATCGATATTAGATTTAAAAACCGGAAAAGAATTAAAGAAAATAGAAAACAGTTCAGAAAACTATTTCAGTTCCGGAATAGTTTTAAGCGCAGATGGCAAAAAGCTTGCCGTTTCTCATTATCATTATACCGATGAAATCGAGGAAGGGCTTGTAAGTATAATAGATCTTTCAGACTATACAGTTTCAAGTTATGCAACTTCCATGCCCTATATAGCGGACATGACTTTTTGTAATGATAACAGACTCGCCGTGATCAGTAATGTAACTAACTTTCAAAGTGACCAGTTGTTCTTGGTTGATCTGATCCAGCCCGATCAGGAACGTTTATGGAGTGCAGAAATAAATGCTCATTTACAGGATTCCGTCTCATTTAGCGTTTTGTCTGAATCAAATATCATAGGAGACGATCATTTTCTGACAGTAGTTATAGATACCGATATTTATACATATGATCTTTCGGACGGTAAGCTTATAGCCTCTGCAAACCTTCCTTCTCATGCGCGTACTCTCAACCTTGTCGAAGGGAAATCAACCGCCTACATAGGATATTACAACGGAGATATAGATGTTGTAAACGCCCTTGAAGGAACTATTTCTGCAGGCAGGACTATTAATACAAACGTTGCAATCAGTAAAATGGAGATCATATCAAACGGAATCATTCTGCTCTCTCATGCTTCCAATAATATATGGGTAATGAAATATCATACCGCCCCTGATCTGGAAGTGATTGCGAACCTTGATAAATCTTCATATGCAATCGGAGTATCCCCGGATTCAAACTATTTTGTCACAGGCGAAAACAGTTCAAGGATATGTCACTTTTTTGATAATTCCGGAAAGCTGCTTTACACTCCGGATGGTTCAGATAAAATTCCCATCGGCTACAGCTTTAGGGACAATCTGTTTGTTATTGCTGATTATGACGGCTTTACGGAAGTTGATCCTTTTAATGCCAAAAGTCAAAAATATCTTTTCAGCGACTTGGGATTTGAACGGTTGGTAAGTAATATTTCTTTTTCATCGACCGGAAAATATGCAGTTTTATGGGGACAGAATTACATAGGAGTTATAGACTTAACGGATAAAAAATTAGTTTACTCAGAAAAAAGCACTGCAGTTGTGGGCTGTTGCGCAGTGTCTCAATCGGAGGATCTGCTTCTGGTTTCACGTACCGGAGAGAATCTGAATATTATTGATTTAAAAAGCGGAGATGTAAAAATACATGCGGATGAATCGCTGAGAGCTTTATCAAATACTTACTCAACCAGATATATCCACATAAGCCCCAATGAAAAGTATGCTGCATTTGCTTGTTCCGACGGGAATGTCAGAATTCTTGATCTGTCATCTAATGCTGATATCCTCTGTTCCATTCCGCTTACAGCAGTCAACCATTGTTTCATATCCTTCTCGAACGATGAAAATTGCATTTTCCTTCAGGGAGATGATTATAAACTTAATATCTGGAAACTGTTACAAGGTAGTGATGGCAAAACTTTAAACGCTGAATATGCCGGTTCCGTGGACGACCTCTATAAGATTTCATACAGTGTTGAAGATAACGATGGCTATATTGCCTTTAGTAATTCATATTCAACATTGCTTTTAGAGCCGAAAAACTACAGCCGTGTAGCTTTCGCAGATGCAGGAACCACATATCTTCCGAGTGACAAATCGTTTATATTGTATAAGAATAATTCTTTATATAAGACGCATTATAAAGATTTTAAACAGCTGATCGCTGAAGTAACCAATCAGTTCCCGGATTCAAATTTAAGCGAACAAAAAAAACAGGAATACAACATTGATTAGGAGTTGATCTAAACCCAATTCATATCTATAAACACTTACATAGTTTACTTGACAACCCCTATAAAATGCATGCGGCAGGGATTTCCCTGCCGCGTCTTTTCTCATTTTTTTACTCCATTATTTAATCGGCTCTTCAATTCTTTTATCTGCTCAAGAGCGTCTGAAAGTTCTTTTTCCAAAGCATCCGCACGGGATTTTTCTTTTAAAGTATTGGCCATTTCAAATTCTCGTCCTTCCTCCCATGCTTCTTCTCTTTCCATTTTTATGTGTTTTTCTTCATCATACTCAGTCAGTAACATCATTTTCACCTCCGCCCGGTTTCCGACAAGGAACTTCTTTATAAGAAAATCCTCCGGCATCTCATCTATAGTCCTGTCTATAGCAGAATCAAGGTCCATACTCTTCTCCTGATATTTACGAATCTTATCTACCAGCCATGCGTACTCTTTTAAAGGTTTACAGGCATCCATTAATTTCTTATTCTTACCATAATTGATATTCAACATGGTTACCAAAACTTCTATATCGCCATTACCGTCATAAGCATCACTCAGTTTTAAAATCTTTTTCTCCGGCTGCTCCATCTTGCCGTTATAAAAACAGATACACTTAGGTCTTGGTATCGATTGAAGTTTACTACTGAATTTGTTATATTTGCTGGTAGCTGTGTATTTATCATACAGGGCACCTGCATATACAAGAAATCTCAATGGCATATTCGGATTAAAGGATGACTGTCCTTCCCACAGGTTCATTTCAAAACTGACTATGAACGACATATCGTTCTTCATCCTCATATAAACAACATCTTCTATAGTGTTAAAAACAAGTTCATCAGGATTTGTATAATTCGTGCCGTTTATGGCATTATACAAAGAAAGTGTCCAGATTTTATTTTCCGGATTTCCAAAGATAAACTTGAAAAGTCTGTCCTTAGTTTCTCTGTTAGCCTCCTTTAGCCTTTTCTCGTCAACAAGTGTCTTGTAAGTTTCCTTCTCACTTTCTGCCTTAGCAAGTCTTTTCTTGAGTTCCTCAATCTGTCTGATAAGTTCTTCATTAACATCCATTACTGTCATCTCCTCCTGTAAAATATAATGCCGGCTCGTTTTACATGATTTTAAATAAAAACATGTAAATGCAGGAGATGATAGTTTATTCTACTCCTGCTCAACTAACCATAAAGGGAAAAGCAAGAGTGAATTTGAAAAAAATAAACCTAAAGAAAATTAATAATCGTGTTTCAATCAAAAAAATAAAAATCTGTTTCAAAAAATATTGGTTCAAATAAGTACTCTTTGCCTTTGATACCATTATAATATAATGATTTTCGGGTTTTGTCAAGGTAAAAAGATAGGTAGGGTTCTCGATATTTCAATCAAAAACTCTAGCAAGCAAGAATCATATCCATGTATGAAAAAATGTTTGCAAACACTTTTTTAACATACATTTTAATGTTTGCAAACATTTTTTGTTCTTCTTTGACTATTTAGAAACATGTCGGTAACCTTAATGTTTCTGAAACCAGCTTACAATCTCGTTTATCACTCTCTCACTCTCAGGTAGATCAGGACGTAAAACCGGGAAAGCGTGTATTAACTTAGGATCACTTCCCATATGGCGTAAATAATGTTCAACGCCTTTATTTCCAAGCTCGCCCGCAAAATCAAGCGTATACCTTTCCAACATATCATATTTACTGGTCACAAGATAGCACGGCGGTATGTTATATATTATCTCGGGATGCTCAGGATTTGTAAACTTAGCCATTCTCTTACTTCTGGCATCATTCCCATAAAACGAACGAGACAGGAACCTTCCGGTAGCATCTTTTCTTGTAGTATAAAACATCCCACTGATAAGACCAAGGGCCTTTATCTTCATTTTTGATGGCTTATATCCTATAGCTGCCTGGAGTAGTTTTGAATTCCTCATTGCTGCCACATACGTTGCCAGATATGCTCCGGCACTTTCTGCTACCATGTATATTCTTGTGAAATCAACTTCAAAATCTACCAGTTTCCTTCCTACACAGTCCATACCTGCACATACATCATCAAACTGCTCGTATACGCGAACATCAGGTATCAGGCGATATTCCAGGGAGCATACAAGATATCCCCTCTTAGCAAACTGTCTGCAGAAACCCTCGGACAGATTTTTATTTCCTTCTATCAAAGCACCTCCGTGAATGTTAATAACAACAGGTAATTCTGTTCCTTTTTCAACCACAGGTTCATAAATATCCATCAGAAGTTGTTTACCTGCCCTGTTGGTATAAGCTATATCCCTGTATTCTTTTATCCCTTCCGATGAAATCGGCTTTATTGCATCTAAATCAAGTGCATGATCAAGTTTAAACTTTACCAATGAAATAACAGCATTTTCAAATACGCCCATAATTCTTCCTCCGATCTAAAGGCTTTCTACATTTTATCATCCTTTAAAAACCACTGATTTCTCATATTCGAAGTCTAATTTCGGATACTCTTCTACCAAACTGACTAATAAACGCCTTTCATCATCAATATTCAGCTTTTTTCTTCGATATATACCTCTCTTCTCAAATAAATACCACCTAAGTGTAGCCATACTATCTCTTAGACAGTCAATACCATCTTTTAGAGTCATACCTCTGACATCCATAGGTTTGCCAAACATGTATCTGCATATCTTCTTATCATAATCATAATCTAACGCCATTGGAACTATAATGGCTCCTGAACGTTGAGCTACTTCAATGATTCCCCACTTCATCATTAGCATAAGCTGAGCGTCAGTCATGTTCCAAGTTCCTTCCGGCCACATCAACAAATTTCTTCCAGATTTAACATTTCCGATCATGGCTTTTTTAGATAGTCTCATGTCATTACTATCTTTTCTATCAACGTAAATAGCTCCATTTAGATTAAAGAATAATTCATCTATCTTATATAAAGGCTGTTTCCCAATCAAGAGGTATGTATGCTTTTTTATAGCTTTTAAAGCTATGGGAATATCATGACTATTTGTATGATTACAAGCAAATATTATACCTCTTGTTTTAGGTATCTTCGATCTATTTCCAGACTTTAAAAAACATTCTTCCATCTTGAAAATAACTTTTGTTGAAGCTAAATTTAACAAAAATGGGTGAATAGACCTTTTTATAAAGGAAGTTAGATTATTGTCATATAACCTTTTTCCCTTATTCCTTTTATATAAACTTGTTCTCTGTACCATATTTCAAAATCACTTTAACTATCCTCATATATAAGTTCAAAACAATTCTTTCTTGTACACTACTTTATCTTTTGCAGAAATCTTACGAACTACACGGCAGGGACTCCCACAAGCAAATACTCCAGAAGGAATATCTCGTGTAACCACGCTCCCTGCTCCTATTACAGTATTATCTCCGATAGTGACTCCGCTACATACTACAGTCTTTGTAGCTATCCATACCGAATTTCCAATGTGAACCGGCTTATTAATTTCAATACTATTCCTCTTATTCGGTTCAAAGCTATCCTTTGTATAGAATATATTCCTTTGTTTCGGAATCAAAGAATGTGACACTGTTGTAATCGTTACATCCGGAGCAAGCCAGACATCATCCCCGATATATATCCCACCGTGATCAAGGAATTTACAATTATAGTTACAGAAAAAATTCTTCCCTATATAAGTGTTATTCCCTTGCTGAAAATATACCGGAGAGGTTACACATAATGGTGTTCCATCTATATGAGCTACAATCAATTTTATTAACCAATTTCTAACATGAACAAACCAAAGAGGAGTCTTATTAAGCCTTCTATTCAGAAACTCACTACTAAGCATTGTCCAAAAATATTTTTTTGTTGTATTGTTAAAAAGTTTATATTCACCTTTGTTTACCATAATTTCCTCTTAAAATTCATCTTTTCTCCCCCATCCTTTCCAGCTCACGGAAATCCACCTTACCTATAGCGGTTAACGGGAGTTTATCAATTTCTACAAATTTGCAGTTTTCTATATAGTATTCCGGCAAAGTCTGTTTACATATGTTTTCTAATTCTTTTAAAACAGCTTCTGCATTCCCACCATCTTGCTTTTTCAACACGACATACGCCATCGGTATCTGACCATGGCCATGTTTTCTATCACTAATACCTACAACCTTACATTGTGAAACGGCTTTATGAGAATTTATTACTTTTTCTATAACAGAAGGATAGATTTTGAATCCATCATAACGTGTGATCATTTCTTTAATTCGTCCATCTACGAAAATAAAACCGTCTTCATCTATATGACCCAGATCACCGGTATGTACCCAAATATACCCATCTTTATGTCTGCGAAGCACCTCTTTTGTCTGCTCATCATTCTTAAAATACCCTAACATCTGATTTGGAGTTCTCATGCAGATTTCACCTTTTTCCCCATAAGACAACTCCTCGTCAATTGTCGTTTTGGTTTCTTCGATAAACTATAATTCCGCATAAATTTTCGACTTACACCTCTATGGTAGTAAGTGGGATTTTATAAGGCACTTGAACCTTGAAAATATCATATATGGCATTGACTTCCTTGCGAGGTTCCTGCGGTATTGCGTAATCCTTATA
>JAFXXN010000193.1 GCA_017542245.1 Lachnospiraceae bacterium
AGTTCTTTGAAAGAGCATGTATTTTCCCTAAAACCTTGCCGGTAAGATAGAAGTACTCGTTTATCGAAACTCCATCAATATACTTGTAACCATGATCGGCTATCTGATCACCTTTTGCAATCTCGAACATGGTTACTACCTTCTCATCGATAATTTCAATATGGTTACCTTTCCCTGAGGGGATGGATTCTGCCACGCTGGCTCCACCTTCAGAAAGATAATGTACATACTCGATTTCCGCCTCATAATCCTCAATGCTTCTATCTGAAAGAGAAGACACTCTGAGAACCGAATCATTTCCAATCATAAATACCAAATTCCTGCCGCCCTCATGCCCGTGGACTTCCTTGGCTGAGGCAGTATCGAATCCGTAAAGCTGTGCCGCTTTGATTAAAAGATCTTTTTTTGTCATATGACTTTTTTAATCCTTTTCTTCTTGGTCGATTATCCTGAAAGTTAAACATCTTTAGCCATATAAAGCAAAAGGTCATCATCATAGTATGTAACCATCTTCATTTTATTCATCCACTTCCTCTAACAGATCTCGAATTGTATCCTCTTTCGGAACTGGAACCCAGTGTCCTTCAAGGCAAATAGCCGCCTCTGATTTCATTATGGTTTCGGATAATTTCTTACTCAGTACAGGATTCTTTTTCCATTCAGGAAATGACCCACAAGTTGCGTCCCCAACAAACAAAACTCCTTCTTGGGAAATTTCTATTAGAGTCGAATCATCTGTATGAGGTGATTCAGCCTGAAAAATCTTAATTGGGCAATTGCCTGCATCCAGCACCATGCTGTCATGAAAAACAATGTCTGCCGGCGTTACTATCACCGGTTTGTTATATGAATACTCATTACGTATGCTCTCATGCATGTTCAGGAAGAACTCGTTCCCTTCCTGAGATAGCCTACGCTTGAAATCAAGCAAATACTCATTCGTGCGTTCATTAGCAAGACAAAGCCCATTTACCGCATGCATTCCAAATGTATGATCCCAGTGCCAATGCGTGATCACAGTGAGTTTTGGAAGCGGTAAACCATTCTCTTCCAATGCCTCATAAAATTCCCTGGTATGTGCCTCTGAATGGCCCGCATCAACAGCAAGACTCCAGTTATCTCCACGTATATATCCTAGATTAGGCCTGTCTCGCTCCTCTTCCATGGGATAGTACCAGATTCTATCCGACAATCTTTTCAGCATCTTCACACCAATTCTCTTTCTTGATTTCGATTTCTATATTATTCCTCTAATAGAGCAGCCCAGTAGCCATCAATTGCTGCTTTGTTATCGTATGAACTGAGTGCCATAAGCAAAAAAAATAATTTACTCACTTCCTCAAACGACGGCATCTCACAATATGTCTCATATCCCGCCTTGAATTCATCCCAGTCCTCAACCTGGTAATGAAGAAAGCTAAGCTCCCATTCTACAGGTCCAATCACATACGCATCTAAATCAACACACGCTACAATATTCTCATCGCAAAACAAGAACTGATCCGCGCAGATGTCGACCATAATTAGAGAATTCCCACTGTTTGAAAGCTTTTTATCCTTTATCTGCTCGTAACAACCCCTGACCTTTTTATCTGCATCATCATCCCCACTCCAATGCTCGCTAATACAATCTTCAATATATCTTCTGGCATTCTCAAAAAATAAATCTCCTTTTGAAACGCCCAAAAGTCCGGAATAATCGTACTTTGTCCTGTGATTATATCCAATAAACTGCCCCAGAGTATAAGCGTTTTTCTTTCCCTTTGGAAAAAAATCATTATCCCATGCTGTTCCTTCAACAAACTCAAAAACGCTTGCATCTTCATTGGCTGCTACAAACGGAGCCACTTTTATGTGAGGGTTATCCTTCAAAGTATTGTAGATATTATGAAGACTTGAATTCTGCTCCTTTACCGAATAGCCAAACACCTTTCTCATCATTGTCCAGAACGGTGAAAAATCATCTCTTGTCATTAAGGGAGTCTTTAAAATATATCTTTTTCCCTCGTATGTAAAAAAACGAATTTCATTGGATGAGACTCCTCCCATCTCAAAAGAGGATTTATTCCTTAGAGCATATTCCAAAATCGTGTTCATTCCTTATTTAATGAGTCCTCCGTAGAAATATAATTCGTATATAATACTGGAATAAAATATTATTTGCTGCTTCTCCTTTTAAGGTAACTATCCGCCTTTTTTAGCATCTCTTTTTTATTGTCATACTCAATAGTCTTGATAGCATCTTCAAGTTTGAGACTCTTCAGAGATTTAACCTCGTTTGGTCTTACTATGCACGGACATGAGTCTTTATACTCTGCCAAGAAATACACCACCTGCTTGGTTACGCCTGGTTTTTCCGATAGCTGGTATTGTTCGCTTATCCTAAAATCAGTGCATAATTCGACTTCCAGATTTGTTTCTTCCTTTATTTCACGAAGCGCGGTTTCTATTTCAGTTTCGCCCTCTTCCATATGCCCTTTGGGAAAGCTATGAAATCCGCTCTTTTCTTCCACAAGAAGGTACTTTATTACTCAATCGTCTATCTTAAATACTATTGCCCCACATGATTTTTCGAATTTGGCACTGAAATCATTTTTCTCAAGTTCCATATAAGTATGAGTTCTTAGATGTAATTACAGAAATCCGCACATGCTGCGGGTTTCGTGAGAACATGATTCAGGTGG
>JAFXXN010000194.1 GCA_017542245.1 Lachnospiraceae bacterium
ATACATATGGCTTCTCCTAAGTGCAAGGTTTTTTTATAAAAACAGTGTTTTCCTTTGCATTTATTTTACCATATTTAGGATTGAAAAGCCAGTAATTTCAATGGTTTTAGACTACTTTTCTCCTTAAAAAGCAGTCACTAATTATCATTTTGTGCGTGGTTGTCAGTATGCTCACCGTGCCCGCAAACGCAAAATCAGGTTCCAAGACGAAGACTATAACAATGTACCTCAATGGTGAAATCAGAGGGATACAGGTAAACTGTGATGTCCCTTACTATAGCAAGTGGAAGGCGCCTAATGAGACCGTTACCAGCAATTATATGGAATTTACAACCTCCAAGGATGAACCCGTAATCGCAGTGGTTCTTGATACGGAATATGAGGATGAAGCAAAAGTATTATGCAAGTACCTTACAAAGAAAAAATATAAGAAGCAACTGCTAGACTACATGTGTGAAGGATTCTCAATTGATAGAAATGACGCTGATAAGTACTTTAAGCTGAAAAAAGACGGGAACGGCAAATACATGATCATAACGGATATGGGTAACGAGTATGGAGTGTTTAGGGCCATAGATGACTCACATTTATTCATGTACTTCACGGAGACCGGCAATGGATTCGTCTCCGGTTCGCTTAAGAAGAAGCTTGTTTCCTATACCAAGCAGGTGACCATCGAGACAAAGGCCGTGGGAGTCAACGAATCTGACCTTGGATCGGACAATGAGGGGGAGCAGCTTAACATCGAGCTTGATCCTGACAAAGTGATCTTCGAAGACGTATATTCAAACATGGCGTGGGGATACCAGAAACAGGCGATTTACATCCTGGGTGATGGAAGGGTTTATACATATAATTATGCTGAAAATCCCGGAAAGTTAGAGGATTTGTCAGAAGAAAGCGTCATAGAATATCTCAAGGGTACTGAGCCTGCATGTGCACTAAGCAAGACATATCTTTTGAAATTGTATTCATACGCCGTGCAGATCAATCCTGATGCAACATACACCACACAGCATGAAATGTACGACTACGGTCAGAGAACCCTATATTTTTATGCCGAGGATGGTACAAAAATAAAGTGCTCATGTTATGGTGATGTAAGATATATCTACGATGATGATTATGCGAAAAAAGTTGAAGAGCTCTGGGATGAGTGGTACAGGTACTGCGAGGAGGCGTAAAATTCAATTAACGACAATAACAAAGATACTGTCGTGAAAGGGATCGAGAAATCGATCCCATTTTTATGCCCGGTGGGAAGTGGTCATTTGTATTCAGTAAATTCCGCTTATTTTACCTAATGTACTCATTAGCAGACTATATGAATAATGATGTAAGTTAATCGAATATTAGAGCTCTCAAAACAGCTCCTCACGAAGATAGCCCCTCAAAAAGATTGAATACCCAAAATTCAATTTCAGAATCGTCGTTTTGAATTCTTTTTTTATCAATATCCGGAATACTCCTTAATCTGTAATACTCCATAAAGGGAATATTTGGGATCGAGATCTGCATCGTATAGCTGAGGACTGTATTCTTTTCTCCATGAGAAGCCATCGGAAAAACCCCAGAAGGTGATAGCATCAATTTTTATTTTCCGGGAATCTGCACGCTCGAATAAACCGTTTATAAGTTCATAACAGTATCGTCCCTGCTCTTTAAGATGCTCATTCGTTGCTGAAAGAGGACTTTGATATTTTCCGAGTCCTACATCCACTTCAGTAAGCTCCAGTTTTAATCCGGTTTCAGCTAAAGTGTCAACAGCAGATAAATAATTTGTAAGATCGTCTGCAGTAAAGAGATGAGCCTGAAGTCCGATACCATCTATAAGATTTCTTCCCGTATCATCTTTAAGAGTGTTTACGATAGATACAAGGTATTCTGCTTTGTACTGTTCATTATAGTCATTGTAATAAAGATCGATAGTTTGAGGAGCATATTTATCTGCAAAATAGAAAGCGTACCAGAGGTAATCGTCTCCGATTGTCTCTGTCCAATGATTCTGCCTTAAACTTCCATCCTCCATTATGGCCTCATTGATTATATCGTATGCGTAAAAACAGTCTATATATCCAAGGTTTTTTAATGTCTCAAAATTGCTGCTTATAAATGATTCCATCCTAGATAGCATTTCTTCACGGCCTACAAAAGAACCATTTGATTCAAAACCTTCACGAAAGATCCATTCAGGGGTCTGGCTATACCAGATAAGAGTATGGCCTCTCATAGAAAGATTATTTTTCTTTGCCCATTTAAGAATTGAAAGGGCTTCGCTGTTGTATTCTACTACAAGTTTCCCCTCAGCCTTACATTTGTCTTGATTTAAAATATAATCAGGTTTCATGGCATTTTCCATTGTTACACTGTTAAACTGTTCGAGAATTAAGTCGGATGTATCTTTTTTGTCAATCACATATGAAGAAACACAGGTGCCTATTTTCATTCCGTGTTCTTTAAAGACATCTTTCAGAGTCTTATCGGTGACCTCTTTTTGTGCCGGGAGAACTACCTTTTCCACACTGCACCCCGAAAGCAGAATTGCTAAAATGCAAATAAAACAAATGATAATATTTCTTCTCATATTAACCTCCAAAGAGCTCTTGGCAAACCATTTTGTAATACATCAATGTCACCTCGAAAACTCCTTCTGCGTTTCCAAGGTAACAAAATGATGCTCCGCGTATTCTATTTTTTTATAATAACAATCAAAACTGCAAAAAGTCAATTGAAATAAAAGATAATAACAGTTATGTACATCTATATAACAAGAAAATCAAGGATGCTTTTTGAGAGAGGTACGAATTTTTTCTTTACTTTAAAAAACAAAATAAGTATAATATTTTTGTAGATGAAAACTATCCTGCCTGCCGTACCGTATAATAAAACTAAATTAAAAAAACTCTTTATAGAAAGAATGGTTATGGGGAGAAAACTATGCAGATTACATTATCAGATGGCATAACATTTGATTCTGAATTATTGGAAAAAGAAAAATGGCTGTCGTACCTTTATTACACCGAAAATAAAGGTGTAAACATGGAGCGTGTCGAAGTTGTTGAGCAGGTAAGCGGCAAGGAAACCTTATGCTACGTTTTTAGGTCATTAAAAATACTGGAATCAGATTATAAAGCTGGGAAACTTACAGAGGATGAATATAATACCGTTAAGACAGTTCTTTCATGGTCAGAAGTTTCAAAGGGCGGAAATGTCAAGGAAAGAGAAAGCTGGAGGCAGAGAGGATATGCCCTTGATATTCATAATCTGGCATCATCGGAAATATATAAAGAAGAATGTAACAGTGAAAAGGAGTCTCTTTGTTATACTCTCATAAAAACTCATGGTTTGATAGGTCAGGCTCTGCGTGGAGAAGTTCTAATATCACAAAATAAGCCACTTTATGCTCTGGCAGTGAAGGTCGGAAAAGAATCACTTTATAGAATTCTGTATGTTCTTAATCATTGTATAATCGGGGCTGTAAAAATAGAACTTTGGGAAGAAGTGAGAGAGCAGGTAAAAAATCTGATAGGCAGGATTTTAGATGGGGATTTTACTGAACTTGATACGAAAGACCGAATGAGAAGGCTTGATATAAAGCTTGAAAGTGCAGATGATGAATTGATCGAACTGTTTTCAGAAAAAATATTCCCATACTATGAGCTTTGGTATTTTCAGGCTGCATTTGGAGATTTTGCGACAGAACAGATAAAATGGATATTAAAAGAAGTGCTGCAAAAAATTACATCTGAGGTAAAATACATATCATTTAAGCCGATTGCTGACGGTCTGTACTATGATTATGAAGGCAGAAAGCATCTAAATGTCTATAAAGAACGAATAATAGAAAAATATATCAAGGATTCTTCTATAGAGAATGTGAAATTGTCTGTATCCAAATGCGGAAGAGCAATGCTTGTGGATTTTAAGTTTTCTGCAGTTTGTGAAAAACTGATAGATTTCTGTGTAGAAGCAGAAAGATGCGGCCTGCTTACTTTTGAGAAAAGCATTACCGTGCTATATGATATGTTTGGGTTCCGCAGGGATGCATTTGACCGGCTAAACAACGAAGATAAATATCTTGCAACCATGAATGCCAGCGAGAGCAGTACAAAAAACACTATTATAGATTATGTTACCGGGAACAGAGTTGTGGATGTCGGAAGTGGTGGAGGAGTATTACTCGATCTTTTGGAAGAAAAATACCCGGATAAAGATATAATAGGTACCGACATTTCAGACAATGTGATTATGGAGCTTGAAAAGAAAAAGAGTAAAGAAGGCCATAAATGGTCGGTACTGAGGCATAACTTTGTTGTTGGACCTTTCCCGTTTGGCGCAGACTCTGTAATTTTTTCATCGATTCTCCACGAAGTCTTTTCTTATACTGAAACAAAGAACGGCAGATTCGAGATAGACACGGTAAAGCAGGCTTTGAAAAATGCATATGCTTCGCTGGAAAGCGGTGGTCGTATAATAATACGGGATGGTATAAAGTCACCTATGGATGACAGCGTGATCGAGATAACATTTACGGATCCTTCAGGAATTGACTTCTTTAAAAACTATGTGAGAGACTTTGAAGGGTTAAAGGATATTCGGGACAAAAAGATAGTGATAAATGAGAAAGAGGGGAAAGTATCAGCCTGTACCAATTTTGCAAGGGAATTTCTATATACTTATACTTGGGGGCAGGAGAGCTACGCTCACGAAGTACAGGAGCAGTTCGGATACTTTACAATAGACGAATACAGAACCTTTTTTGAAGAATTGGGAGCAAAAATTATCAGGTGCGATGCATTCTTAGAACCCGGATATGTGGAATATCTGTCACCCAAAGTTAGACTGTCGGTTGATAGATTCCCTGATTCAAACTGTATTGTTATAGCTGAGAAGGTATAACAAAATTGGAGATGCGCAGCAACATTTTATTACAGGGGAAAAGCTGAAGGCATTTTCAAGGAGACATTGATTTAAAAAACACAGAACGGAGAGTTAGTTATGGACAGTAAATCTGGTTTGATAGTGAAAATGGTGATTATTTCCATAATTACGTCTGTAATCATAATATTTTTTGCCTTTCCGGGAGTGTCCAATATTTTCAGATACTATTTTCCTGATACTGCTCACGATATTCATTCTGAAGCTTTTAGTGAGGATAATACTGTAAAAGTACCGTTTGACTGTGTTCTAAGCGTATTTGAAATAAAAAGCATGTACTATATAAGAAATCTGAGTGAGAATTATTATCTTTTAAGGCTTAAGGATAACCGGTTTGTTTATGTACATATTCCTACTGCAGATATTTCATATTGGAGTGGAGTGACTTTGTTTTATCAACCCAAAGAAGCCATAGAATATAAGGCAGAAGAAGGGTACGCGCTGATAGGAAAGGTGAAAAAGTTTACAGAGGAAGAAAAAAAGCAACTGCTTACAGCATTAAATTCTGAAGTATATGGGGATTATGTTCAGATGAATGAAGCTGGATTTACGAATCCTGACATATATATTGATGTAATATATTTAAAGAAAGAGCTGATATTTGCGGTAGTAGAAATAATTATTCTGCTGATACTTATAAGAGCTTTTATTAAAACATTTAGAAAATATCGAGAAATAGAATCAGTTTCCGAATAACAAAAATGCCGGACCATAAAAGATCCGGCATTTTTAGTATGCGCGCCATGGGCGCGCTCTAATGGGTGAAAGTCCCGAACACGCCCAGATAGTGGGAAGTGTATAGCCGAACAGCAAGGGTGTCCATCGTGAGGTGGAATCTGAAGGAAGCTGTAAGCAAATCTCTGGTCCGACGGACAGAAATCACATACAAGGCTAGGCTACGAGAGATAAGTTGGCTAGAAACAACGAAGTCTGATAACTATCACTTTTGTAGTAGCAGAGTAAATGTGGCGGATATATGGAGAGAAAGAGCGTGCACCTTAAGCGTGGAGGTCTCACAGAGGTTCCATTAGCCTAGTAACAACGAACTGTGAGAAGTCAGTCGAGCCC
>JAFXXN010000195.1 GCA_017542245.1 Lachnospiraceae bacterium
TCTGCATAATTTTTTATCATATATTTTCCTTCAGGTATCGTTCTCGCATTTCGTAAAATCAGATAACCTCCAACGCCAATAGCTGCAAGTGCTATAATTATGATTAAAATTATGATTTTTTTCTTCATTTCCCTTCTCCTCCAACTCTGCTTCTTAGTATGTAAAGCTTTGATTGTAAGTAAAACTGAAATATAATACTAACTAATTATAACATAACTCTTGACATAGTCAATGAAATAATATTTAGTCAAAACGAGCTGAACAATGAATTTTACCATTATCCAGCTCGCTAATTGTCTTAGGAGATATAATTTACAGAAAATCTTTCACACACTAAATCAAAAACAAGCTAATCAGCATCTATAATTTTATATTCTTAATATCATTTGCTCTATCAGGATCCCTATGGTTTCTTAATAAACCCTTGATCATTTCAATAACATCCTGCCTGGCTCCGTCATCAAGCTGATAAAATGATGTGAGAAGATTATCTACATCAGGCATAGAGTTTTTTCCATATAGTTTCATAAGGGGCAACAAAGATCCCTTTAAATATGTTTTTACACGAGAGTTATCCAAAAGTCCTTTGGAATCCTTTAATGTAGGATATATTTCATCTTCTGTTACTTCTCCTGAGAAAGGAGTAGCGGAACAGATTTCGTGAACATCGATATCCAGTTCGTTGGCAATTCTTAGTGCCCAGTCAAATCTAATATTAGAATCCTTTTGTATTATGGCATAAAGCGTAGATGCATTTATAAATGTAGCTTTAGCTAGTTTCCTTACATTAGTTCCTTTTTCATCGAGTATTTCTTTAAGTCTTTTCCCATCTCCCATAATAAAGGTCTCCTTATAGATATAGTAATGATAAAAATTATTATAGCATATTTATAATAAATAGAAAAGGGAAAAATACAATTATTAAAAATATATAAACAATATAAAATACTATTTACAAAAATTGTAAATAGTGATATTATAATCCACAGATGTACAAAAAATATAAATTATATATTATAAAATATGGAAAGGAGATATTGTATGTCTGAAAAATATTTATTAAATGCAGATGATGTAGCAATGAGGCTCGAGGTTTCTAAAGCAAAGGCTTATAAAGTAATCAAGGAACTTAACGAAGAGCTGAAAAGAATGGGATTTATAATCATTTCCGGTAGACTCCCGAGAACATATTTTGAAAAGAAGTTCTTTGGATATAATACTGAGACGGAAATGGTTACCTCCCAGGAAGGAGGAGAATATGCCGGCGTATAAAGATACTGAATCAGGGAAATGGTACTCATCGTTCTACTATACTGATTGGACAGGTGAAAGAAAGAGAAAGCTGAAGCGTGGCTTTGATACTAAAAAAGAGGCCTTGGCTTATGAAGCAGAGTATATCCGCAAAGCAAGTGCTGATATGGATATGAAAATGTCAAGCTTCATAGATGTGTATTTTAATGACAAGGTAGGAGATTTGAAAGAGCGTACGATTAAGAATAAGCGTTACATGATTGATGTTCACATTATCCCCTATCTCGGTGATAAGCCTATGAACGAAGTTAAACCTTCAGATATAATAGCCTGGCAAAATACGATCAGAGATAGTCATTCATATTCACAGAGTTACCTTAGAATGTTGCAGAACCAGATGACTGCACTGTTCAACCATGCACAGAAAATATATGGACTTGGCAATAGTCCGTGTAAATCCGTCAAGAAGATGGGCAAATCTGATGACAGAAGCCTGGTTTTCTGGATTGAGGAAGAATATGATAAGTTTATTAAAACCTTTAATAAGGACTGCAGACAAATTGTTATGTTTGAAATATTGTTCTGGACAGGCTGCAGAGTAGGTGAAATGCTTGCATTGAATATAGATGACTTTGATATGGTAGCTAAGAAGCTTCATATTACTAAGACATATTACAGAGCTGATAAAAAAGATATTATTACCACTCCTAAAACAGTAAACTCCGTGAGAACGATAGAATTACCGGATTTTTTGGTAGATGAAGTTAAAGCATATTTTGATCGTCTGTACCAGTATCCCAGAGATGCCCGCTTATTCCCTATAACTGAAAAAGCAGTAGAGAAGTGTATGGATTATCATGCAAAAAAGGCGGAAGTAAAGAAAATAAGAGTTCATGATCTCAGACATTCTCATGTAGCATATCTGATACATCATGATGTGCAGCCCCTCATAATAAAGGAAAGACTTGGACACAAAGATATTAAGGTTACCCTTAATACATATGGACACTTATATCCTAGTGAACAGAGAAAGGTTGCAGGTCTTTTAGACCAGCTCCGTGGAGATAAGGAAGAAAATATGAATAATGAAATTGGAAAGGAAAAGAAAGATGGAGAATGAAGAAAAAAATGATTACAAGATAATAAAAATGTCGGATATAACTGCAGAAGAGATAGCATGGCTTTGGTATCCGTTCATACCTTTTGGAAAGCTTACTATTATCCAGGGGGATCCGGGAGAAGGAAAGACAACATTTGCATTGAACTTGGCAGCCAAGCTTTCTAGGGGAGAGGCTTTGGAAGGCGAAGAATCTGACAAAGTACCTGAGCCTGTTAAGATTATATACCAAACGGCTGAAGATGGTCTGGCGGATACAGTAAAGCCGAGACTTGAAGCAGCTGGAGCCGAATGCTCCAATGTATTGGTAATAGATGAAAGTGATCGTTCACTATCTATGATAGATGAAAGATTAGAAAAGGCTTTATCCGATACCGGAGCAAGGATATTGATACTTGATCCTATACAGGCGTATCTTGGTGGCGGTATGGATATGAACAGGGCTAACGAAGCCAGGGATATGACAAAAAAACTTGGTGGTTTAGCTGAAAAATATAAGTGTGCGGTTCTGCTTATAGGGCATATGAATAAGGCTTCCGGTAACAAGGCGGCATACAGAGGAATGGGATCAATAGATTTCTACGCAGTAGCTAGGAGCGTATTACTGGTAGGAAGAGTTAAGGATGATGATTCTCTTAGGGCAGTAGTACAGATAAAAAATAATCTGGCTGAGTTTGGACACTCAAAAGCTTTTAGACTTGAAGCAGGTCAATTTATCTGGATCGGAGATTATGATATTACTGCTGATGAATTGCTTAACGGAGTAGCTCCCAAGGAAAGCAAGAAGGGGAAAGCGATTGAACTTTTGAAAAGATTTGCTAAAGAAGGAATCCCGGTACAAAGCAATGATATCTTTGAGGCAGCTCAGGATGAAAACATTTCTAAAAGGACGATGGAAATGACGAAGAAGGAGCTTGGGATTGTAGCTAAAAAAATTGGAAATAGTTGGTACTGGGAACTCGGAAAACTTAGTGATTAATTGATAAAGACCGCAACAGTGCAAAGAGTCTAATTTTGCGAAGATGAAG
The DNA here is from genome assembly GCA_017542245.1 of Lachnospiraceae bacterium. Lineage (GTDB taxonomy): Bacteria > Bacillota > Clostridia > Lachnospirales > Lachnospiraceae > RUG11977. The sequence continues at coordinate 3,397 of JAFXXN010000195.1, forward strand.
GGTGCAAGGTTGCAGAATTCTAAACACATTGTAATGTTGCGGTCTTGGAAAGGAGAGGCTATGGCTGATGTAAAAATACCGTATGATATATACTGCAAACTGATCTTGTATCACCTGTTGGATAAGGCTGAAGAGGAGAGAGATATTAAAGCATTTTTGAGGAAAAAGGTGGATTCTATGGCTAAGAGGGAAGTGTATACAAAATCCAAGATTGGGGAAACAGAAGAGGAAAGGGAGCTGTATAGACAGAAGTATTTGGACATGGTTGGGATGCATGCGGACTTCAGGTGGTAATTTTTTCACTTATTGATTTTGACGGGTGCGTGTCACGCACCCGTTAAATATCTATAAGGGGAAAAATGAGTTTTGGCTATGGCAGAGTTGGTGGGCTTTACTGGGCGTTATGTCGGTTTGAGGTATTACAGCCTCGCAGAGCGCCGTTAGTTTTGATACGCAGTGTCAAAACTAATAAGGCGTTACTCTTGACAAGAGTAACAGAACCAGGTACGGCCGAGGGACGATAAAGAATCTTAAAGGATATTTATGGAAAAGGATCAAGGAGGAGCAAAAACGTATAGTGAAAACGATATCTTTTGTTAAAGGAAAAGGTTCTATTCGACATGACAACAGGGATTTTATTGCGGACAATGTTGATGAGGATAGAGTGAATTGGAACAGGTATTATGTACAAGAACAGGTGGAAGATGCGTACAGAAAAATATTTGGTGCTGCAATAGAGGAATACAATGCTAAGCAGAAAAGGAACGATCGGAAAATAGACGATTATATTTCAAAGATAAAGAATTCAAAAAACAATGAAAAAATTTTTTATGAGAATGTTGTACAGATAGGGAAAAAAGATGACACCGGGGTGTTGGATCCGGATGGAAATATTTCTGAAGAAGCCAAGACCGCAATCGAGGTACTTGATGAGTATGTAAGAACATTTTCAGAAAGAAATCCGAACCTATACCTTTTTAATGCGGTCTTACACTTGGATGAAGCAACACCGCATCTGCATCTGGATTACATACCGGTAGCTCATGGATATAAAACCGGACTTAAAACCAGGAACAGTCTTACTAAAGCTCTTCAGGAAATGGGTATAGCTCCTGCGGCAAGTAAAAACGACAACGAAACTATGCACTGGCAGGAAAGGGAGCGGGAGTATATTTCGGAACTGTGCATGGAACGGGGGATAGAGATAGGCGTACTGGGAGAGAGTCATGGAGGCATGATGCTTCCAGAGTATAAAAATGCTCAGCATAAAATTGATGAGATGGAATCAAGACTGGAAATCTTGAATGCTGAAAAGAAAGAGCTGGAAGCTGAAGTTGTTTCTTCGGAAGAAAAGCTTGAAGAAAATAGTGAAATGGCTGTACATCAGAATGAAGTCCTTTCTCAGATTGAAGTTGAGATCTCCGAAAGCCAGGATCGGCTTAAACAATACAAGGAACTGGCAGACAGATTTACCGGAATGTACAAATCAGTGGATCAGGAGATAGAGAAAATTAGACAAAAGGCGAAGCCAACTGGACTGCTCCAATCGGAGCCTATGGTAAAGATTCCTAAAAAACTTTTTGAAAGTCTTCTTGAAAAGTATAGGGCAGCTTCCTTGTCTGAAAAGATGACATCAGAATATGAGAGGATCATCAGGGGCTTAAGAGAAGAAATACGGCAGCTAAAGGAGAGGGTATCATCTGTTACCAAGATATTTGACAAGATGAAAAAGTTTATTATGTCAAGAAACCTGGTACTGGAATGGGAGAATTTTGATAAGCCGAAGTCTATGAAAGAACTGCTGAGAGAGAAAAAACCGATATCAGACATAAAGAGAGAACATGAATCTCATACTGTGACCAGGAAGATGGATAGAGGAATATAGGAAGGAAGGTAAAACATTATGGATAAATCAGATATTGTAGAGTTTAACGGTCAAGAACACAAAAAGGCTTTTTTTAGTTTATTGTCCCAACTGAATATAAGTCCCCAGGATAGTGAAAGGGTATCCTTAGTGTATATCTTGACAATAACGGAGGATTGCAGGAAACACTTCTTTGACTGCTATGACCGGGATGACAGATGTGTAAATCTTGAAGTTTTGCAGCATGGATGGGTAACCGGTACGGATGCTAGGGCGATAAGGCTGGCCTTCAACTTGTTTAATGGGGCTGTTCCTACTGCTTTGAACAAAAGTGAGGATGAATGGGATAACTTATATGACTGGAAGGGGAACTTCGAATATGATAAGTCGGAGCTGCTTGATAGCACACCGGTGTACATTTTCGCAGACTATGAGGTTGGCACATACTTTATTGAAGGTATAAAGCTCCGCTTTACCTATCTATTAGAAACATAACTACGGCTTCATCCTTAGAGCCGATGAAAAGACTTCTATAGAGACCGATGGACATATATATGAGTGATACTATTTTGATACTAAAAATCTAAAATAATATAGAAAAATGGTATAAAAAGCAGTATCAGGTACATAAAAGCTTCCATTTTATAATGGTTTATGATACAATATACGTAGGGGAGCAATAGAGAGGGTGGCCGTACCGTTGGTTCAGGTAAGGTTGTTAACATCATCGAATAATTACATTGCATAGCCTAAACCCAGTAATTTCAAGGGTTTGTGAGGTGTTACCTCATAGTAGGTCA
>JAFXXN010000196.1 GCA_017542245.1 Lachnospiraceae bacterium
AATTAATTTTCATTTTAAATTCCAGTTTGACTGGAATTTAGTTTGAAAAAGCTTTATCTGGAATTTACTCTGATTAATCATTGTATGTTATTATTAGTAGTGTAGTGTCCTGGTGGCAGGAGGTAATTACATGGCTAATCAAAAACATCTTACTGCAGAACAGCGTTCCTCTATCCAGGATATGCTCTCTCGTAAATTATCTTTTACCGAAATAGGTGCCGCACTTGATAAAGACCCCTCAACCATCTCAAAAGAGATCCGCAGCCACCTTACTTTTTTAAAAACCGGTTACCGTTTTGTTAAATTCAATGCCTGTCTGCACCGCTCAACTTATAATAAGCTTCATGTCTGTGCGACCTGCAAACCTGACCGCCACTACAAAAAATGCTCCAACTGTCCTGCATGCAATTCGAACTGCAAGGATTTCGTTGAGGTGATCTGTCCTAAACTCCTCAAACCTCCTTATGTCTGCAACGGCTGCTCTGGCCGCCATAGTGACTGCACCCTTGAAAAGCGATACTATTACGCTGATTCCGCCCATAAGAAATACCTTGAGACCTTATCCGAATCCCGTTCCGGCTTGTCCTGGTCCGAAGAAGATATCAGGCATCTCGACGGGATCATCTCTCCCCTTGTCAAGCAGAGCCAGTCCCCGTACCATATCTGTATTAACAACAAGGACTCCATCATGGTAAGCGAAAGCACCGTTTATCGCCTGATCGAATCCGGCATACTTGTCGCCCGCAATATAGACCTTGCAAGGAAAGTCAGGTTCCGTAAAAGAAAGAAGAAAAAGGACCTTAAGGTTGATAAGGCCTGCAGGCTTGAACGCACTTATCAGGATTTCACTAAATACATGGAAGAAAACCCGGATACTCCTGTAACCGAGCTTGATTCCGTTGAAGGCGTAAAAGGCGGCAAAGTACTCCTTACCATACACTTTGTCAAGGCAGAGATGATGCTGGCTTTCCTCCGTGATTACAATGACTCACAGTCTGTCATCGATATCTTCAACAAGCTCTATGAACTGTTGGGACATGAGGTGTTTATAAGCCTTTTCCAGCTCTGTCTTCCTGACAACGGAAGCGAGTTCTCTAATCCAAAAGCAATAGAGTTCAATGCTGACGGTGTGCGCAGGACACGTATCTTCTACTGTGATCCAAGTGCCCCTTATCAGAAAGGATCCGCAGAGCGTAACCATGAATTTATCAGAATGTTTATTCCTAAAGGCGTGGATTTCAGCTCGTATTCGCAGGAAGACATTTCACTCATGATGGATCATATCAACTCGTATGGCAGGAAAAGCCTCGGTGATAAATGTCCTTATGAAATGTTTTCTTTCCTATATGGAGAAAAAGTGCTGAATACACTGGGCTGTCACAGGATCCCAGCTAAGGATGTGACCCTCAACAGATCCGTCTTTCGCAAGGAGGTACAATCACAATGAGATTCCTTAAACATTCGATAGATTATCAGATCAATATGGAAGCTTTCCATGAAATGGAAGACTGCGTCCCAATGACCAGAAAGGAACGCAGTGCTTTATGCAGCTGGGTAAAACAGGGCTATGACATTGAAACCAATCCCTGGGAGTTTACCGACTCCGATGGATGGCCGCTCAATTACCTACGAGCTTACCGACTGCATCATGGGTATTCCAGCGGGCCATGGGATGAGTGGAGAGGTCCTGAGGATGAAATGATGTGGGACATCTCGACCAAAAGTATTATCCCAGAAGAAAACTTTGACTAATTAAAAGACCAACCGGGACACTGCTCCATAAACACTTCAAAGACGGGTGGAATTTACTCTGACAAAAAAGCAAACGTAAATCCGACCTTTGGTGAAGTATGCCCTTTTTCCAGCTACTATCATCTATTTTACATCAATTCATCAGAAAAAGCGACTTTTTACGACAATTTTAATGTAATAATATCGAAACACTGTATTGACCCGGAATTTAAACTGACAAACTGGAATTTACCTTGACATTTGACCACATGCATAAATGCACATCCGGAATCAATCCTCTGTTTTGCCCCCAATTAGTTTTCATCGTTTGGGCGGTCACTTACCGCTTCAACATAAGCCTTAATACAGTTAACCGCATTTTCAATCCCAACATGACTGCTGTTCAGGCACAAAGAATAGTTCTGCGCCTTTCCCCATTTTTCTCCCGTATGGAAATTATAGTAATTATATCTTCTCTTATCCATCTTAAGGATATTCTCTTCTATCTTTTCCGAGGGCATTCCGTCTATACGCTGAGCCCTCTCTATACGGAAGGGCATATCAGCCATGACAAAAATATTGACCACATCGCTCCTCTTCCTCAAAATATAATCCGCACATCTGCCTACGATAACGCAGGGACCCTCATCAGCAATCTTCTTTATAATATCTGCCTGAGCCATATAAAGACGGTCATCAAGAGAAAGGCTGTTAAATGTAGTATGTATATTCCCCGAAGTTACCATCCCCCTGGCTATAGAATAAAGAAGGCTGCTTGTAGCACGGCTCTCTGCACTTTCAAAAGCCTCAACCGCATACCCGCTCTCCTTGGCGGCTCTGGTGATGAGCTCGTTATCATAAAAGGGGATTCCCCAGATATCTGCTAGCTTCCTGCCTATCTCCCGGCCACCGCTGCTGTATTGTCTGCTAATAGTAACTATCTTATTCATGGCAATCTCCTTTCTTTGTCAGCCCCCACCTTCGCTACGCTAAGAGGTGGGGGATATCTTCTATTTTGTTATAATACCATAAACCCCATAATTGTGCAATATTAGCAAAAAACAATCTTAAAAAATTAAATGTTTGTGCACACTTATTTGAAAATGATGCTATAATACATACTTGTAAACCCCAATACATTTATAGTTTTTGCTACACCCCAAACCAAGCGCAATCAGGCGCTTATAGCAAAAATACCTTCTCCGAAAAAAGGATAATCTTCCCCAGATTATCCTTTTTTATTTCTTATAATTCTAAATCTTAATCTTCACCCATTTACCCATTCTGTACCGGATACTCGCAAACAAAAACCTTGACAACTGATCTGCAAGGATTCCGAACCATATCCCGACTATACCGAAATCAAAAACAAATCCTCCCAGCCACGAAACAAGCGTTCTCATGACCGTAACGGACATTGTCGCGGCAAAAGCGGTATAAAGAGTATCTCCTGCACCCCTTAAACATCCCATATAAATAACCTGGATTATCTGGAAAAGAACAACAAACAAAATGACCCTCATTATAGAAACACCTATCTCTATAATGTGTTCCTCCTCAAAGAACATGGACATCAGCCAGCGTGCGCCAAAGAAATATGCCAGAATCAGCACGCTTGCTATCATCATTCCGAGAGCTTTGCAGGTCTTACCATAATTCTTGGCAAGCTCCGGTTTTCCCTCACCCAAAGATCTTCCGATAAGCGCAACCGCTGCTGCCTGCAGGCCGTCACCGAAACTGAAAGTCAGACCCATAAGATTCATACCCACCTGGTGGGCAGCCATCGCATCCATGCCCTTCTTTGCAGCCATATAAGCAGTCGCCATAAATCCTATACGCATAAGGATCTGTTCAAAAAATATGCCGTAACCTATACGCACCAGACTCTTAAACGCACTCCAGGAAGCCTTTATCTTATCAGAAATAATATACGGGATACTGATAAAAGTCTCTTTCTTCATTATAGAAAGGATACTCATTATCGAAGAAACAACTGTTCCGAGTACTGTAGCTATAGCCGCTCCGTGGATACCGAGTGCCGGGAACCCGCAGTGGCCTTCTATCAGAAGATAATTAAGAACAATATTGACCGCATTGGAAGTAACATTGGTTCTCATGGTAATCTTAGTATTACCTGCGCCGCGCTGTGCCGAATTGATAGCCATCTGGACACAGTTAAAGATCATACCACCCATAATAATCCTAAAATATACAACCGCCGCTTCATGCGTTGCAATCTCTTTTGCCCCATCCTCCGTAGAACCGCAAAGCCTTATTATCGGATCTGCGGTAAAAACAAATATCAGGCTTAAGATCAAGGCTGCAATAACCACAAACAAAATAGCAGTAAGGAAAACCTGATTTGCATCCTTTCTCTGTTTCTCTCCGAATCTTCTTGCCACAAGAGCCGAAATAGAAACATTCACAGCAAAAAACATAGCAAGACCCACAAACTTAGGCTGTGTGGTAAGACCTACGGCCGCTACCGCATATGAACCCAGTCTGCTGACCATAAGAGAATCCACAAGTCCGGCGAAAGCCACAAAAAAAGATTCAACTATCGCAGGCCAGGCCATACCTATCGCAGTTTTGAAGTTTTCCCTGCTATAACCTTTAAAAATCGAGCCAAACATTTTATCTGCACCATTCCTGTCAAAAACTAATACTTATTAATTCTGACTATAGTTTACCATTCATCAATTTTCAAAACAATGTACTTTCTTGTGGCTATCCTGTAGAAAATAATTTAGGAAACAAATAAAAAAGGACAACCTGGGGTGGTCATCCTTTTTTCGGAGAAGGTATTTTTGCTATAAGCGCCTGATTGCGCTTGGTTTGGGGTGTAGCAAAAACTATAAATGTATTGGGGTTTACAAGTATGTATTATAGCATCATTTTAAAATAAGTGTGCACAAACATTAATTAATTTTTAAAATCTTTTTGAGCAATTCTTACAAATGCCGTCAAAAAACCATTATCTCCGGTTTAAGCTTCAAACAAAGCTTCAAACTCATCTCTGGTAATACGTTCTTTTTCTATAAGAAGCTCGGCACTCTTATGAAGAACATCTATATTCTCATTAATGATACGCTTAGCTTCCTCATAGCACTTATTGATAATACTATGAACCTCTTCATCGATCTTATTGGCTACATTCTCGCTGTAAGACCTTGTATGAGCTAAATCTCTTCCGATAAATACCTCATCTTCATCATTATCATAATTAACCATACCCAGGCTCTCAGAGAAACCATATCTGGTAACCATCTTTCTCGCAGTCTGTGTAGCGGTCTTGATATCCTGTGAAGCACCTGTGGTAATATCTTCAAAAATAAGCTCCTCAGCAATCCTGCCGCCGAGTGAAACCATGATATCCTGCAGCATATGGCTTCTGGTATAGAACATCTCATCCCTGTCAGGAAGAGGCATTGTATAACCTGCAGCACCTAAACCGGTAGGAATGATCGAAACCGTATAAACAGGTCCGACATCGGGGAGAACATGGAAAAGAATAGCATGTCCCGACTCATGGTAAGCGGTTATCCTCTTCTCCTTATCGGAAACCACCTTGCTCTTTCTCTCTGTACCAATGCCCACTTTAATAAATGATTTCTTTACATCCTCTTCGTTTATAAACTTCCGGTTTTCTTTAGCTGCAACGATTGCTGCCTCATTCATAAGGTTCTCAAGATCGGCTCCGGTAAAGCCTGCAGTAGTACGGGCAATATTGCTTAAGTTTACATCATCCGACAAAGGCTTGTTCCTTACATGAACCTTTAAAATCTCTTCCCTGCCCTTAACATCGGGTCTTCCGACAACGATCTTTCTGTCAAAACGTCCGGGACGCATAATAGCCGGATCAAGGATATCAACACGGTTTGTAGCAGCAAGAACAATAATACCTTCATTGATACCGAAACCGTCCATTTCAACCAGCATCTGGTTCAAGGTCTGCTCTCTCTCGTCATGGCCGCCGCCCATACCGGTTCCACGCCTTCTGGCAACAGCATCAATCTCGTCAATAAAAACAATACAGGGAGCATTCTTCTTGGCATCAGCAAACAGCTCTCTTACTCTGGATGCACCGACACCGACGAACATCTCCACAAAATCCGAACCCGAAATAGAGAAAAACGGAACTCCTGCCTCTCCTGCCACAGCCTTTGCAAGCAAAGTCTTACCTGTTCCGGGAGAACCCTCCAAAAGGATTCCTTTAGGTATTCTTGCGCCAACAGCCGTATATTTTGCGGGATTTCTCAGGAAATCAACTATCTCCTCCAGATCCTCTTTCTCTTCCTTAAGTCCTGCCACATCCTTAAATGAAAAAGTATTATCCTTTCCCACGGTCATCCTGGCTCTGGACTTTCCGAAATTCATAACCTTTGTCCCACTGCTTGCAGAACCGCCCTGTCCGGTAAGCATCATCATAAATACCACCAGGACTACCGCAATTATCAGATACGGAAGCACGCTTGTAAAGAACCAGCTTGGCTTCTCCACTTCCTCAATAGTATAAGGAACATTTGCTTTACGGACAAGTTCCTCAACTTCCTTAATATCCGAGCAGTTAAACTTTGCCTTCTGATTGCCTGTAAGCAGGAATCTTACCACGCCCATCGGCACTTCCTCGGCCGGAACGATGGTAACGGATTGTACCTGTTTGTTGTTCAAAGCACTTTCAAATGCCTGAAAGCTGTATTTGACATATCCCGATTCACTGATATTGCGGGAAAAAACCACTACCAGAATCAGTATCACTATAAATGCCAAATAGATTCCAAAACCTTTCGACTTACCACCCATAATCTCTTTAATTCACCTTTTCTGTACTTTCTGTAAAAATCACAGTATTCTTGCCACAAGCACCTTTTTGGTTTCTTCGGTAACCAGGCAGCTTTCATCCTGGCGGTACCCAATAACCCATAAAACATGGCTGCCCAAGGCAAGAAGTCCTACCCGTTTTCTCTCTGAAACCGGGATTTTGCTGTCTATCATAAAACGGTTCAGGCTTTTCCTGTGCAGTTCCTTACCCACAAGAAGATAATCACCGTCCCTCATAGTCCTGATTTCCGGCATACCCCCTATTTTTTCAAAGTCAAACCATTTTATATCAATTTGATGCGGAATTTCACCCTTAAGATCTTCCCTCTCTGCAATCTCCAAGCTGATTTTTCCTGAAGTCTCTGTATCCGTCTTAAAAGAAGTATTTTCCTCTTCTGTCCTAAAACCTGGATCTCTTTCATCCGTCTCGAGAGTGTTTTTCCTTAAATAAATATATCCGAATTCCTTAACGGCTTTAATAGAATACGGTAAATCTATCATTTTACCGCTCTGTTTTAAATAAAGCTCATCTATAGCCCTTATATGCTTCTCCTCAACATCCTTAAGCCTTCCGGACACTGTTTCGAAAGCCCTGCGGATCACCCTAAGCCTTATAACGGAATGGAAATCCGAAATATGCGAATAATCAAGTCTTACTCCGCATATATCCCCTTTTCCGTCACTCACCGTCTCCACATATTTCATCGCGGCGTCAGTCTGCAAATTCAGATAATCCTCAATATCAGCCGCCTGGCTGCTCAAAGAAGCAATATGCCTCTCAGCTTCATCATTAATAAAATCTTTAACTAAAGGCAGGATCTCATTTCTGATCCTGTTTCTCGAATAAGCAGTATCACTGTTTGTACTGTCAGTGCGGAACTCCTGTCCTTTTTCTTTTAAAAATTCCTCTATCTCAGGCCTTGAAAGACAAAGGATCGGACGCACCAGAAAAATGTCCTTATTCTTATCCACCGGCCTTTTCGGAACAATCCCTTTAAGCCCGCTTATACCACTGCCGCGGAAAATATTAAAAAGTACCGTTTCCGCATTATCCCCGCTGTTATGCGCTACAGCTATCCGTTTTACGCCGTGCTTTAAAGCACATTCCAGAAAATATGCATATCTGAAATCCCGTCCTGCCTCCTCGCAGGTCTTACCCGCAGCTTTAGCCATCGCCGGAATGTCAGCACTTACCAGTTCAAAGGCTATCCCGTTATCCCTGCAGTAACTCTCGACAAAAGCAGCATCTCCCTTTGCCTCATCCATACGGATACCATGATCGACATGGACAACCGTAAGCTTAAGATCCAAAGGTTCCATAAGTTCCTTTAGAAGCAAAAGCATACACATGGAATCCGCTCCGCCGGATACACCTGCCACAACAGCATCGCCCTTTTGAAGAAGATCGTTCTTCCTTATAAAATCAAATACCTTCTTCCCGATATCAGTTTCCATCAGTCACATTCCCTGCATCATCTTTGGTTTCTGCACTATCCTGATTCACTGCATTTTTTTCCGGATCTCCCGGGATAAAGATAGTCTCGTCTGAACCTCTTAAACCGAAAATATCCCTTGCCTGATCCTCAACATAATCATCTGTCTGACGATACCGGATCTCATTCTTAATAGCTATCTGCTCGCGTTTTGCTTTCTCTATGTCATTCTGGATGGACTGGTACTCCTGTCCGCGCACATCCACTTCCTTTTCCATATCCATGGTCTTCCAATAAATAAACCCACAAATAAGCAAAACAGCCACGAGTATTACGGCCAGTCCCCATCTGCCCTTCTTTCTCATTTTTCCAGCCATAGATCCTCCTTCTCAATCACACATACCTGAAAAGTTCCTTTGCTTCTTCTTTCCTGCTCGTATCCGCTATAGCCAGAACCTCGACCTTTACGGACTTGTTCCCGAAACCTATCTCAATGATATCCCCAACCTTAACGTTTGCCGAGGGTTTAGCTTCCTTACCATTAAGAAGAACACGTCCGGAATCAGCCGCCTCGTTAGCCACAGTCCTGCGCTTGATAAGCCGTGATACCTTTAAATATTTATCAAGTCTCACTCCACTCTTCTCCTATACGCCTAAAAGACCCCACGATTCACACCGCGGGGTCATAATTTATAATCCAAAATAAAATCATTTCTTCTTGGTGTTTACAGCGTCCTTTAAAGCCTTTCCTGCCTTAAACTTAGGTGCATTTGAAGCCTTGATGGTGATTTCCTTCTTAGTCTGAGGATTTCTGCCCTTTCTTGCTGCTCTCTTAGCTACTTCAAAAGTACCGAAGCCGATAAGCTGAACCTTCTTGCCTGCCTTAAGTTCTTCTGTAACAGATGCGATAAAAGCATTAACTGCCTTCTCTGAATCTTTTTTAGATAATTCTGTTTTTGCTGCAATAGCTGCAACTAATTCTGTCTTATTCATTGATAATTCCTCCTGAAATTCTTTACGGCATTCCATTATGCCATTTTTCTTCACATCATTATTTATAATATTATTGCTATGATTTGTCAAGAAAAATTAAGCATTTTTCTTTGTTTTTCGATAATTTTCTATCAAAAAACCGATTTAAAGCCCTAAAGCCCACTTAAGACCCTCCTCAAGCTGGGCACGCCAGAATACAAAATCATGGATTCCGGGGCCTGTAAAGAACGTAACGGGAACCTTATTCTCATCAAGAAAAGCCTTAAATTCCTTATTTGGCTGAATAAGGAAATCCTCCGTTCCGCAAGCCATATAAATATCAGGGATCTGTTTTCCATCCTCAACCAGCTTTTTAACAAGATACTCGGGATTATTCTCCGACTCATTAAAATCAATATCCTTACTGATTCCGAAAGTCCATGCATAATACTCATAATTTGCCATAGGATTGCCCATCTCGGGAGAAAGGACCTTGATCATTCCCTGGATAAGGGCGGATGAAAGCGCGATGATCTTGGAAAAAGTATCATTAAACATGAGTCCGGTATGCAAAGCTCCGAACCCGCCCATCGAAAGGCCTCCGACAAAAGTATCCTCCCTCTTATCGGAAAGTCCGAACGTCTTTCTTGTATAATTAATAAACTCCTCGCCTACATACGAAGCGTACTTAAAACCGGTCGCCTTATTATTCAGGTAAAAACTGTTATCTCCGTTCGGCATAAAGAAATTAACATTATACTTATTTGCCAGATCCCCTAAAGGCACATTTGAAGCCCAATCGGTATCGCATCCGCTGTAACCGTGGAAAAGATAAACATTCTTCGCAGGGCGCTTATAGTTCGGGTTATTCTCCGTTCCATAAGCATTATCATTCGAAAGAATAGCTACAAAATGAGTAGGTCTCGACAATTCCTTTGAGAAAAAAACACCGTCAAATCTCGCCATAATATCTCCTTTATTTCCTTTATATAATTATACTTAACTTTTTCTTTTAAGCCTTCCCCAAAACAAAACTCTACTTAATTTGTTCAAAATCGGATGCCGGATGCTTGCAAAGCGGACAGATAAAATCATCCGGAAGCTCATCACCCTCATAAATGTAGCCGCAGATCTTGCAAACCCAGCCCTTCTTGCCTTCAGTCTGAGGCTTTGGCTTAACCTTATCCTGATAATAGGTATATGTCATAGTCTCCTTATCCGACATAACCCTGGCCTCGGTCACCTCGCAGATGAACATGCCGTGAGTATCAAGATCCACATACTGTTCAACCTTAAGCGACATAAACGCATTGATATATCTCGGAAGAAACACAAGCCCGTTGTCCGAGCGAAGAACATCCACACCCTCAAACTTATCAACGTTTCTTCCGCTTCTGAAACCATAATTCTCAAATACCGAAAAAGGAGCCTCAACCGACAGACAGTTGACATTCATAACACCTGTCTGCTTGATCACGTGATGTGAATAATTCTGCTTGTTGATACATACTGCAACTCTGTTCGGCGAACTGGTAACCTGGGAAACCGTATTTACTATACAGCCGTTATCCTTACTGCCGTCATTCGAAGTAACAACATACAATCCGTAACCGATCTTAAACAGAGCAGTCAGATCATTCTTGTTTGCTGTATCGGGAGCTGCTGCCATATAATCCATGCAGAGCTCATCCGCCATCTTTTCTATCTGCTCCTTACTGTAATCATTAAGAGCAGAAGTAATCTTAACATTTGTCTCGGTATAAGTAATATTCTTACAGCCCTCAAGCATAGCCTTCATGGTCTTTACAGCCATAGGTGCCCAGGAACCGTTCTCGATCATGCCCACGGTCTTATTCTTAAATCCGCGCTCTGTCAGATGATTGATAAACTCCCTCATGAACGGGAAAATATCGGCATTATAAGTAGTAGTCGCAAGAACTATCCTTCCATATCTGAAAGCATCCTCAACAACCTCTGCCATATCCGAACGGGCAAGATCGTTAACAACAACCTTCGGGCAGCCCTTTGCCTTAAGCCTGTCAGCCAAAAGCTCAACAGCCTTCTTTGTATTTCCGTAAACCGAAGTATATGCGATCATGATACCGTCTGACTCAACTCCGTAGCTCGACCATGTATCATAAAGACCGATATAATATCCCAGATTATCCGTAAGTACCGGTCCGTGAAGAGGACAGATCTTCTTAATATCAAGAGCTGCTGCCTTCTTTAACACCGCCTGAACCTGAGCGCCGTACTTACCGACAATACCGAAATAATATCTTCTTGCCTCACATGCCCAGTCATCATCCTCTGCATCCAAAGCCCCGAATTTTCCAAAGCCGTCGGCCGAGAACAAAACCTTGTCAAAAGTATCATAGGTCATGATAACCTCAGGCCAGTGAACCATAGGAGCTGCGATAAACTTCAGAACATGTTTTCCTAAAGGAAGCTCATCACCCTCTCCCACTACAATCCTTCTATCCTCAAACTCCTGACCAAAGAAATTCTTCATCATACCGAACGCCTTCTGTGAAGAAACTATCGTTGCTTCAGGATATGTCTTCATAAAATTAACAATATTTGCCGAATGGTCGGGCTCCATATGCTGAACTACCAGATAATCCGGTTTCTTTCCCTCAAGTGCCTTAGCCACATTATCAAGCCACTCATGGGTAAAGTTTCTGTCCACCGTATCCATAATGGCTATCTTATAATCCTTTACAACATATGAATTATATGCCATGCCTTTCGGAACCACATACTGACCTTCAAAAAGATCTATCTGGTGATCGTTCACCCCTACATACAAAATATCATCCGTTACCCTCATTTTTTTACCTCCTTCTCAAATTCCCGGATGACCCTTGCATCCGGTCCGGGACATAACCCCTTCGTCAAAGCCCCATTTGAAATATGATAACATAATCAAGGGATTAAAGCAATTAAACTTTTGTTAAAGATTCTTACGCAATTTTTCCGTAAGAAGCGTTGCAAGTACAAGTTTTACTATATCCGGAATTATAAACGGGAACACACACCAGGCAAGAGCTGTTCCGAGGCCTATAGCACCCGTCTTGTTCGAATAAACTATCATGAACCATGCTGTACCAAAAGCATAACAAACCAAAAGGCCGATGACCATGGAAACAATACGGACCGGCAGTTTCCCCTTTCCGAGTATTTCTCCAAGCCTGTAAATAAGCCCCATGAAAACAAAACCAACCATATATCCGCCCGTAGTTCCGAGAATTGCGCCTATCCCGCCTGCAAACCCTGAAAACACCGGTAAACCTATTGCTCCGAGAAGCAAAAAAACTATGATAGAATAAGTTCCCCTTTTCCCACCGAGAAGTCCCAGACTGCAGAAAACTCCAAAAGTCTGCAGCGTAAACGGAACCGCCGTCGGAATACTGATCCATGAACAGATCACTATCAGTACCGTACATATGGAAATATAAGCAAGATCTATCGTTTTAAAAGCACCTGTATCACTTTTCAATTTCCGTTCCTCCATCCTCTTATACTCACTTCACCCGAATTAAGAGCTTCCGAACTACCGTCTTCATAACGGACAAGCAGATGCAGCTCATCGTCAAGTCCCGTAACTAAAGCGGGAATCTGCTTATCATCTCTTAGCACATTTACCTGCTTTCCTATCAAAAAGCAGCGGCGCTTATACTCTTCGGTAAAATCGGAAGATTTAAGATCCGAGCATATATCATAAAGCCTACTTAAGAAAGACGCAGTAATTCTGCTTCTTAAATCTCTTTCTCGTTCCCCTGTAATAGCTCCCGCAATATCTTTTAGCTCCTCCGGAAATCCGCCTAAAGGTTCATATACATTAAAACCTATACCTATTACCACCCAATCAAGACCTCCTCCTTCAATATCTATAGACGCTTCCGTAAGGATCCCGCAGGTTTTCTTTCCATCGATATAAATATCATTAACCCACTTTATCCCGGGTTTCTTATCCGTATTTTCCTCTATCGCAAAACATGCCGCCACCGCAGCTGCGGTAGTCATCCTGACAGCCTGCTGAGCTGAAAGCTGTGGCTTAAAAAGAACACTCAGATAAATCCCGCTCTTCGAAGGAGAAACAAAACTCCGTCCCATACGCCCGCGCCCACCGGATTGACTGTCCGAAACAACCACATACCATGGGCTTTTCCCATTATCTTTCGCTTCATTCAAATACTTCTGCGCTCTTTCCTTTAAATATGTATTTGTAGAATCTATAAAATCAAAAACTTCTATATTGAAACGGTCTGTTACATCTTCTTTGCTCCCCGTCTCTTTCCCATCCTGACCTATCGTTTCTCCCTTGCAGCCCATACCTTCTTCGGTATGTCCTACTACTTCTCTCTTGCGCTGCGATGCTTCCTCCAAATACTTATAAATAGCATTTTTACTCAACGCATCACTCTTTTCCCCGAGCCGATATCCACGTTTTGCAGACTCTATCTCGTAGCCTTTCTCCTCCAGCTGCTTTATACATTTCCAGACCGCCGCCCTTGTAATATCAAGTTTTTGGGCAATATCACTACCCGAAATAAACTCTGTCCCGCTGTTCTCAAGTAAAGCTGCTATCTGCTCTTTAGTACTCATATCCTTAAAAATCCTTCCGCAAAAAACCAATGCCAACCACTGTTTCCGGCAAAGTATATCACAGCAGGTGCATTATGTCAACTTTTTATTATTATAAATGTTGACGAAGTGTTTTTTACATCCTCTCTGAATTCATACAAAAACGTCAATGTCACCTCGAAAACGCCTTCCGCGTTTCCTCGTTAACAAAACAATGCTCCGCATCTTCAATTTTGTTATAAGATAAAAATTTAGACTTTATTATAGAATTTTCTTTCAAATGATGATAAAGTGTATATAAAAAATAAGTACCTGAAAATCCCCACACCCAAAAAATCAAAATAATCATAGACACCTTAGTGTCATATATAAGCTCTTGCAGAGAGAAAGCAGGTGGTTAAACAATAATGAACAAAACAATGAAAAACTTTAGCAGAATATTAATAGTCCTACTTACCGTAATACTGACAACCTCCGGATGTTCCGGCTCATCAAAAGGCAGTGTATACTGGCTGAATTATAAACCCGAGTCGGACGAAGTCCTTCAGGAAGTGGCAGAAATGTATGAAAACCTAACCGGAGTCAAAGTAAAAGTTGTTACCGCGGCATCCGGAACTTACGATCAGATGCTAAACTCCGAATTGGATAAATCCCATCCGCCCACAATCATTGTTCTCGGAAATAATGATAAGGTAGCAAAGTGGGGAGATTGCTGTATCAATCTAAAAGATACTCCCATAGAAAAAGAACTCAATACCGACAGTTACAATTTCTACGATAATGAAGGAAGGCTCGTTTCCATAGGTTATTGCTATGAATGTTACGGGATCATAGTGAATAAAGATCTTATAGAAAGAGCCGGACACTCCATGAATGAGCTGATCAATTTCGAAGGTCTGAAAACAGTTGCAGAAGATATCCACAAAAGAGCCGGTGAACTGGGATTTGACGCATTCACCGCATCAGACATGGATTCCTCCTCATCCTGGCGTTTTACCGGACACATGGCAAATCTCGAATACTACTACGAAGAAAGAGATGCCGGCGGTTGGACAGAATGTCCTCCAACCTTAAAAGGAACATACATGGACAATTTCAGAAACCTGTATGACCTGTGTATTAACAACAGCACCGTAAGTCCCGGATCCCTGGCTACAGGCGGACATGACCCGGAAAATGAATTTAAAACCGGAAAGGCAGCTTTTTTCGTAAACGGATCCTGGGAATTTGATGCAGTTTCAAAAGATGTCCCTTCAGCTACGATGATACCCTATTACTGCGGTGTTGAAGGAGAGGAAAAAGCAGGCCTTAACTGCGGTACCGAAAACTGTTGGGCCATCCCTTCGCTCTGTTCGGAAGAAGATATTCAGGCAACCATGGATTTCCTAGTATGGTGTGTTAACGATCCTGAAGCATCAAGAAAACTGGTTGACACCTTCGGAGTTATGCCGTACAAAAATTCAGCCGAATCCCGCAACGGCTTCTTAGCAGCTGCAAACGATTATATAGAAAACGGATGCTATGTAATGGACTGGGCAACAAGCTACCAGCCAAACGTCGATAACTACAGGGCAGGTCTTGTATCGGCACTTAACGAATACAACTCTGACAGATCTGACAGTAACTGGCAAAAGGTAAAAACAGCCTTCATAGAAGGCTGGGCATCAAATTATAAGGCGGCACACGAATGAAAAATAAAAGAGAACTGACTATATATCAAAAATCAATAAGAAAATGGGGCTGGCTTTTCTTAGGACCCATTATGATAGCTTTTACCATAGGATTTCTCTGGCCCTTTATCCACGGACTTTATCTTTCTTTCTGTGATTTCAGGCTGGTTTCCGAGGCAAAATTCTCCGGACTCTCCAACTTTGAGAAAGCCCTGTCGGATGAAGGCTTCCGTCACGCTTTCCTCTTTACCGCAATCTTTACTTTAGTCAGCATGATCGTAATAAATGTACTGGCATTCACGGTTGCATATTATCTGGGAAAAGAAATAAAAGGAAGCAAAATCTTCAGAACAGTATTCTTTATGCCCAACCTTATAGGCGGCATAGTACTCGGTTACCTCTGGTCCATGATATTTGACGGATTTCTTTCAATGTTTGACACATCAGTACTCATGGAAAGCAAATTCGGCTTCTGGGGCCTAATCATAATGCTCTGCTGGCAGCAGATAGGATACATGATGATAATCTATATCGCAGGCTTTAAGACCATAGACGGCTCGATGCTCGAGGCAGCTAAGATTGACGGGGCAAACGGAAGGCAGACCCTCTTTAAGGTTATGATCCCGAATATGATCCCTGCGATTTCCATCTGCCTGTTCCTCGCTTTATCCAACGGATTCAAGCTCTTCGACCAGAATCTGGCGCTGACTGCCGGCATGCCGATAACAACCGCTGCAGACGGTTCCATGGTAAAAAGCACGGAAATGATGGCTCTGAACATCTACAACACCTTCTACGGTCAAAGCAGTTTCGGGCACGGAGTAGCCCAGGCCAAAGCAGTTATCTTCTTTATCCTTGTCGCTGCGCTTGGCATCATCCAGCTAAAACTTACTAACAGGAAGGAGAAAGTGTGAAATATGAAACCTAAACACAGAGCAGCTGTAACGGTATTAACCGTCGTAAGCCTGATATATGTTCTTCCGATGATCGCCGTAGCCATTAATTCATTTAAAAAGAATACATTTGTCAAATCAGAAACATTCGCACTCCCTAATTCGGAATCATTCGCCGGAGTCGACAATTTTGTAAAAGGAATGACCTTCGGAAATTATCCTTTTATAAAAAGCGTCCTGTACAGTGTGCTGATAACCGTTGTTTCAACCGCACTTATACTGCTTTTTGCATCAATGGCAGCATGGTTTATCGTAAGAGTCAACAACCTTATATGTAAAATCTTCTACTATTTGTGCATCTTCTCCATGGTTGTTCCCTTCCAGATGATAATGTATACCTTAGCAAGAACCGCAGATAAACTTAATCTCAACACACCTTATACGATACCGGTCATATATCTTGGGGTAGGCGCAGGAATGGCTATTTTCATGTTTACCGGATTTATAAAATCAGTTCCGATAGACGTAGAAGAAGCTGCAGCCATCGATGGCTGCAGCCCCGTAAAAACTTTCTTCTGCGTAGTAATGCCTATGATGAAGCCCACTCTTATATCAGTCGGCATCCTGGAAATCATGTGGATATGGAATGATTACCTGCTTCCCATGCTGGTTCTCGATATCACCGAATACAGAACTATCCCGATCCACATCCAGTATCTGAAAGGCAGTTATGGCACAGTAGACCTCGGCGCCACCATGGCCCTCATATTCTTAAGCATTATCCCTGTCATAATCTTCTATATGTCATGCCAGAAACACATCGTGGACGGCGTAGCCTCCGGTGCTGTAAAGGGATAATTGATCAATCCTCAAATTCATCCTCATACGTACCATTCATCAATCTAAAATTCTTCCC
Source organism: Lachnospiraceae bacterium (assembly GCA_017542245.1). GTDB lineage: Bacteria > Bacillota > Clostridia > Lachnospirales > Lachnospiraceae > RUG11977. The sequence continues at coordinate 17,024 of JAFXXN010000196.1, forward strand.
TGCTTCGAGACCGGCTTCTTCAAGCGCTGCAATATACGCTTCCCGGTCTCCGTCCTCAGGGATGAAAATATAAACAAAGAATTCCTTTGAAGAATTTCTTTCATCCACAAACTTAGGCGGTTCCTTACCTAAAAAGATAACTTCAGCACCTTCGTACACTTCATACTTCCCGCTGTAATACTCTCCCATAATACTTGCAGAGAATGATGAAATATCAACTTCCTTTACAGTTTCCGGAATATATAGATGGTAAATCCTTCCCCTGAGCACAAACTGAAGGTCCAGCTTATCATAGTCAAGTTCCTTAGTAGTATCCGACGACCGGCTAAGTAACATACCTATAACAGTCTTCGTCCCGGGTATATAAATCTCATTATCAACCTGCTTAAAATGTTTATTCCCTTTTTTAAAAGTAATCTTCAAAGAAATATTATTCCCCTCAAAAGCACTGATTCCTATACTTTCAACACTTTTAGGTATCGTAACCTTCTTTAACTTACAATTTGAAAAAGCATAATCCCCGATAGATTTCAGTCCATTCGGCAATTTAATCTTCTTAACGCCGGTTACCCAAAACGCGCATCTTCCAATCTCTGTAACACCCTTTCCAATAGTTACATATTTTAGTTTATTATCCATCGAAGCCATTCCCTCAGGTATCACAGTCACCGTATCCGGTATCACCAGCTTCTTGATCAAAGTAGCTGAAAATGCATACGGCTTAATAGTTGTAACCCCTTCAGGCATAGTAATATTCTTTACTCTGAAATCAGCTATACCAAGCACGGTGCTACCATCAGCCGTCAGCAGAAGCCCATATCTTTCAACAAAAGAAGTATTACCGTCAGCCACCTTAACAAGCATCTTGTTGGCAACCGGTCCGTCAATATTCACGGTTCCCTTAGGTATCGTGAGCACCACCTTATCTTTCCTTTCGGCACTTTCATAAAATGCCCTGTCACCTATTGAAACAGTATTTTCCGGCAGTTTCACACTCTTTAGCATAAACAGATTTGAGAAAGCCTGCTCACCTATAATAAGGCTCTTGCAGTCATGAATATTTATTTTCTCCAAACAGCTGTAATAAAATACATCCTTACCAAGTTCAACATTGCCGCCCTTTATCTCCAGCGAACAATTCTCCTCTCCCCAGATGGAAACATTCGAAAACGCTTTCTCGTCAATCCTAAGATCTCCGGCATTAATATAAAGCGTATTAATATGAGCGTTTAAAAAAGCTGACCTGCTGATCACCTTTACAGTAGATGGGATTTTTACCGTATCAAAATTATGGCCGGCCAAAACTCCCGAATCCGTATACCCATAAGTATAATCATCGACAAAGCCAAACCACCTGATACCTTCATCACCTATCTGCGTAACGGTATACTTCTTACCCTCATACTTAACCGTTTCCGGAATAATCAGGTCATCGCTTTGAATCTGGAATCCCATACTGCCTACTTTATCATCCGCCTTTGTTCCGATAAGAACAGCCTCATCCTCACCCCTAGTTCTGTAAAGATTGCTGCCATCATAAAAAACATCGCCGTCCACATCGATATTCAAATGAATTTCCGCATAAAATGTCGATGCCTTCTTCTTGGTCAGCTCATTTGTCATAACTGCGAAAAAAGTATATGTACCCTGCGGAAGGCAGAACTCATCAAAAGATTCAGAATCCCAAATATAATTACGAATATGATCCGGATTGATAACCTCCTCATCACATTGTCTGCAATAAATATTTTCACGCCTGATCCCAAAATCTTCCTCTATTCTGTCTCCCTTTTTGAAAGTAGTTACTTTGGCATCCTTCTTATACCAATATACGCTTTCGGCAATCTTTAATCCGTTCGAACCCTCAATCTTATAAGCGATCATAGGCTTACAGAATGTCATTTCCAGCTGATCCTTTGAACCGATATATTCCAATTCGGTTTTAAGCCTTACACGGTCACCCGCATGATATTCCGCCTTATCCGTCTTGAGAGTTAATCTGAAGTTAGCGTTTTCAACCACTGAAACAATAACTCCGTCTTCTTCCGCATCTTCTTTTACAACTTTACCTGTTCTTTCAGCATTGGTTTTCAGTTCATAGTCAAATGCAGATACATTTCTCCCCGGAAGTATCAGCATAAAACAAACTACCGTTAAACAAAACACACCGCAAAGAACCAGCTTTCTCATCCAATTTTTCAGCATATCGTTACCTCCTGCCAAATTTAACTTTATTATTTACAGACTTGATCATAGCCACTGAATCCTCTGACAATTGGACAGACTGCCAAAACGCATACTTATCAATTGTCGTGACACTGTCCGGGATATTGATCTTTTGTAACTTAGAGCAGTTCGCAAAAGCACATTCTCCAATAGTCTCTACCGAATCAGGCAAATATACCTCTTTCAGATTTACACATTTATTAAAAGCATATCCCTCAATAGTCTTCAGAGATTCAGGCAGATAAATCCTCTCCAGATTTGTACACTCCTGGAACGCTCCCCATCTGATAACCTCCACACCTTCAGGAATCCGTATCTCTTTCAGAGCAGTACATGCAAATGCAGAAGAACCTATTTCAACAACCGACTTCGGAATATCTATCTTCTCCAAAGACGTACAATGGAAAAATGCACCTTCACCGATTTTAGTAAGCCTGCTGCTAAGGTCAACCTTCTTTAAGTTTTCATCATAAGCGAAAATCCAATCAGCCAATTTCGTATGATTTTCCGAAACCTTACAATACTCCAGTTTCCAATTATTACAAAACGCAGACTTGCCTATGTCAGTAACCGAATCGGGAATAATCACCGATTTGAGCGCACACTTCCCAAAAGCCTCCGCCCCAATAGATGTAAGAGACGCCGGGAGCTCAATGCTTTCAAGATTCGAGCATCCGATAAAAGCCAAATCTCCGATAGTTTCCACCGTATCGGGCAAAGTTGCCGACTTTATGGTTAACGTATCACTGAAAGCCTTTTTCTTTATAGTTTTAATACCATAAGGAATGATTGCTGTTTCGTCACTCGGAAGCTGCTGAGCAACTGATGTATCTGTTTCATCTCCGGGTTCTATTTTTGATTCTTCATATGGTCCTGTTATGTCTGAGATTTCCGGTATATCTGCTGCTTCCGGCATTTTTATCTCCGAGTCGCCGGTATCTTTTCCCGTTTTTTCATTTCCCGGAATACCCATTTCCCCGGAATCATCTATATTATCACCAATTTTATCATTTCCCAGAATATCCGTTTCCCCGGAATCATCTATATTTTCATCCTGAGTCCTGTCTTCACCTTGTTTGATATCCGTATTTTTCCCAGATTCTATGATGCCCGGAACGGATTCATCACCCGATTTTACGATGCCTGACATTTCCTGTGTATCCGTTACTTCCGAAACTCCCGGTGCTTTATTTTCTTTTGGGGAATCTGTACTCTCACTTGTTTTATTCTTTCCCGACATACCCGCTTTCCCGGGATCATCTATATTTTTATCTTGGTTCCTATCTCCACCTTGCTTGATATCCGTATTTTCCCCAGATTTTATAATGTCCGGGACAGATTCATCATCTGATTTTATGGTGTCTGGCATTTCCTGCTCCATATCCACCGCTTGCTTATCATCCGTTTCATCTCCCTTACCTGAAGCCGGATTAGTCAGGAAGCAAAGGCCAAAAACAGAACATCCAAAAACAATACAGGCGATAACGATTTTTAAAGGCTTCTTCATACCGATAACCGCTTTTACCCGATCTTTCACTCCTGTCTCACCAAAAGCTACAGGACAGACCGTGAGAAGCCTGTTATGTATCGAACATTCGAGAAGTGCCTCCGAATATCCCACCCTTTCTTCCGGTGACATTTTTCCTGCTGCCCTTTCATCACATGCCAGCTCCAAGTCCTTTGAAAAGCATATGAAAGCCAGCCACACCAAAGGATTGAACCAATACAACATCAAAAGAACAAACCCAAATACCTTCCACAACTGGTCGAAGTGCCTGATATGGGCATTCTCATGTTTGATAACATACTCCAAAGTTGACTCGCTCATTCCTTCCGGTATATAAAGCCTGGTGCCGACAAGTCCCATGATGAACGGCGACTTAATACCTTCACAGACATATATAGGAACCAATGACTTTGTTTTAAGATTAAAGGGAAGCTCTGCAGGGACTGAAATCCGGATGCTCCTCCTAATACGCACTATGCTGTAAATAAAGTAAATAAGCATCAACCCACAGCCCACAAGCCAGATAATACCTATAATATGGACTAAATCATAAGACTTTCCGGTTTCTACCCTATCTTCATTAACTCTTGCTGTCTCATTTATCTGGAACCCATTTTTATCCCTAAAATCATATAAATTTTGAATATTCTCTATATCATCCAAATCTGATGAGGCTTCTTTTGGAATTGCATTATCGCCGTTTACAGTATTCTTAACCTTAAAATTCACTGTATTTTCTGACTTAACAATCATCCCAGAGTCACTCATACTGTCAAATGAGCTTCTGCTATCATCATTTATACTCGCATATACTTCACCTGGTTCATCATCCCGATCCATTTCACCAAAAATAAATTTTGAGTACTCTTCCTGCAAGCCACCTATATCCGGTACAAGCGAAAAGCTGCTTTCAATACCAACAGGCATAACAAGCCGCACTGCTACTACCATCCACAGTACCAGATTCACCCACTTCGGTAATTTTTTAATTAAAGGTCTCATAACCATGATTATCAAAATGATAAATCCTGCTATGATGCTTGAATCTATCAGCCATGTAAGAATCTGTTCCATAATTCATACCTTGCTTTCTGTATCACTGTTATCTTTTCCTTTTAAACCTTCCCCCCCCTTTGGGGAAAGGTTGTTGTAAATCAGCCTGCTTACAGTTCATTTCAAAGAATTCTTGTAATTATCAATCATACTTCTGATCTCATCCACTTCCTTATCGGAAACTGATTTATCCGAAACAAAAGCAGCCAAAAAGGCAGGAAGTGAGCCGCTAAAGTGTTCCCGGACAAACTGCCTGCTCTTTACACCGGCATATTCCTCCTTCGACATCAAAGAAGATACCATACCATTTTCATTTTTAAACAAACCTTTCTCACATAACTTTCTAAGCACGGTAAAAGTAGTCGATTTATTCCACTCCAGTTTCTCCTTGCATATTTTCACCAACTCCATAGACTTTATGGGTTCAAGCTCCCATATCATATTTGCAAATCTTTCCTGTATCTCACCTAACTCTATCTTCTGCATACTCGCTCCTTTTCTTATTTTTCTATCTTATATCCAATACTTATTAACGTATATTTTTTCTTTTAAGCCTTCCCCTTAAGATGCCTCACCTGCCAAGTGAAGGTGGCTGCAAAGCAGCCGGATGAGGTGTAATTAATCCCATTAATCAGTTCAACTATCCTTTGAAATCCGCTCAATTTCACATCTTCCCAGTGAAACCTGCTTTATCAATAGCTCCAAGGTATCAACATAATAATCTTCCTTAACCCATATTACAGTTTTCTTCATTTTCTGATAAACCATACCGCCCGGTACTTTGCCGTCAAATACTATCTCCCTGCAGGTTTTTCCTATCGCATAATATCCTATTTTAGTCACTGTCTCGGGGATTATCAGCTTCTTGATATTGTCGCACTTATTAAAAGCATATCCTGCTATTTTCTTACAGGTTTGAGGAAGAACAATCTCATATACCGCAGGCGTAACATTCCTGGTTCCTTCATATGAAACAAACAGATATGAAGGAATCGTCTTCACCTTAGTCTCACTCAAGTCAAGCTTTGATATATTTACGCCCATACACTCCGACTTTAATATTCTGACTGTCGATGGCAGCTTCACGTCCACCTTAGCTTTTAAACCATCCTCCGAAAAAGCCTTATACCCTATAGAATATACCGAGTATTTCACATCTCCTTTGTAAACATATGCTTCCTGTTCATAACACTTACCGTCATAATACTTCAGCGGTCTTACCTTTACAAGCTGTACTCTGTGTTTCTTCTCACTTATTATCCGGTATACCGCACCCTCGTATTCAAATTCATCTTCATTTAAATCTTTGTCTTTATCTATCTGAAACGTAACTCCGTTTTCAGTTTTATCACCATAAGTCACATCTGCAAACTGCCGAGTTTCAAAAACATTCCTCGTTTCGTCAACGGGCATGCCGGAACTCTCTTTATCTGCCATAAAAAAAACAGAAATACTGAAAACAGAAATAAATACCCCAAACCTTATAATATTTTTAATCATTTATCCTCCCAGTCAACCACAAAAATAGGGTATAGGTTTATTTGCTCTAAACCTATACCCTATTTTACTCCGGATAAACCTCTTTGTCAAGACAAAGTTATTTTTTCAATAATATATTTCACAATAATCATAATCCAGATCATTGACATCAAATTTAAGTGTAGCTTTCTCCTTACCTATTCCGTCTGTACACTCTATTACCTTAATAACATTTTCATTCTTGTAAAGCACCGCATAGGCAACCTTTTCAACATACTTATCCCCTTCTACAGTCACCATGATAGAACTGTTTTCACCCGGTCCAATATCAGTAATCTCTTTTTGCGAACCCGATTCACTTACCGGAGCCGTATTTGCGTTCAGAGTGTAAGTCACCCCGTTTAGGTCCTGGAAAGGATAAATATCAAACGTTAACGCAACTATACCGGTTTCACCCTTTGGTATTCCTCTTTTATATGTCGACTTTATTCCGTAGGAAATACCATACTTGCTTTTCATCTCAGCGGAAATTACAACGGCTAAATTATCCTCCTTGGGTGTCACTCTAAAGAAAAGTGTTCTTTGGGTTGCACTCGTATACTCTATAATATCCTCATTAATCTGCAACTGATCAGAATAAATCACTCCCGCCGAATCACACTTAACTATCCCATATACATCATCCTGATTTAAATAATCATTGCTGTTTGTTTCCGGCAGCAACTGAACTATCGGAGACTCCTGTCTTGTATCTCTTATTGTGGTTCCCGTAAAGCTTCGCCTTACCAAAGAAAGTGCGATAGTAAAAGCCACTAAAAATGCAATAATCGAAACCACCATTACATATTTCTTGCGCTTTTCTAAATCAACCCGCTTCTGGAACTCCTCCTGCTCGCGGAAAATCTTATTCAGATCCACTTTTACATTCCGGCTGTAATAACCGTTACCAACCTGCTGCCGGTTCTGAAATCTCGGATCCTGCTCTGCTGCAGTATTATGGAATGTGTTGGTCATGTCCCTTCCATAATTAATCTCATGCTTCTGGTTACTCTTGACACCTACAGCCTTGTTCTCAGGTACCTGGTTGCTCTTAATAGTTCCATACTCAATCTCAGGTACTGATCCGGGCTTGGTATTTCCACCAGCCTTGGTCTCGGTCATCGGCAGCGTCTTTTTACTCTCAATCTTTTTTTCAGGTATCTGGCTACTCTTATTGTTTCCAGCTAAAATCTCGGGAACTGAGTTAGTCTTATTACCTCCAACCTCAATTGCGAGCTTAGGACTGGTCTTGTTACTTTCGGTCTTGGTCTCAATCACCAGGTTTCTCTCCAGCACCTGACTACTCTTGTTACTTTCGGCTTCAATCTCAAGCACCTGTCCGGTCTTGACACCGGTATCACTATCCAATATCGGAGACTCGATACCCTGGATAGGAGCCAACTCTATCGGCGCAATAAGATCAACTATCTCAAATGATCTGGAATCATTTTCGTTCATATCCATCTTCCCTTCATAAATATAGCAACTTCTCACTTTATGACTATTTACCTGAGTACCATTATACAATTTACAAAAGCACTTTACAATCAATATATACGCAAAATATAAATATGTAATTGCAGATAAAAAACAAAAAAACCAATCATATACTAAAATATATTTTAGTAAAATACGTTTTAGTAAAACTTTTGCCTTCGAAGAATTTATGAAGATTTATGTACATTTATGTCATTTATGAAGAATTATGAAGATTTATGTATATTTATGAAAGATATTGCAATTTATGAAGATTTATGCTAATATTACCACAGATAAATTTTTCGGAGGTGATACGATGAAAAAAGACAACCCTTTCACGCTTACATTTGGGCGCCAGCCTAATGAATACATAAACCGTTATGAAAACATGAATTCCATAATCAGCACCTTCGAAGCAGATAATCCCGTAAGCCAGACCTTTCTTATAGAAGGAATCCGTGGAAGTGGCAAAACAGTTCTAATGACTACCATAGAAAATGAGCTGTCACAAAAGGATAACTGGGTGATAGTATCATTAAATTCGACTCGTGAGTTATTAGACGATCTAGCCATGAGACTCTCCAACGAATACAAAAAAGTATCCTCTACTCTCAAATCCGGATTTAACATATCTGTCGGAGGATTTGGTGTCGGAATCAATGGCAGCAATACCGAAAACAGCATTTTAATAATTGAAGATATTTTCGAATCGCTAAAAAAGAAAAACAAAAGGATTTTGATTACCATCGATGAAGTAATGCACGATGCAAATATGAAACGATTCGCCAGCGAATTTCAGTTGTTTATAAGGAAAAACTATCCTATCTATCTCCTTATGACCGGACTTTACGAAAACATCTACGCAATTCAAAATGACCCGGCTCTGACTTTTCTTCTAAGAGCACCCAAAATAAGTATGGAGCCGTTAAGCATTCCCCAGATTGCAAAACAGTATAAACGGGTTTTTGATACAGATGACAATATTTCTAAAAAACTTGCTCAGATTACTAAAGGATATGCGTTTGCTTTTCAGGCACTGGGACTTTTATATTACGAATATCATGATACCCTTTCGTTGGAAGAAATCCTTTCTAAACTCGACGATATGCTAGATGATTTTGTATATAAAAAAATATGGTCTACCCTATCAGATCTCGACAAAAAGATATTATGCGTTTTTGATGAAAACCCCATAAAAGTAAAAACTATATGTGAAAAAGCCGACATCCAATCATCGACTTTTTCAAGATATCGTGAAAGATTAATCAACAGGGGATTAATAATCCCTTCCCAACATGGATATGTCTCTCTGGCTCTCCCGAGATTTTCAAAGATAATAACTTCTTATATATATTAAATATTGTTATTCCTCTTCCTGTTTTCTCAGCCAAGCCGATAAGATTCAGAATATCGCCCCGACAACAGTCACGCTAATCTATAAAAAAAATTTGCATTTAATCATTCATTATGATAGAATAAAACGCGTAGCTTCAAAAATTGGTGTGGGTTTCTACACGAATTATTACCAAAGAATAATTTCATAAGGAGAAAAAAATTGAAAACGCAGAAAACAGTAGCCGCTGCAGCAATGCTTATAAGTTTTTCAGCAGCTTTAAGTGGTTGTAGCAAAGTAAATAGTATTATTTCAAATATTGATGAAAAAAACTATACGGAAGCTCTTGATGTATTCAGCAATAGCAATTTAAATGAAGATGATGCAAAAACATTGGCAGAACAGATGAAACAACGTATCGAAGATAGCCTGTCCAAATATGCTAAAGATGAAATATCCAAGTCAGACGTAACAGAAATAATAACAACAGCCTATAATATGAATGTAGGTGACCTGTTAAGTTATGTAGGCATTGCCAATAATAAGCTTAATACATTAACTATGTCGAAACAGGCATATGATACCGGTGTCCAAGATTCCGTTTTAGGAAAATGGAGCTCCGCATACAAAGCATTCAGCAAAGTTGTAGAAGAAGATATTAATCATGATAAGGCTCTTGCAGAAATGAGCAAATGTATAACAGGCTATCGTGATGAAGTAGAGAAAAAAGTTAACGAATATTCCATAAAAGAAGATTATAACGGAGCAGTTTCATATCTCAATAACCTTAAGAAAGAAAGTCCCTTCTGTGAAGAAATCCGGGTATTTGTGAATGATAAATTCACAGAAGTCATAATACCATATATTAAAAAACTATATCAAGGCGAAATTTCCAATTTTAATTTCAATGTGTTTGGCGATGTGGATTCACTGGCCGAAAGATACGGAGTTACAGATAATTCCGAAATCATTTCTTTTAAAAATGAATTAACCGATAAGTATCTGGCTGAAGTCAGGTCACAGCTAGAGAAAAATAAAGCAGAAAATAACTATAGTGAAGCACTCCGTTATGCTGAATCTATTGCATCATATAGAAATCTTCCTCCTTCTATAAAAGACTATTGTACCAGTTCAATTGAATCACTCAAGACAGAAACTGTTCTATATCAGGCCAAAGAAGCTGCCGCTCAAAATGATATAGCCTCTGCACTAAAGATAATTTCAGACTACAAAGCAGAAAACAGCATAACTGTCAATGCAGAACTCGACGGATATGTTGATACAATTTCAAAAGAATACATTAACACCATCTTGACTAAAGTCGCAAAATTACGCGAAGAAGAAAACTATGCAGCGGCTCTTACTATGCTAAATAAAGCCAACGAGATAATCAAGAATGATGAAATAACAAAACAGATAGAAGAGATCAACGCCATAAAACCTACATATCTATCTGATCTTAAGATATCAAAGAGCTTCAGATTCGATCTGAAGGATTCAGGTGATCCTATAGAAGATACAGTCGGAAATAAATATGAGGTAGGTAATCTGTTTATAATTTCATCTGCAACGAAAGATTGGTCCAATCCTGAAATCGGAAGTGTAGATTTTAACCTTGGCTACCAATACACTACGTTATCCGGAACTATAGCTGTGGATGATATAAGCAACGATAGTACAGGAATTCTAAAATTTAAAGGTGATGATGTAGTTCTTTATTCTCTCGATGTAAGCAGAATAATGACACCGGTAACCGTAGATATTGACGTATCAACTGTAGACTGGCTCAATATTACCATTGAAGATCCTAAGAATGGTGAAATAGACGTTATTCTTTCAAACTTTAGATTTTCAAATGAACCTGTAAAAAAAGCTCCGGACACCGTTGATGAAAATACCGATGGTACAACTGAGGATGGAGAGCCCGAAACACAAGATACGGAAACTGAAAATACTGACACAGCAGGGTCTGAGAATCAATAATGATACTAAATAACGCAGAGATTTTACGCTTCTTATCTGATTCGACTCATGAATATGGCATTACAGGAAAAAACAATCTGGAGTATATCGGACTAACGATTACAGATAAAATAAATACTTCCGCCAAAATATATCTTTGTAACAGAGACAATAAATCAAAGCTTCCGGATTGGGCAGATACATTCTGGGAAAAATATTATAAAAAATTATCCCAAATACTGGATATGGAAATCTGCGATACATCAGAATCCATATCAGATCAGATACTCACATATCGTATGATCGTGAAACTAAAAAACCAAATTCAGAATTCGCAGATCAAAGAAATATCTGACTATTTTGCGGGAACTGTGGGCGAAAAAGAGCTGGAGCGTTTTCTAAACTTCAACAATCTAGTAACCGAATATAATAATATTAATCTATCACCGCTTATTCAAATTGGAATTGAGACATCTCAAGATTTCAGATACTTATCATTTAAGTACTATATGACAATAAAGACTAAATTATCTGAAAATCCTGTAGTTTCAGCAGATACAATACAAATGCTCCTGAACATAGGCTCGGAACAAAATGTAAAATCCACATTTGAAGAAAGCCTGCTCTACAATATAGAAAAAAGTGACTATTATCCAACATTTGTAGGCATAAATGATAATGGAAATACAGTCGAAAACAAATTATATTATATTACAAAATTGTATGGAAGAAATCTGATACAAAAAGCTGAGGCTCAGACAAGATCCTTATGTGATGCTCTAGGGCTTGATAACAATCTTAAAACAACCATTACTAAAGCATACACAGAAAATGGTCTCTATCTGGAAGGTTTAGCCGTATCAACAACCAATCCCGATTCGATAAGAATTTATCTAACGGAAATAGCAGGAAAATTAAACATTTAAACATTCAGCTTGAATGTTTGCAATTCTTTTTGAGGGTCAGTCGTAAGTGACTGGCCCTTTCTGTATTTTTCCTATCTCTCCAGTTCTTTAATCGCCGGCAGCCTAAGCAGTGTCAAAGCTGTAACAGCCAGCAGAACTCCCGAAACCAAAATCATGATCGCGGCACCTCTGCCCACTCCTTTTCCGGTCAGGGCTCCGAAGCCGTCTGCTGCCACTCCCGAAACCGTATAAGCAACAACATATCCCAGCTGGGAAAGAAATCCGATAAACCCCCACGCCCTGCCCTGCAGCTCGTCAGGAATATTGGTCCTTGCCAGATAATCCATGCAATTATTGGCTATCGGTAACATGGCAAAGAACAGAAACCCGAATATGCAGATAGGGATAACATTTTCTATCAACGACATCCCTATCATAAAAATTCCCGCCAAAAAGAACGAAATCTTAAGTACCCGCGCATACCCTTTTTTAATACCAAAAATTCCAAGAACCAACGCCGCTGCGAGCATTCCGCAGGCACAAACCGACTCTGCGATACCAAGTGTTTTAGAATCGGCAAAGGATAAAATCATCGGCTCCACTAAGATCTGAAGGATACCCATAAACATAGTAATGGCAGATGACACCATGATCAGCAGGAACACGCCCTTCCTGCCGTGAACTGCCTGCCAGCCCTCCTTCATACTCGCAAAAAAAGGCTTCTTATCAGTACTCCTGTTAGTTTTAACACCCTTCCTTACGATAGCCGTAGCCGTTATCGTAATAAAGAAAGTACATATATCGATAATAAGCAAAAGAGAAATATCACTGACCGCAAGCAGGAACCCCGCTATAACAGGTGAAAACAGATATCTCGCACTCCCTGCAAGAGAAACAAGTCCGCTAGCCTTTGAAAACTCTTCTTTAGTCAGAATATCTGTTATCGTAGACCTATACGCCGGCTCCAGAAGTGATGAAAATACTGCGCTCACAGTCACTCCTATACAAATCTGTACGAGAGTTGCCCCACCGCACTTCATACATATAAGAATAAAGAATATCCCTATCCCCGAGCAGCCGTCTCCGATCATCATAAGAAGCCTTCTGTCAAAACGGTCTGCCAAGACTCCCGCAGGAACGCTCAAAAGAAGCGTAGGAAGAAATCCGAGCAAAGTCACTAGCGCCATCCCTGCGGCACTCCCGGTCTCGTTAAAAACATAAACCCCGAGCCCAAAGCTTGTAAGACCGCCGCCTATGGACGAAATAAGCTCGCCGAACCACAAAAGCAGGAACTTTCTATATCCCTTACTCATTTCATGTGCCCTCTTCTGACGCATTTTTTATGCACATGTTCGTGACCGGCTTTTCAAAACAAGCAGCTGTTTCTCCTCCAAATTGCGTCTCAAGGAGTCTGCCCACATGATCCGTTTCAAAAAACATCTTCTTTTTACATAAAACAATTATAACTGTAGCGATTACAACAACTAATGTTTCAACACACTTTGTTTCGGGAGTCATTGCAATCTTCTCCTGCATAAAGTTCACAAAAAGATGGAAGATCATGCACGCAAGAATCGACCTGTCACTTACAAGATACACCCATGTAATAATAAATCCAAGCGGAATCCCGCTCACAAAGAAATTAATCACATACAAAGGATTTACCATAAGACCGGCCTGGTATGTTCCCTCAATAAATATGAGAGGCAGATGCCAAAGTGACCAAAAAACACCAAACACCATAGACTCCCAGAACCAGTTCATATACTGACCGATAGAATCTTCACAATATCCCTTCCAGCCGACTTCTTCGATGATCGATGCCAAAAGAATCGTGACAAAAGCAGTACCTATGCCCACTCCGGTAAACGAAAAATCCTCTGTAAAAGCAAACTGGTCAAGCGACTGCCCAAATAAAAGAGAAAGAAGAATGGACCCTACAATGATTAGTGCAAAAACACCGATACCCAAAAATACATTTAACCATTTAACCTTATAAAAACCTACTATCTTATTCTTAAGATCCTGCTTTAATTCTTTAGACCCGGATTTTAACACAAATACCGTTGAAACTACGCCGGGAGCAAGCAAGCCTACAAACATAAGCGTTGCGCCTATATCACCGGGAAGGAAAATAGCCGGGATCCAGAAAATCCATGTAAAGAAATAAGCAAAGGCAAAAAACTTCACAGGCTTAAAAATGTATTTATCTTTTGTATTATTCATTTTCGTTTTATTTGTTGTGTTTGTTGTCCTATTTACCATAGTATTGTTTGCATCATTCATCATCCGATCCCTCCCATAATCAACTCTCTTATAAAACTCATAGTTCCCGGCTGCGCTCCGAAAATCTTCTCCGTCACATCAATAAACGCAGTCACTTCATTCTCCGAAAAATCAGCCTCGTCAAATAACTTAGAACAGATAATAAGTATCATCTTCACACGTTCTTCTATCTGCTCACAGTCAAACACTCCCATTCGCTTACCTTCTCTCACCACCTCAGACAGCAACGGAATCGCTTCCGCAACCAGCCTTTTGTTAAGCTTCTCATGAAGGATGATATTCTCATTCGACTCAACTACCTTTGCAATACTCTGTTCTTCCTGACCCGGACGAAGAGAATAAATAACCGCTGCCACCTTCTGCGGAACCGGCATTGGACTCGCTACAACTACTTTGGCTCTTGCAACCTCCTCATTAATCATCATATCTATTACAGCTTCCAAAGTATCTTCCTTGCTGGGGAAATAATAATAATACGTTCCCTTTGCGATACCTGCCTCAGCTATAATCTCGTCAACACTGGTATTATCATAGCCTTTCTCGATAAACATCCGATAAGCAATCTTTAAAAGTTCCTGTTTTCTCTGTTCACCTTTTTTCATGCTAAATTCCTTTCTTGATTCATTTATTGTCATATACCAAATCATGCGCCTTTACCTTTGGAATCTTCCTTTACCAAGCCATCCCCTAGGTCATGCACTCTTTCCAATAAAACCTCTCTTTGCCAAGCCATACCTACTCCAAGCCGTGAAGCGGTCTCATAAAATAACTTTGATTCGTATTTTCGACTCTCAGTCGGTTTTTATATTATAAATATAGCACAGAATTTTTATTTGTCAAGAACTTTTTCGACTAATAGTCGATTTTTTTATTACATAAAAAAACCATCTAAGAATCTTTCTCATCCTTAGATGGTTTCTGCAAATATCCTACCAGCCCTGTTCGATAAGCCAGCCGTTCAAACCTCTCTCCCGGCTTCTTATATCACTGTTCTTCTCTAATTTCCCCAGCTTATATTCACCCTTAATATTTCCATCAACTATATACATAACACGGCTGCACTTTGCCGCAACCTTCGCATCATGAGTAACCAGCATGATAGTAGTACCCTCGTCATTAATCTTACCAAGCTCAGTCATAACCTCCTCAGAACTTGTACGGTTAAGAGCTCCTGTAGGCTCATCGGCAAAAATCAGGCTCGGCTTATTAATCATACTCCTGCAGATACATGCACGCTGAAGCTGTCCGCCCGAAACCTCATTAATATCATTCTCAGCAATATCTATAATCCCAAGCTTCTTCATAAGACTCTTCCCATACTCGGCCTTCTCCTGCTTAGAAAGCTTATTCGCCTTTGACTGGCGTGCAGGAAGAATAATATTATCCAGGATATTCAGATTCTTCAGCATATACATCTGCTGAAAAATAAACCCCATCTCATTTAACCTCACATTCGCAAGCTCCTTAGCCTTCATCTTAGAAATATCCCTGCCACAGAAATTAACCTCACCTGCAGTCATATTGTCCATACCCGACACTGTATAAAGAAGCGTCGACTTACCCGAACCCGAAGGCCCCATGATAGCAATCATCTCGCCCTCTTCCACCTCAAAATTCACATTCCTAAGTACATTATTCTGTCTCTTATTAACCACATATGTCTTACATAAATCTTTAACTTCTAACACTTTCTTGCTCATCTTATTGCTCTTGATGATCTTATATCATCTTCCCTTTCGTATATTTTCAATCACCGGGACGGTGTTCTCTGATTGATTTTTTCCCTTTATTTTTCAAGCATCTAGAATCAATCGCAGAACCATCCCTATGATTAATTTGGCTTCCCCTTGAGGGGAAGCTGTCAGCGAAGCTGACTGATGAGGTGACAAATATGGCAATAACACCTCATCCGCCCCTTTGGGGCACCTTCCCCTCAAGGGGAAGGCTATTGCCAGGTCCAACCCGGCGGTATACCGAGTCAAACTTTACTCGATACTATTAATCTCATTTGCACTGATATTCCTTACCGACATCGCAGTCAGGAACACCCCAAACAGTGTAGCCGCAATGATAATACCGGGGTAAATCACGTAACTCTCCAACACATTCGGGTCAAAGATAATCTTCTTCGCGCCCATTCCCGTAAAAATCGAGCCCACGGAAAGCTGGCATACCGGATTATTCAAAACAATAGCTATCACCGTAGAAATCAGCATAACTATGAAAACCCTTAGCGTCTGCCAGAAAACTATCGAAGAATGACTGAACCCAAGTGCCTTAAGACATGCTATCTCGCCGCGTTCCTTTGTAAGGAAGGACTTCTCCATAAGAACCGCCACCAGAATATTGATCAGTATTACCACCAAAAGAACCAGCCATCTCGTATCATCCAGGTAAGCAGCAGAATGAATCGTCTTATCCGTAAATCCACTGGGTGAATAAATCTCATAGTCAGGAAGAAGTTCCTCCATCTTCTCCAAACGCGCTGCCGTCTCCTTACCCGAAGGGTTATCCGTAAACTTAATCTGTATTCCCCAGATACCGTTCATATATAAATAATTTCTGTCATCATCCTGATGGAATCTAACACCTTCACCCCTGTTCGTCATGGTTTCAAAAGTACCTGAAACGATATAGTCTCTTGAACCGTCCGGATCGGTAACTGTTACAGTATCACCTATAGCGGCTTTTAAATTGTCCAGCAGCATATAATGAAGCGCAATTTCCCTCGGATTCTGCGGTGCGCTGCCATCAACATAGTTATCATAATCATTGGTATCGGTATTCACTCCAAGAAATGCCATCGAATTAGCTTTCATATCGCCTTTTTTCAAGGAATAATTAAACAATACCTCTGCTCCAACCTTTGCAGGCATCCCGTTTTTCTCCAGAAGAACCCTTATATTCTCGAGCTCTTCCTGTAATATTTCCTTACCGTTTTCATTATGATAATCGGTAATATTCTTTGTGCTCGAAAGATATGCATCAGCTTCGGTTACAGCGAACCATCTGACAAGCTTTTCACTCTTTAACGTGCTTATACAGTTAAGCACTATCATTACCAGCAGAATCCCGATACTGAACGTAATGATCATTACCATAAAGCGCTTTAATCCGCTTAAGATATCATTTACAGCCATAAACGGAGCCGGACGCGCACCGGACTTTGAAAGTTTTAAGAACCCTTTCTTCTTATATCTTTCACCCGTACTGCCGTTCCTTATCGCATCAACAGGAGTATACTTCTTTATAAGCCTCGTCGAACGGAATCCAAAGAACAATACTATCGCTACAACTACTATCGCGCTTATTACGGAAAGCAGCACAGAACCCTCATCGGAAATCACGATAGTTTCCTTGGCCTTTTCCATAAGAAGGTCTGAAAAAGGGAAGGAGCATATAAATCCGATCACCGCTCCAAGGATGGCAAGTGCCAGATATTTTACGAGATACAGCATTCTTATCCCCGCACTCGGTATACCTATCGCCTTCATGATACCTATTTCCCTGAATTCCTCGCTTATTGTAAAGGATATTGTAAATTTAAGTATAAACAACGCAATAATTATAAGACAGATACTTACTATCATGAGCAATCCTGCAACCACCATTTCCATAAGGTAGGTTAACTTCATCGTACCCTTCGTATCCATAAAAGCGATATTGGTACAATCGGCAAGCTCTTTTCTTAAGTCATCCGTATTCTCCGTATAGAAATAATCAATACTTCCCAGATACTGATCTATGTCTTTCGCTGTTAAAAATTCACTGAAATCTTCTTCACTTATCAAAAACCTCGGAGAATCCATAAGTGAACCGCCAAAAAACGCATCCTTTAGCACTCCCAGTATCTTAAAATCCTTCTCAATACCGTCTATGGTAACCGTTATTGTATCCCCAACATCGGACTTAAGTAATTCCAAAGCATTCTTCCTAAGATAAACACCGCCTCTCGGAACCTCGGTAATTTCCAGGTTCTTCTCCGAATAAAAGAACTTGTTTATCCTTCTGTCAAAAGAACTGACCATTACTATTTCAGCGACTTTTATTATTTCTCCGGATTTAACTTTGATTCCTTCTACATTGTATAATATCTTTTCTGATTTAATATCATTTACATAAGGAAGCTCCCTCGCTATTTCTTCAGCGGTTCTTTCTGCTCCCTGCGCTCTTTCCAGCGCAATGAAATCACCCACTCCCGCATCTGCAAAATACTTATCGAGTGAATTAAAAGTACCTGATAAATTCGTCACACTTGAACAAACAAACGTCACCGACATGATGACAAAGATGAAAATAATAAAATTCATCGTCTTCTTTCTTTTTAAATCTCTTTTTAGTATCTCAAAAAACATTGTCTTACTCCTCACTGTTAATCTAGAACCCTTAGCTTTATTCAGGATGACTTCAAAACATCCTTTAAAAGCACCCTCACCTCGCCGCGTTCTGGCCGGGAACCGGCAGGCAGATTTGTTTGTCAGCTTCATTTTAATATCAAATTATTAAACAATCCTTAAATACTAAAAGAATTTTTTAACTTTTTTGGGGTCAGACCCCATGAACAAAATATGAACACATGTTCATGGGGTCGTTCATGGGGTCTGACCCCAGTTCCATGATTGAAAAAATTTTGGAAATTGGTATAATAAATTATACCCAAATTGAAAATGCGAAACAGCGTTTTGTTCCCTAGGAAACGCTGAAGGTATTTTCAAGGTGACAATGACCGGCTTCTGCTAATTAAAAAGAGTACATAAAAAACATAGGAGAAATATACGATGATAAAAATACCTGATTATAAAAAAATCAATGTGATCATAGATACCGATGCCGCTTGCGAAGCAGACGATCCGTTCGCCATAGTTCAGGCGTTACTGAGTCCCAAACTCATAGTCAAGGGAATTGTCGCAGAACATTTTAATGAAGAAGGCTCCGTACAAAAAAGTTATAAAGAAATAGAGACCATACTTGAAGCCATGGAACTCAAAGTTCCCACCCTTATGGGCGAAGAATATCCGCTTCTTAAATCACAAACTCCGGCAAACGGCGAAACTGCCTGCAGCGAAGGAGTTGATTTCATTATAAAGGAAGCCCTAAGCAGGGACAAAACCTATATCCTCTGTCAGGGCGCCATCACAAATGTAGCCATGGCATTCAGAAAATGCCCTGAAATAAAGAAAAAAGTCACCGTCATCTGGATAGGTACCCATGGTGGCGGTGACGTAAAAGCTCCCTTCAGGGAATTTAATGCAGGAAACGATATAACGGCAGCCAATGAAGTACTTGCCAGCGGCACTGACCTCTGGCTGGTTCCTTCGGATGTATACACAACAATAAATGTAGGACTTGCAGAATTAAAACTAAAGGTATTTCCATACGGAAAAATAGGAAAACACCTTTATGAAAACATGATCGAATACAATATGTCACCAAATGCAGGCTGGACTAAAGGCGAAAGCTGGTCTTTGGGCGACTCTCCCGCAATAGCATTGGCCCTGAACCCCGACTGCGGTAAATACACCTTCGAACCCGCACCCTATATAAATGAAGATACCTCATCTTCCAAAATGCCCGGAAACCCTGTCATCCGCATATATAAAAAGGTGGACAGCCGCTACATCCTCGAGGATTTCTTCGCTAAGCTGCAACTGGGGTCGGGTCAGACCCCATGAACAAACTGTGAACAAACAGGGGCCGACCTCCATAAACTGTTCATGGGGTCTGACCCCATATCATTTAAGGCTCTCTTGAAGAAGCTACGAACAGTTAACCCCTCGTTTGTCAGCTAAGTTAGCCATCCACCGAGGAAGCGAAACATTTTTCCTTACAGCTCTTGTATCTGTGGCTGCTCTGTACGAGATGGTGTCAATCTGTATAAGTGATAGAAAATCATTTTCCGATCTGTTCACAACCGCCTGTCTTGTCGCTTCCGGAATATCAAGTCCTTCATCCTCGGCAACAACAAGCCATCCCGAAGCAGCATCAGTTATCTGATTGATAGCATCCTCAAGAGAAGCCCCCGTAGTTATGCACCCCTATTCATGGGGTCTGACCCCAGGAAGCCACATCTCATCTTCCTTCATATCCTTCTGTATCAAAAGTTCCTGCTCTTCATGGGAAATCTTGCCCTCAACAAACATGCGATACTGCTCCTTGGGATTTGTGTCAAAATATGAAAAAACCCTGGAAGTATCTATAAGTTCCGCTATATAAGATGATATTTTGCTGGCATTTTCTTCTAAACTATCCGACATAAATAACGGATAACTGCTATACTCATAATCCAATGGTTCTCTGACCATCTTAGCCTTCACCGGGTTCAGGTGTATATAACGACTCACTTCCAGGAAATAACGCTCATCCTCGATAATACAAGCCGTGTAACGCCCTTCAAAAAGATGCCCGGTAAATGAATGCTTGTGGTTAAACTCTTCAGCATAAAGACTAAGCAGCTTCTGCATTATCCGCCAAAGTTCTGTCGAAATAGTCTCAATAGCCATATGGAAATGATTTGTCATAAGGCACAAAGAATGAACCTTAAATGGATACTTTTCTTTGATTGTCTTCATTACTTCCAGGAAATGCAGATAATCACCATAATCCTGGAATATTGCCGTCCTTCTGTTGCCCCTACTCATCACGTGATATATCGCACCGGGATACCATATTCTTTTCTGTCTTGCCATTAAACCCTCCCTAAACCTACAACATTTACTACTATGCGGATTTTTCTTCTGAAACAAAAGCCTGTTAGGAAAACTCCCTAAACAGGCCGGAAATTCATGGGACCAGCCCCCATTTTGTTCACATTTTGTTCATGGGGTCTGACCCCAATGCTTAATCAATTTCAAACTGCCTTTTCAATTTCACAGCTGTGATGCTTAAATTCCTCACTATCATTAGACAAGGTTCTGTCATAATTGATTCCAACTAATATCAGATTCCCTTTGTACAGTTCCAGCCTTTCAGGATAATTCTGCCTGTGGATCTGCGAGATTGCCGTATCCGCATCCTTTTCATATTTGAGCTCAATTAGCATCGCCGGATACTTCGGATCCTTTGGGATATATGCCAGATCCGCATATCCTTTTCCTGTATCAAGCTCCGGGATTATCGTATACAGATCCTGCGCGGCATAATATGCCAGCTGCACTGCATAGGATAACCCAGCCTCACTGTGATAGGTCCTGTTTCCTGCTTTGTCATGAGCCGCTTCAAGCAGTTCTGCTACCATTTTTCGGTCACAGTTCCAAGTGGCCTCAAGAAGCTTTCTCGAATTCTGAAGTGCTCTGAAAGTTACTGTCCAATCCCTGTTGTTCTTTGTAGACGACTTAAATACATCCAGTACTTCCTTGTTTGGAATGAAGACTTCCTTTGTATCACTTTCATATCCAAGGTATCCCAAATGGATCAGCATCGTCAGGATATCATCCTTACTGTGGAATGTGGTCATATCATTCTGATAGCCGGTAATATCCACCGGTATCTTTCCACCTTCCATCAATACGGCCACATCTTCTTTCAAGCCCTCAAAGTTCCAATCAATATACTGCTGCAGGGCTTCATAGGTTTCTGTCTGGTTCCAATAGTTCTCAAACTGTTTGCTGAGCATGGCGTTCACAACTGAATATGGACTGTAAATATCATATTCACGATATACTGTATCGTCAACACTCTCCCCTTCAAGGATCATTTCATCTGACGCTCTGTTAGAAAGCCTGTACCCGTCATACCAGGACTTGAATCCGGAATAATCAAGCTTCTTCTCTTTACATTTATCTTCAACTTCTATACTGGTAAAACCAACATATGGAGCCAATTGTCTTGGCTGTATCATGGAATATTCAGTAAACATATTTAGGGCTGAATGCTTACCATACTTCTTGATCGGAAGTATTCCTGTCATGTAAGCCAGCGCAATATACTCCTTATCTTTCAGCCAATCCCTTAAAAAATCCAGATACTTCTTTTGTCCTTCCTTATCTTCTTTATATTCCCTGAAGATTGCATCCCATTCGTCAATGATTATCACGAACTGTGTTTTTTTACTTCCATAAATCTTATTCATCACGGTTCGCAAATTCACTCGATTGCCATATCTGACTCCGGGATATATTTCTTTTAGTTCAGAAATCACCTCTTCCGACAGGTAATCGAGCATATCATCTATAGACACTGAATCTTGCATAAACTCCGTCATCACCAGCCTGATTACATCAAATTCTCCAAGGTACTTATCCCATTCAGGGGCGCTCTCTTCTCCTGCACTTTTACTTATCTTGCACTTCTCAAAAAGAGATCTGCTGTCTGCTTCCCGGTCATAATAGGCACAAAGCATTTTAGCTGCCATGGACTTACCAAAACGTCGCGGGCGTGAAACACAGACATACTTCTGTTCCGTTTTTATAACACTATTCAGATAACGGATCATTTCTGTTTTGTCTACGAAAATCTCCGAATTAACGGCTTCCTCAAATGCAGTTTTTCCAGGATTAAAATAAATACCCATGCTGCAGCACTCCTTCCACCGAACAATATTCCTCTATCCCTAATACTAAAGATACTCTAAACATGCCTTAAAGTCAAGTTTCTTTTCATCACACAGATTCCGGTATCTATGGCATAAAGCTCATCGCTCAATGCTGCGATCTGTTCATAGGGTCTGACCCCACCAATTTTAATTTTAACACGTAATTGACAGGGTTATAAACAATAAAACCCCCATCTTGTTCATATTTTGTTCATGGGGTCTGACCCCAATGCTTCCACGCCAACAAAAACACCGCTACAGAAACCGCAGTACACACCACCAGACGGCCCGCCAGACACAGGAGACTGCTTACCAGTCCGGAATCGCTCACAGGGAGCAGGAAATCACAAACCACCCAGCTGCACCCTGCCGTAAGAAGCATAGTAGCCAAGTATAATAAATGATCGGTCCAGTACTCCTTAAGTTTCCCGTTCTTAAAATACCGGTCAAACAGCACCTTCGGGCAGAAAAACACATTCGTTACAAAGACAGAAAGCACCGTAGCCAGCACAATACCGAACACGCCCCACAACTTACACAATAAAACATTCAGCACTATATTCGCCACGGCTTCCCCGATCATAATAAACCGGCACTCAAACCACTGGCCTGCGCCCTCCTGATACACCCAGCGGATATCCCCGGACTTCAAGATATAAAAATACGAACATAACGCGATCACGACCGGCATCTCCAGCATCATATCCGTCCCGAGCCACATCCTTACAAACGGCTGGTAAAGACACAAAAGACACACCGTAGCCCATCCCGCAACCGAAGTATATATGAAGTCAAAAAGCCTCATATCCTTATAATTCTTCTCCCTGCTCTCAGTGGCAATACGGTTCCCCACACTTGCCATCATCAAGCTAAAGATCATCAATGTTCCTTCTGGTAAGCTGTAAACAGTTTCATCTTATAAAACCTTAAAAATTTCCAAAAATCAACATATTGACACTATAAGATCTTTCATATATACTAAGGATAATCGTAATAAATCATTTGGGCTGACGTATGTCTGGTCCACCGACAGGCGCTGGGAGCCTGCGCCGTTTTTTCCGAAAGGAATATTCTATTCACAGGTTTTGACCTCAATGTCGAACATCTGTCTTAATGGCATTGCCAATGTTTAACAAAGCTTAATATTTATTTAACACACCCACCGGATAAACATCTTGACAAAACCCCTTCTACACTCTATAATAAAAATGACAACGGACAACAGAGAGTGTCCGCTAAGCGTTGAAGCAACAGGTCGTGCCGGTAAGCGATGTGTTGTGGAGCTTTATGGATGGTTGGATGATACCCCAGAACCGGCAATGAAAACATCACTGGCTCTTCATACACTGAAGAGCCTTTTTATTTTCTATAAATTCTGAAAGGCAATCTAATGACTTCCGAAATACTTCTGCAAAGCGTCCAATCATATTCCGATTTAATTGGAACTGAATATAATTTTCATATTGGTCGAGCCGGCAAACTCATAAAATTCTCGATCACAATCCTTAAAGAGGACTGTCACCATCTTTTAGGATTACAGCATCTTAGTGATCGTCCTGAAAGAAGAAAGCGTACAACAGTCTTTGATGAACTGTTGTCTTCAAAAAATTATCGACA
Source organism: Lachnospiraceae bacterium (assembly GCA_017542245.1). Lineage (GTDB taxonomy): Bacteria > Bacillota > Clostridia > Lachnospirales > Lachnospiraceae > RUG11977. Next base: position 41,440 of record JAFXXN010000196.1, read on the forward strand.
TAATATCGCCTCTTCGACATTATGGACAACGGAGCTGGAAACCAGGGTGCTATGTGTAAAACTGCTGGGCAATATAATAGAAGATAATAACACCATCATCCGCTATAATTCGAAACTAAACAACTATTCTAAAATAACAGCGGAGTACTTACTGATAAACAAGAATTACCAATTAACCAATAATCTTTTCTCAGATATATATCTTTTCGTAGATAAACGTAGCGAAGAAGCTGGTAATATGTTTTGTAAGTCTATATTCACAAAATCAGTGTATGATTATGCTGCCGGTCAGGAAAACTGGACCCTTCTGTACAAAACAAAGACATCTTCTAATGGAATAACAACAGTTTTATATCAGCGTTTAAACTATAATCCAGAATATCAATAAATCAATTCGCTTCACCCAAGGACAGATACATAACCAACTGGAAAAAGCCTGTATACTCCATCAGGCTGTCGGATCAGTTCTATCTTTTCAAGTTCCCTTATTGCTGCCGGAACAGTCATGTAATTCTTCTTTTTATGGATCTCCTTCATCCTGTCGGTCAGGCAGCTATATATCTTATTCCTTATTATCAGTGCGATAAACTCTATGAATATCTTGCTGTGTGTGGGCTCGTCATGGTAAACCCTCATG